>NZ_JBFREX010000029.1:0-70652 GCF_052114525.1 Pseudomonas sp. KB_15 | reverse complement strand
CTTGTAGCAGCTGGCGAAGCCTGCGTCCGGCTGCGCAGCAGTCGTTTATCCGGACGACGCGGATTAACCGCAATACCGCGGTGCCTGTTTTTACGTCTGCTACGCAGCCGGACGCAGGCTTCGCCAGCTGCTACAAGAAATGGTGGACGCCCGAACCCGTAACAGACACAACAACAAAGACCGTGACGACATGTCTGAATCAACCTTTCTGAACAACGAAATTCGCGACTGGCTGATGGATTGCGGCCTGTTCAATCAACTGCTGCCGGCAGACTTCGCCGCGGCTTCGGGCTACTTCAGTATCAGCACCATTGCCCAGGGCGAGGAGATCTTCCAGGAGGGCGATGCTGGCAGTTTCATGTGCATCATCCATACCGGTCAGGTAGCTGTGCAGAAAACCACCGCTGACGGGCAACGAGTCACCATCGCCACCTTGCGCAGCGGCCGGTCGTTCGGCGAAATGGCCGTGCTCGACGGCGAACGGCGCTCGGCCAGCTGCGTGGCCGCAAGCAACTGCCAGTTGCTCAACCTGGGCAAGGACTCGCTGGAAAAGATGCTCAACGATGCACCGAAAATCGCCGCCAAGATCATCCGCGCCCTCGCCGTTTCCCTCTCAAAACGCCTGCGCATGGCTGACGGCCAATTGCTTTCGCAGCAGGTCTAGCCGCCCGGCGACTTGGGTTTCGGCGGATTGAACTCCAGCCCCGGCACGGGCTGGTCCTTGGTCGGCGGGCTCGGCATTTCTATCGGCACCAACGGCGGACCGCTACTGCCGGGGCCGACTTTAGGCAACGGCGCCGGGCTGATTTGCGGGTACGGTGTGGGCGTCGCGGTGCCGGGCGAACCGGGCATCGGCGCGGGGCTGACGGGAATCGATTGCAGCTGTTGGGCCTGCACTGCAGTTATCGAGAGCGCGGCCAGGGCAATGACCGTTAGAATGGTGCGCTTCATCAATGGCTCCGTTGGCCTTGTCGTCATAAACAGGCTACTCCCAACTGCGTCTGTTTACCCTCCCGTGTTCTGCCAATTTTCTTCAAGTGAGCCCCATGAAACGTTTCGTTCTGCTGGACACCACCCCCATTCCTGAAAACGGCGGTGCCCTGTGCCTGTTCGAATACGGCGAGGATTTCGTCATCAAGATCCAGGGTGGCGATGGCGGACAATTGATGAACACGCGCATGCACGGCTCCGAAGATGCCCTGGCCGAAATTCCGTGTCGCAAAGTCGCTGGTCGGCCGAATTCGCGGGTGCTTATCGGCGGCCTGGGCATGGGGTTCACCCTCGCTTCGGCGCTCAAGCACCTGGGCAAGACCGCCGAAGTGGTGGTCGCCGAACTGGTCCCCGGTGTCGTTGAGTGGAACCGTGGACCGCTGGGCGAGAAGGCTGGCAATCCGCTGCTCGACCCGCGGACCGTGATTCGCATGGAAGACGTGGCCAAAGTCCTGCAGGCCGAACCCCAGGGCTTCGATGCCATCATGCTCGACGTCGACAACGGCCCCGAAGGCCTGACCCGGAAAACCAACAGCTGGCTGTACTCCGCCGCCGGACTGAACGCCTGCGCCAGGGCCATGCGCCCCAAAGGTATACTGGCCGTCTGGTCGGCCAGCGCTGACCGGCAATTTTCCGACAAACTGAAGAAAGCCGGCTTCAAGGCCGAGGAAGTGCAGGTCTTCGCCCATGGCAACAAGGGCACCCGCCACACCATCTGGATTGCCGAGAAGCTCAAGGGCTGAGCTAAACTTTGCTTGATACCGTCATTAGTCATTCTACAAAGGTGAACCCATGAGTTCGTCCACCCCGACCAACACTTCGAAGCTGGATCGTATCCTCGCCGACAACCAGCGCGACAAGGAAATGGGCTACCGCGACAAGGCCCTGAAGATGTATCCGCACGTCTGTGGCCGCTGCGCCCGTGAATTCTCCGGCAAACGCCTGAGCGAACTGACCGTGCACCACCGCGACCACAACCACGACAACAACCCGCAGGACGGCTCGAACTGGGAGCTATTGTGCCTGTACTGCCACGATAACGAACACTCGCGTTATACCGACCAGCAGTATTTCGACGAAGGCTCGCTGAGCACGCCGAAAATCGCCAAGGCTACGCACAATCCGTTTGCGGCGTTGGCTGGGTTGATGAAAAAAGAAGAGTAAAAATCTTCAGTGCCTGAACTGGCCTCTTCGCGGGCAAGCCCGCTCCCACATTGATTCGCGTCCGTCAGGACACCTCGGTCAACTGTGGGAGCGGGCTTGCCCGCGAAGACGGACGCCCGGTCGCCATCAATCTTCAAACCGAACACCCCCGCCCCAATCCCCGTATAATCGCGCTTTTTTCCCGAAAGGCACCCCGCTCGTGGCAGACAAACGGTACAGCTGCATTGGTTTGTATAACCCCAAATCACCGGAGAACGTCGGTTCGGTGATGCGCGCCGCTGGCTGTTATGGCGTGGCGTCGGTGTTCTACACTGGCAAGCGCTATGAGCGCGCCGCCGATTTCGTCACCGATACCAAGCGCGTGCACTACGACATCCCGCTGATCGGCATCGACGACCTGAAGAAAATCCTGCCGCTCAATTGTGTGCCCGTCGCCGTGGAACTGGTTGAAGGTGCCCGACCGCTGCCGGAATACACCCACCCGGATCGCGCGCTCTACATCTTCGGCCCGGAAGACGGATCCCTGGATAAGGAGATTCGCGACTGGTGCGAAGACGTGGTCTACATTCCGACCACCGGTTGCATGAACCTGGCCGCCACGGTCAACGTCGTGCTCTACGACCGTATGTCCAAAGGGCTCAATACCCGCTCCGGGCCAAAATTTCGCTGAATCGCCGCACATCCGATTGAACGAGCTGCCCGCCCAGGCAGTCAGCTTGACTATCGATCACTGAAGCCAGGAGACAGACCATGAGCGAACTCAAACGCGTCGAGCGTATCGATTCCACCCCGTTCCAGAGCCCTTCCGAGCAGAACGTGCAGGGCTGGGAACGCATCGGCTCCGTGGCCGGCGGCGTGGTGATGGTGGGCAAGGGCCTGCGTCGGGGCGGGATCTTTGGCCTGATCCAGGTGGCCATCGGCGGCGTGGCCCTGGCGCGCGGTATTACCGGCCACAGCTCGGCGAAAAGCCTGCTGGAGAAAAGCCGTCAGGACATGAACAGCGTGCGGGCGAAAATCCAGCGGGCGGGGGAAGAACTGAAAACGCTGAAGGCCAATGCCGAGGCGGCGACCAAAACGGCGACCGTGACGGGTAATGATTCGTTGAAGTCGCCGAAAGCCGGGGTTTGATCCAAAGGTTTCGGTGAGGCTACTGGCCTCTTCGCGAGCAAGCCCGCTCCCACATTGGACTTGTGTACGGCACAGATCAAATGTGGGAGCGGGCTTGCTCGCGAATGGCGGTGTTACTGAAGCAACTCGGTACTGAGCACTTTTGAAGAACCACCGATCACGCTTTCACTGAGCTGAACAAACGCCTGGGTGTCGATTTCCCCCAGCCGCATCGCCCCGCGCAACACGTCGTCCAGCGAACGCTTGTTATGGGTTTTCAGGCGAATCTCGCGGTCCAGCTCCTGCAGCAACGCCACCGCCCTGGCCACCTGCGCCGGGCTGATCTGCTCACCGCGCAGCGTGGTGACTTTCTGGCTGTTCCTGACCAGTTTGCCGTGCAGGTTCTCGTAGCGTTCATCGCTCATGCCGCCGGCCCGGCGCACCAGTTCGATGGCGTAATACTCAGCTAAGCCTTCGCCGATCCAGTCACTGCGCTGCGTACTGTTGATCCGCCCGAACACCTGGGCCAACTCGCGAACCAGGGCACTGGAGCCGCTTTCGCTGACCAACGGCAGGTGACTGTTGAGGTAGATCGACTCGTGCGCCGACCGACTGCCGCGCCACATTGGATCATTGGCCCCGACGATCAGCAGTTTGCCAGGGTGTCGCGGATACAGCGCCTGCACTTGCGGCCAGACGAAGGTCAGCAGCGTCAGCACATCCATCCGGCGCATACCCTGCCCTAGTGGCGAGGTGACGGTGACTTCGGTCTCGCCCAGACGAGTGCGGCGGCTGCCGAGCTGGCCGGCGAGCATCCAGCCTGTGGGCCGGTCGAACAGTCGGGAAGGGTTATCGATGCGGAATTTGTTCTGGCCAATCCGTGGCCAGGCGGTTTCAACGCTTTTCCAGCCACCGGGCAGCTCGAATACAAGACGAGAAACCAGTTCGATGCCATCCTGTTGATCGAGCTTGGCGGCAGGCACCAGATCGTCGCCGCGCATCAACGCCCAGTTTGGCGTCATGCGCGTGTCGAAGCTGCCGTTCTTGCGCCCGTGGCTGATATTCACGCGGTAGGTCAGGCTGGCCTTGTCAGCAGCCGGACGCCAGACACCGCGCGCCGCGTTGCCGGGGGTCAGTTGCCATTGGCCGTCCGCCTTGAAATCGCTGTAGTGGCTGCCGTCGCCGAGGTCGAAATCCAGGCTGCGTACCGCCGAACCCTGGGCCAGCGTCAGGCGCACTTCGGCCTGATCGCTCTGCGGCAACAGGCGCACGTGATAATCCAGATCGACCTTGTTCGCAGCCCAGACGGGCGAATTCACGGCCAGTAATCCAACGACCCACGCCTGCCGCCATCCCACAGCCATACACACTCCTTCGTGAAACGTTTAACCGTAGGCAATCAGCCTGCGCGGAAAATCAGGTGATCTTCCCAATCCTCTTCCGGCACGCTGCCTTCGGCGAGCATGCGCCCGGACTGTGAGATCCGCTCGTGATGCACGGCATCGCGATCGCCGCATACCAGGTGATGCCACAACGGCAGATCCTTGCCTTCGCTGACCAGGCGATAGCCGCAGGTTGGCGGGAGCCATTTGAATTCGTCGGCCTTGCCCGGCGTAAGCTGGATGCAGTCCGGCACGAAGTCACGACGGTCAGGATAGTTCGTGCACTGGCAGGTTTTCAGATCCAGCAATTTGCAGGCGATGCGCGTGTAATAGACACTGTTGTCGTCTTCGTCCTCAAGCTTTTGCAGGCAGCACAATCCACAGCCGTCGCACAGCGACTCCCATTCCTCCTGATCGAGTTGATCGAGGGTTTTGCGTTTCCAGAACGGTTCTACTTTGGCGGCCATGGTTCGAGCATCGACATCAGGTGGTGAAAAGGCCGCCAGTCTAGTGCCCGAAGCCCTGCGGGCCAAGCATTGGCGACTGTCGGTAGAACGGGCTTGTCAGTTTTTGCGCTGCCAAGTAGGGTTTTGCGTCGCCCCTCACTTTCAAACGTAGCAAGGAATCTCTTGATGAGTGCCAACCCACGCGTTGCCGATTACGCCATTCACCCTCAATTCACCGATCGCTGGTCGCCCCGCGCCTTCACTGGCGAAACGATTCCAGAGGAAACCTTGCTGAGCTTCTTCGAAGCCGCACGCTGGGCACCCTCGGCCTACAACTCGCAGCCTTGGCGCTTTCTTTACGCACGTCGCGATACGCCGAATTGGGAACGTTACCTGGGCCTGCTGAACGAATTCAACCGCAGTTGGGCGCAACACGCTTCGGCCCTGGTGATCGTGATTTCCAAAACCACCTTCGCCGTGCCTGGCGCAACCGAAGAAACCCCGGCCCTGTGGCACACCTTCGACACCGGCTCCGCCTGGGGCCACCTGGCCTTGCAAGCGAGCCTGAGCGGCTGGCACACCCACGGCATGGCCGGCTTCGACCAGGAGCTGACCCGCAAGGAGCTGAACATTCCTGAAGGCTACGCCCTGCACGCCGCGGTAGCGGTGGGCAAGCTGGGGGACAAGGCGAGCCTGGCGGATTACCTGCAAGCCCGTGAAGAACCCAGCCCGCGTCGTCCGTTGAGCGAGTTGGCGGCAGAAGGCGACTTCACCCTCTAAAGGGCAACTCCAACCCTGTGGCGAGGGGGCTTGCCCCCGTTCGGCGGCGCAGCCGTCGTAAAACCTGCCGACCGGTTTTTACTGACACACCGTGTTGAATGGTATTGGGGCTGCTCCACAGCCCAACGGGGGCAAGCCCCCTCGCCACATGAGCCCACAATGGACTCAATACCCCCGATCGAAATCCACTTCCCCGCGCAACGCCTCTCCCGCCTGATACGCCCGCAGGTTCTCGACAAACAGCTTCACCATCATCGACGGCGAAGTCGGTGCCGAGCTGTGGCCGGTCAGCAGCAGGCCCCAGGCCGTCCAGAATGGATGACGCTGGGGCAATGGCTCCTGACGGCACACGTCGATCACCGCGCCCGCCAGATGCCCTTCCTTCAAGGCGTCTACCAGATCCGCATCGACCACTGCCACACCGCGCCCGGCGTTGATGAACAACCCGGTCGACTTGAATTGCTTGAACAGCGCCGCGTCGTAGATATCGTGGGTGTCCGGCGTGTTCGGCAGCAGATTGACCACGTAATCGACTTCACCGACTAGCCGCGGCAAATCCGCCAGTGAACCGACTTCGATAAACGGCGCCTGCTCCCGCGCGCTGCTGGCAATGCCATACAACTCGACGCCGAACGGCACGAGGAACTGCGCGACACTTTGACCGATATCGCCTGTACCGACGATCAACACCTTGCGCCCCGCCAGGCTCTGGCCATGGCGACTGTCCCACTTGCGCTCGACCTGGCTGACCAGTCGCGCCAGCACTTCACGTTCGTGACCGAGCATATACGTGAGCACGTACTCGGCCATGACCTGTCCGAAGATGCCGACGGCACGCGTCAGCCGATAGTGCCGCGGCAAGCCGTCGGCCAGCAGCGGCGTAATGCCGGCCCAGGTAGATTGCAGCCATTGCGGTTGATGACCCTGGCGTAACAGGGTCGCCAACAAATCAGGCTGGCCGAGCCACACCGGACAATCGGCGGCCTGGCTGGCCAGTTCGGCTGAATCACCGCTGGTCAGCACCTCCAGATCCGGTGCCGCCTCGCGCAACAGTTGGGCGTACACGGGGTGGTCATGTTCAGCAATCAGGACGCGCATGCTTCAAACCTTTCAAAAACGGTGCAGACGGCCACCGACAGAGCGGTGCTCCGTCGATGCTGCCATCGCTAAAATCAATCAGTGTTTCATAACCACTCTGAACAGAGCCTGTCTGCCGCTCACACCGGATCGTTGCGACGCAACAATTCTTCCGGCAAGTGCTCGATGTACTCGTCTTCGGCAGGCGGCATTTGCAGGTGATAACCCTGTTTTTCGAGGTTTTCCAGTACGACCGTGATGTCCTCGCGCGACAGTTTGCGCTCAGGGCTCAGCACCAGGTCGAATGCGTGGATGGCCTTGCCGAAGGCTGCCATCAGGGGCTCCGGCACGCGCTCCAGAGCGTCGCTCTTGAGCACATACAGGTACATTTCGTTTTTCTTCGAGCTGCGGTAGATGGAACAAATACGTTTCAAGGCTGTTCTCCGGCGGTGACCAGGCTGTCGAGCAGCGCCTGGCCCATCAATTCGCGGCGCCAGCCACGCAGCGAATCAGGCAATTGGTAGGGACCATTGGGGAAGCCGCTCTTGAGCAGCGCTTCCAGGGTTTTCTTGCGCAGCATCAGTTCCGGCGCAATGTTCAGGCGTTCGGACTCGGTCTGACCGATGGCCCGCAGTTGCTTGAGCAATGCGGCGGCATCCACCGGCAGCGGCTCCGGCACGGCGGGCGGCCATTGATCAGGCGACACACTGCCAGAGCGCTTGATCAGATCAAGCAGAAACTCGCCATCCTGACGCACGGTACGCGGGTGCATGTCTTCGATTTTCGCCAGGGCACCGAGGTTGTCCGGTTGCGTACGCGCCAGCGGCCACAGCGAATGTTCGCGGATGATCCGGTTGCGCGGCAGGTCACGGGCCCGGGCTTCCTGTTCGCGCCAGGCGCAGAGCTCACGCAAAACGGCGAGTTGGGCGCGAGACAGCTTCCAGGCCAGCTTGGCATCGCGATAGACCTCGTACGGATCGATCTCGCGGCGCAGGTTGGCCACCAGTTCGGCGCCGTCTTCCAGGACCCAGGCGTATTTCTCGGCAGACAGCTTTGGACGCAGCTTTACGAACACTTCAGCCAGGTGCACGGCATCTTCGGCGGCATAGCTGATCTGGGTTTCGGAAAGCGGACGTTGCAACCAGTCGGAACGGGTTTCACCCTTGGGCAGGTCAATGCCGAGTACTTCCTGCACCAGCCGCGAATAGCCCATGGAAAAACCGAGGTTCAGGTAAGCGGCAGCCAATTGCGTATCGAACAGTGGCGCCGGCAGGCTGCCGGTCAGGCGTAGCAGGACTTCGAGGTCTTCGCTGCACGCGTGGACAACTTTGACCACCGCCGGGTTTTCCAGCAACGCGGCCAATGGTTGCCAGTTGTCGATGGTCAGCGGGTCGATCAGATAGGCGCGAACGCCATCACCGATCTGTAGCAGGCCGGCGATGGGGTAGAAGGTATCGACCCGCATGAATTCGGTGTCGAGGGCAACGAATGGCAATTGCTGCCACTCGGCACACAAGCGTCCGAGGCTATCGTTGTCGCGAATCCAGTGAATATCGATGGCCACACGGCTCTCCCTTGAAGAATGGCGCGCAGTATATATCGCCCCCGGCGATTTCCGCGCATCCACTGAACAAGAGCGTTAGCGAAAATTACTGCGTGACATACAGAATAGTCCGACAACGTCGGGCTAGCTGGTCTTACCCAGCACGTAGATCCGCATCCGCGCGCAACCCGGCAAAAAGTCCTGATGGCTGAGCAAACGGAAACCCGCCTGCCTGAACTCGCTTTCCACCTCGGTCTTGCTCGGTAACGGCCGGGCCGGAACGCCCTCCACGCCTGAATGCGCGCCCTTGAAAAGACCGTCAAGGCGCACCGCGACAATCACCGTATCGCGACTGACCCGGTAAAACTCGCCCAGCATCGCCAGCCGATGTTCCGGGTTATGGAGGTGCTGAAACAGTTGCATGCAAAAAATGCAGTCAACCGCGTTCTCCGGCAAGCCAATCGAGAACGCGGAGCTTTGAAAGGTCTTGACCCGCTTCAACAGACTCTGCGAGTGATGTGTGCGGGCATGATCGAGGATGTCTTGTGACGGATCCGTCGCGAGGATCACCCGATTTGCGTGCTCGGCCAGCACCGGCCAAAAACGCCCCACACCACAAGCCACATCAAGGATCAGGCCCGGCTCGCCGGCGACCTTGAGTGCCTTGCGCACCAAACGCTCCTCACGCCAGAGCGCCAGACGCCCGGCCAGACCCGGCGCTTGCGGCTGAAGGCAGACGCGCGCGTGCTCCTGGTCGTAGCGCCGGGCGATCTCAAGCTCGATGGCGGATGGAGGCTGAGCGGACATGTGCAATGGCTCTTGATAAAAGTTCTACAGGCCGCAGGTCGGCGGCCGCCGTGTGAAACAAAATCGGAGCACTCAATCTTTGGCCAACGCGCCGTCGGCCACTGGACCACGACATCCGGCAAACATGTCCAGATCCTGGTTGTAGACCTTGCTGTTGACCTCCAGCAGCCCAAGCATCGAATGGAACAGGTTGTCCTGGCTCAGGGGCTTTTCACGACTCAGTTGCAGGCAGTGGGTATCTACCGCAAACGACTTCTTATAGCTGTCGGAGAACCAGGCAAACATGGCCACATGCTTTTGCTGCTCCGGTGCCAGCATGTAAGGCGTGCCGTGGAGGAACAAGTTGTATTCACCCAGGGACTCGCCGTGGTCCGACAGATACAGCATCGCGGTATCCACTTTGCCCTGGTTGCTGCGCAGCAGATCGATCAAGGTCGACAGCACATGGTCGGTATATACCAAGGTGTTGTCGTAGCCGTTGACGATACTTTCGCGGCTGCAATTGTTCAGGGCGTTACTCTCGCAAACCGGGGTGAAGCGTTCGAACTCTTTCGGATAACGCTTGAAGTACTCCGGACCGTGGCTGCCCATCTGGTGCAGTACCAACACCGTGTCCTTGTCCAGGGTATCGATGAAATGTTGCAGTCCTTGCAGCAGGATTTCGTCGCGGCATTCACTGTTGGCGCACAGCGCCGGATCTTTCAGATTGCTGACGTCCTGAATAGTGACGCGATCGCACGTACCTTTGCAGCCTGACTGGTTGTCACGCCAGATCACATCGATACCCGCATGCTTGAGCACATCCAGCAGGCCTTCTTCGTTCTTTGCCTTGCTGGCGTTGTAGTCCTTGCGTCCCATATTGGAGAACATGCAAGGCACCGATACGGCTGTCTCAGTGCCGCAGGAGTGCACATCGGTGAAAGCGATCAGACCATCTTCCTTACTCAGTTTCGGAGTGGTGTCGCGGCTATAGCCAAGGATGCCGAAGTTCTCCGCCCGGGCACTTTCACCCACGACAAGAACCGTCAGGGATTTGCGCCCGTGAGTTTGCCAGGCCGGATTGCGCACGGCATCTTCACCGATTTTGACAAAGGGTTGCTGTGCCGTTGCTACTTTCTCGCGCAAGAAACCAACCGAGGCACCAATGTAGTTGCTTGGCACCACCATCAGGCGCAACTCGTGGTGATTGCGAAACAACGAAGACAGGCCTTGATAGTTAACCAGTGCAACACCACCAATGACCGCTGCCGAGGCAAAAGTCACCAGAACCTTACTGAGTAGTTCACGGTGCCAACGACGATAATCAATCGGTGTCTTCCACAACAGCCAAGACGGTAAAACGCCGAGCAGCACGATATAAACAAACAACTTGGGCGACAGTAAGTCGCGCACTTCCGTAGCATTGGTCTCAGCGAAGTTACGCAACATGCCGGTGTCGATCAGAACACCATACTGGCTCATGAAATACGCCACGCCCGCGCTGATCATGAACAGCAGGGTCAGGAGCGGCTTGAGCACCGGCCGGAATGCCAGCAGGGTCAGCACAATGTTGAACGCCGCGAAGATCATCGCCCCGAAGGCCACGCGCATGACGATGCCTTTGCCATCGGACGCGGTGATTTCGAACAGGTGCTGCCAGAGTACAAAATTGAAGCCAACTAACAAAAATGCGCTGGCAATCAGTGTCACCCATTCGGGGCGCACAGCTTTAATCTTAAGCATGAGATTCGGCGGGTCCTGAAAAAGTGTCTTCGGCAAATGTGAAAATTTCATTTACCGAGACAGCTCTGATTTTAGGTAGCCAACCATCAATTTTTTGTGAAAAAGAAGCCAACAATTAGTTGGCTTACAAAACCTGCCTGAAACTTCCAGACTATTTGAGAATGGTTCAGCCCGGGTCCAGCTTCGACTCAAGCCTGGTGCAAATACCAACGCCAGTCCTGCTCTCCGACCTCACCCATGAATTGACGATATTCGGCGCGTTTCACCGCCAGGTAGACACCGAGGAACTCCCTGCCGAAGGCTTCCCTGGCCCAACTCGAACCTTCCAGCGATCGCAAGGTGGTCAGCCAGTCTGTCGGCAGCAATTTCGTGGCCTGGGCGTAGCCATTGCCTTCCACCGGCGCACCAGGGTCGAGTCGTTCGCGTATACCGCGATGAATACCGGCCAGAATCGCCGCAGCCGCCAGATAGGGGTTGGCATCTGCGCCACAAATCCGATGCTCGATGTGCCGGGAATACGCCGGCCCACCCGGTACGCGTAAACTCACGGTGCGGTTGTCCACGCCCCAGGTGGCCGCCAGTGGCGCATAACTGTTGGCCTGGAATCGACGGTAGGAGTTGGCATTAGGGCAGAACAGCAACAGCGAATCGAGCAGGGTGCCAAGCATGCCTGCGACGGCCTGTTTGAGCAGTGGCGTCCCATCCGGGGCTTCGCTGGCGAAGAGGTTGTTGCCGTCCCTGTCTGCCAGGCTGACGTGCATGTGCATCCCGGTACCGGCCAGGTCATCGAAAGGCTTGGCCATGAAGCAGGCTGTCATGCCGTGCTTGTGTGCCACACCCTTGACCAAGCGCTTGTAGCGCACCGCTTCGTCCATCGCCTGTAATGCGTCGGTGCGGTGTTCGAGGGTGATTTCCACTTGCCCCGGCGCGTATTCGGAAATGGCCGTGCGCGCCGGAATCCCTTGAAGCTTGCAGGCGCTGTAGAGATCGGCCAGGAACGGCTCGATCTGTTCAAGCTCGCGCAAACCATAGACCTGCGTTCCGCGCGGACGCCCGCCATCGACATCCCGTGCCGGTTGCGGCCGGCCATTGCTGTCGCGTTGCTGATCCAGCAGGTAGAACTCCAGTTCCGCCGCCATGACCGGGTAATAGCCGTCAGCCTGTAAACCTTCGATGACTTTCGCCAGCAAATGGCGGGGATCGGCAATGGTAGCGGGCATTCCCTCTGTCGGGTGCATGCTGACCTGCACGGCCGCGGTCGGTATCAGACGCCACGGCATGCGCGTGAGGCTGCCGCTGATCGGGTAGGCCCGGCAGTCGATATCGCCGACATCCCAGACCAGCCCGGAGTTTTCCACATCATCGCCGTTGATGGTCAGCCCGAGGATGGTGCTCGGCAATGGTCGCCCGCTTTCATAAACCGCCAGCAACTCGTCACGATGCAGCAGCTTGCCGCGCGGCACACCGTTGTTGTCGAGGATGAACAGCTCGAACATTTCAATATCCGGGTTCTGCTCCAGAAAGGTCAGGGCTTCTTGCCTGGTGGCAAACGAGGTCGTGGCACAACTCATGGGAACTCTCTTTTTTCCGTGTCAGGCGGGTACGCAACAGCACCCGCACTTTAATCCCGGCATCAACCGGAACAGGTAGGGACTATCAACGGAAAGAGCACGAATCCGGCGGGCGCGCATGGCGGCAATGCCACAGCGCCCAGAAGGCCAGTTCAGAAGGAAGTGCAGAGAGGTTTGGCGCGGTGGCGGGTGTGAATCGACGACCAAGGCTCGACGCTCGGGCGTCTGTGGATGCCTTGAAGTGGATTGCGACTGGCCAACCGTCCATAGAGAGAACCGCAGAAAACAGATGACCGCAGCGTCACACGACGGGTTGAGTCGTTAAATCGGGATTTGAAGAACTTTGGATGTCGCCTGGCTAAACATTTGACTGTTCAGTGCAGCCCCCCTGTGGGAGCGGTTTGTATTTAATTTCCAAATACTACGCCGGACTTTCTGATTTGCCGCCTCCATGCCTCACGCGTCTAATCGGAACCCTACTGTTCAAGGCCCGATCATGGAAAACACCCGAGCCACTTCCCGCCCTGCCCTCTGGTTCATGTTCAGCATTGTCCTGGTTGCCCTGAACCTGCGCCCATCCATGGCCGCTGTCGGACCTTTGCTCCCGGTGATTCGCGTCGACATCCCGCTAAGCTTCAGCCTGGCTTCACTGCTGACCATGTTGCCGGTCATGGCCATGGGACTGGCGATGTTTGTCGGCCTGCGCGTGAGCCAGCAACTCGGCGATCAGCGCACGGTGGTGTTCTCGTTGCTGATCATCGGCGTGGCCACGGTTTCGCGGTTGTTCCTTGATTCAGCAGCGGAGTTGATCCTCAGCGCGGTGCTGGCAGGTATCGGGATCGCCCTGATCCAGGCCCTGATGCCAGCGTTGATCAAATCCCGATTCAGCGACCACGTTGCCCTGAGCATGGGGCTCTACGTCACGTCGATCATGGGTGGTGCCGCCATTGCTGCGTCCTTTTCACCGCTGGTGATGCAGGGCACCGGCAGCTGGCGCATAGGTCTGGCGATCTGGGCCGTTCTCGCCGTGCTGGCATTGCTGTTCTGGGGCACCCAACGAGCGGGGATGCCGACACTGGATTCAAAGACATTCAGCAACGTTTCATTCTTCGCCAATTCCCGCGCATGGTTACTCGCGATCTTCTTTGGCCTGGGCACTGCGTCCTACACCTGTGTTCTGGCCTGGTTGGCGCCGTACTACGTGGAAAAGGGCTGGAGCGAACAGCACGCCGGGTTGCTGCTCGGATTTCTGACCGCCATGGAAGTGCTGTCAGGTCTGCTGACCCCCGTCATCGCCAATCGCAACCGCGATCGCCGCATCGTGCTGATGGTATTGCTGACGCTCATCATCGCCGGCTTCAGCGGACTGATTCTGAGCCCGCAGCATTTGAGCCTGATTTGGCCATGCCTGCTGGGGCTGGGCATTGGCGGCCTGTTCCCTATGAGCCTGATTGTATCGCTGGATCACCTGGACAATCCCTTGCGCGCCGGTGGCCTGACCGCGTTCGTTCAAGGCATCGGCTACCTGATTGCCGGCCTGTCGCCGCTGCTGGCCGGGATAATCCGCGACCAGCTCGGCAGCTTCGAATGGGCCTGGTGGTCGCTGACGGCAGTCATGGTGCTGTTGATGTTGATGGTCTTGCGCTTCAACCCAAGGCACTACACCCGCCACATCCATTGATCCGGAGCCAGCCATGAAAACCACCGGTTTCGCCGCCGCTCACGCCAGCATGCTGCTTTGGGCCTTGTTGATCGCCGCTTCGTTTTCCGCAGCGGCGCAAGTCAGCCAGGCCATCGACCCGATCCTGCTGACCGGTTTGCGCCTGCTGTTTTGCGCCGTGGTGTTTCTGCCGCTGTTGCTGCTTAAAGGCGATGCCGTCATGACCGCCCGTGGGCTGCTCGGTCACGCGGTGCTCGGCCTGCTGCTCGCGCTGTACTTCGGTTCGCTGTTCGAAGCATTGCGCTACACCACGGCCGTCAACACCGGAACGATGTTCACGCTGGTGCCGCTGATGACCCTGGGTTTCGAAGCCGCGCTGACACCTGACAGCCGCCTGAGACAACGGATTGTGCCGATGCTGCTCGCCGCTGCCGGGGCAGTGTTACTGATCATGAAAGGCACCGGCCCCGGCGAGTTGCCATCGCCGTATGCTTTGACGGTGTACGGCATCGGTTGCCTGGCGATGGCGCTCTACGCCCCCCTCAGCCAACGCCTGAAAACCAATAGCCTGAAGGGGCGCGGGCCGGTGCCCATGACGTTCTGGAACATGCTGTTCGGTGCGTTGTTTCTACTGGTGCTCTGTGGATTCAGTGGCGGTTGGCGCTCGGCATCATTACTGACGCTCAACGATGTCTATTGGCTGATGTACCTGGCGGTATTCGCCACCCTGGCGACGTTTTGGCTGCTGCATCGGGCCATCGGCGTGATCGCGCCGTCCTCGGTGATTTCCTACATCTACCTGAGCACGCTGTTCATCACCCTGTTTCATTGGCTATGGGGGCATCAGGTGCCGTTGCCGCTGGAAATGGCGGGTGCGGTGCTGGTGGGCCTCGGCATGTTCGCGCTGTTGATGTCCAGCCGCCGCACCGTGTCGGCGATGGTTCAGGGCTGAAAGGCTCCTGGGTGAAAATTCCCGCGAGGCATTCTCCCTGCTCGCTCATTCCGCTAGGATCATTCGCCCACCCTTGCACACGGTCAGCGCAAGGGGCACAGCGAGACGCAATGGATGCTGAACAGTAATTCGCTTAGAAAACTCGACATGCAGGACCTGATGGTGTTCGTCGCCGTGTACGAGCAAAACAGCGTCACCGGCGTATCCGAGACGCTTTGCGTCAGCCAGTCCACGGTGAGTTACTGCCTGAAAAAACTGCGCACCTGTTTCGAGGACGAACTGTTCATCAATACCCGCACCGGTGGCATGCAGCCCACCTGCAAGGCCGGCACGATGTACCCTCACGTGCTGAAAATCCTGGAAAGCATCAACCTGTGTCACGCCGGCTCACCGACGTTCGACCCGGGCCTGCAACCCGTGACTTTCAACATCTGCGCACCGGAGTATTTCGAGCAACTGATCCTGCCGCGCTTGTTGAAAACCTTTGACCTCGCCGATCTTCCGGTGATGGTCAATGTGTTCAAACTCGAAGCCGATATCCCTGCCCAAGCGCTGCGCGACGGCAGCCTCGACCTGGTGATGTGTTTTGGCCCGAACTTTCATCGCAGCCACGTCGATTTCAAATCGATGACGTTGCTCGAAGACGATCTGGTCTGTGTTTTCGACAAGCGCGCCACGCCGGCGGAACCACGCTTGAGTCTGCAAACCTACGTCGAACGTCGACACGTGTTCCCGACACCCTGGACGTCCGCCACCAACATGGTCGACGGCTGGCTTGCGCAACAGGCACGACAGCGCCAGATTATCGCGCGCGCCAACAGCTACAGCGCAGCGCTGAAGCTGATTACCGGAACCGACTATGCCCTTACCCTGCCCCGCCGCATCCAGCAACTACTGGCCAGCGCAGACACCTTCAATCACTGCGAAGCACCCGAAGGCTTGCCGGGTTTCACTCTCGATATGCAGTGGAGCCAAGGCGTTGATCAGGACAGCGCCAACACCTGGCTACGAGAGCAAGTGATCCAGGCCTGCACCGAGCAGGAAACGGCCTGATATTCAGTTGCTGATGGCGGTCTTGCTGTAGGAATCGCGATCGATATCGAGAATTTCCACGCACAGCTGAACCTCAATACCGCTCGGCCATTCGCACAACTCCCGAACCACCTCCAGCAGGCTTTCGGAGAGCTGCTGCTTGATCTGTGCGGAACGACCACTCAACAGCGCCAGCTTCACATGCACGAACGCCCGCTCAGCCAGTGCCGTGCCAACCTTGAACGTCTCGACCTTGACCGCACGGCTCTTGATGTCGAATTCGGCAGCAAACTGACCGGAAGCCACCAGCGTATTGTTCAACCGCATCAATGCCACATCGGCATTCAGATCAGTCAGGTTGGCGGTGTATTCCATGTGCAGGTGAGGCATGAGTCGGTTCCTGTCAGTGGGTGGAAAGGTCGTACATATAACACAGCGCCGCCCTGTTCATTCGGGCAGCGGCAAAACGGCACGCTCACTCATGAACGCCTCCAGGCGCGAACGTAACCAGCGCTCGGCAGGGTCGGTATCGACATGACTGAGCCAGACCATGGACAAATCCAGGGTGGGCGTCTTGATCGGAAAGGGTTCCTTGAACAGCATTCCCGATGCAGCCATCGCCTCGGCGGTGTAGTCCGGCAGGCTGGCAATCAGGTCCGTCCCGGCGAGCAGGGCCGGCAACGCACTGTATTGCGGTACCGAGAGCACCACCTGGCGCGTGCGGCCGATTTCCGCCAGCCACTCGTCGGCGTAGCCGCTGACGTTGGCGGTATGGGACACCAGCACGTGCGGTCGCGCGCAATATTCATCGAGGGTCAGCAGTGTGTCTGAGGCATCGGCGCGCAAAATGCTGGGCTGGATGTGCCGCAGCAACTTGCGCTTGGCATTGGCCGGCAAGCCACGAGTCTGGCTGATACCTACCGTGATATCGCCGGACGCCAGCAAGTCGGGAATCCGCCAGTAATCGACATGCTGCACCACAAACACCACGTTGGGCGCTTCCTGGCGCAAGACTCGCAGCAATGGAGGCAACAGCCCGAACTCGACATCGTCGGACAACCCGATGCGGAACGTCATCGTGCTGCTGGCCGGGTCAAAATCATGGGTCAGGCTCAAGGCCACGGACAGGGAGTCCAGCGCCGGCGACAGGTGCTTGATGATTTCCTCTGCCCGCGCTGTCGGCTCCATGCGATGACCAACGCGTATGAACAGCGGATCATTGAACATTGCACGCAAGCGGTTGAGGGCAGAGCTGATGGTCGGCTGACCGAGAAACAGCTTCTCCGCCACCCGAGTGACATTACGCTCAAGCATCAGCGTTTCGAATACCACCATCAGGTTGATATCCGCCTTGCGAAGTTCGTTGCGATTCATCCACTGCCCCCGATCCCCAAATCTGCTGACAGTTTAGGTAGCTGGTGCGACTGCCGTCTATCCAACTCAGGTTCAATAGCCTGATGCGGTTCACGTTTAAGCAACCGGATTTCCTTGATCGAGGTCTGTTCGCGGCCCCCCTTGATCAGATGTCGGCAGCGATAGCCCACTGAAAAAGCTTCAGAAACGAAAAAGCCCCGTAACTTTTCAGCTACGGGGCTTTTTCTATGTAATGGCGGAGAGATAGGGACTCTCGAAAACCACCCACCAACCCCAGAAACCACGGCATTACAGGGCCTTAAACTCGTATAGTAGTAGAAAATAGTAGTAGAATCAGCCCCTCATCCGAGGGCGACTCATGGCAGACCATATTTTCCAGAAGAAAGGCGAATCCACTTGGTATGTACGTCTCGACATTCCTAAAGACGTGCAGTTAGCCTTTGACAATCGCAGGGTGCTAATCCAATCGTTGAAGACAGGCCTACGCTCTGAAGCCATGGAACGCCGCCTAGCTTGGCTCGCAAGATGGAAAGCAGATATCAATGCTGCCAGAGACAGGAAGCTATCAGAGCGGGATGAATGGAAAGAGGAAATCCAAGAGCTGACCCGACGAAATCAAGCAAGCAAGGCAAAATGGATTCCTACGCTGTTTGCTCCCCGCTCAAAGGATAATGCTCCACCAGCAGATGTCTTGGCATACACGCAGTCCATTGCTCCAATTCTCAAGGAGCTTTACGAAGGCGGCATGGAAGGTCCGGTTGCAGCATTCATTGAGACCTACAACGAATACCTCGAAGGCTTAAAACACAAGATGTCGCCGGGTGAAGGTGCCGAGCTTGGGGTGAAAATCTCAGATGCTTTTGCCAAGCTTCACATGGAAATCACAGCCGAGTATTACGACCTGTCGCCGGATGAGCGTCAGGACATGCAAGAGCTTGCCGCCGATCCTCAAAGCTATAGGCCCAAGTCCCCTATTACGCCTGCCCGTATTAAGAAGCTCAGAGCCTTCTTAGAGAAGGTCGGTAAAGACCCGAAGACAATTGACACTCTGGTAAAGCGTGTAGAGCTATTCAGTGCCTATGTACGTGAGAAAGGGCTACCGATTAGCTTTGACCTCGTGTCTGCTTACCTGGACCAGCTAACTGACGCTAAGGGCGTGCCACTTACCTCTAAGACCAAGAAGCAGCATATATGGGCAGGTAACACGTTCTGGAAATGGGCCATCAAATATGATGAAGACTGGCGTCAGCAGTACAAAGGCCAGCCCTCTCCATTTGAAAAGCACGACCTACCCGTGGTCAAAGGTGAGTCAGTCAGTTGGGCTGTATTCACTCGTACGGACGTAGAGCGATTGCATGTCGCAGCCTTGGAGAAGGAAGACAAGCCACTGGCTGACCTGATTGTTCTAGCAGCCTACACAGGGGCAAGGCTTGAGGAGATAGGCCGAGTCCACCGCGACACCATCACCCTCAAAGATGGCGTACCGATTGCGTTCTCAATTTTAGAGAGCAAAACAGACGCCGGCGTCCGTCAGGTTCCAATCCATACCGCCATTGCCCCGCTTGTCCAGTCGCTACTAGATGCATCAGAAGACGGATACCTGCTAAAAGGTCGAGCGCTTGGGGAAACCAACAAATATGGCAACCGACTAGATGCTGTAGGAAAACGCTTTGGACGTCTAAAGACTGCTGCAAAATTTGATAAATCATTTGTGCTGCACTCAATTCGCAAAACCGCGATCACTGAGGTGCATCGGGCTGGAGCAGATGTTTCAGTGATGCCTGCATTGTTTGGTCATGAAACCGGAATGATCACCTTCGACCTATATTCGGCAGGGCCAAGCCTTGAACAAAAGGCCAAAGTGATTGAGCTACTTTCGTACAAATTTGATTTGGCGTGATACCTCCCTCATAGCACCCTGCAAATTGATTCAGGGCAGATCGTTACGAAATTGAACAAGGGGCCGTGCTTTTAAACGTATGCAATCACGGTATTTCGGGGGAGTTTTTAAGGGTTGGAGACGTTTCCAGCTTAAACCCGTGTCCGTGGTTGGTTTTGAGGTTAACGTCGTTTTGAAGGCCAGTTCTTCCGCCGAAACTTTATTTTGACTAATTCATTCCCGCAACTTGTTTAATACTGTAGAATAGACGCCCTCGCTAGTTTTTCTTTCGTATTGGCGGGCCTTTTTGTGGTTTGGCTAGATACTTGTCCTCAAGAAGTGGTTACACAGTCGCCGTTACAAAGCATGACGGTGCATGCATGAAGTTGCCGACGCAAGTCGGTTCCGGTGAGGCTGCGGGTGATTGAGCTTGTCAAGTCAGTCAGGGAGCCGGACTACCATCTAACCTTGTGTTAGGTACAGCCTATAAGCTGTGATCATTCTCGTCTCAAGTGCAGAGCAGGCCCTAGCCTATGGCACTGGATCAGAAGGTTGTGTAGACCTTGGAGATAAGGCTCTGCTCTTTTGAGTATTCCTATCCCCCTGGGGAAGTTCTACCAATTTTCTGAACTCAGTGCAGAGTATCTATAACAGATTTACAATCTCTACTCTTCACAACATCCAAATACACTTATAATTCAAACAAGCCTATTAATTGTCGTGCATTAGCAATTAGTTGTCGCACTTAGATAAGCAATTAAGAATTAAGTTTGATATCCTATCTTCATTGGTAGCTATGCCAGCTCCACCAACATTCAAACTACACACAAATCACACTAACACACAACTGTACTGCTAATATAAATGCAACTTTCTGCAACTGTACCTATACAATTGTCAGTTTTATTTGATAGTATTAGATAACAAATAAGAGAAAGCGGGCCTGAAAGAAAAAGAAACGCACTTCTATTTGATAGTTAATCAGCTTCACCCTCTCGCATACCTCTCTTTCCAAACAGAACTACCATAACCGGCATCTTCCACCATTGGTGGCCGCATTGGTCGTTCGCAAGTCCGAGTCTACCTCCTCGGCATTAAAGGTTGAATAGCTATTTACTGTTCAACCTTTTCTATTAAATACCAACCCACAATTTAAGGTTTTCATTTCGCCTTGTTGTGGGTTTTTTGTGCATTAAATTTCTTACTCTTGAATATTCCAAAACAATAATGGACGGCACCGTAATATCTATGAAATTGATAAAACAATGTAAATGGTGTGGAAGTGAAATGCTAACCACACGAAACACTAAGATTCTCTGCTCTCAGAAATGCCATAACCAGATGCATTATTGGCGACATAAAAACCATCCCGGAGAAGGACCAGCCGTAGCATTCAAATCTATTGATAACTGGTTGCGTGAAGGAACACATCCAAACCCAAATCATCCTATCAACGTAAGGGAGGAACTAAAAATTACGCCTGACGATTAACAACCAAAGCTGTAGCTGCACAAACAATAATTAAACGCTGTGAAGCCAATACGGCAAACAAAAAGGAAAATAGAAATGAACGAATGTTTAGTCTGTAACAAAAGCTTTGATCCTACCGACAAACGCCACAAATACTGTAGCAACCTATGCGTCGTCAAAGTTTACTCCTTACGTAAGAAGGTGCGACTTCAAATCAATGCAGCGTTGAAGCTTCTGAAGACTCCTGATGACATCAAGGACTTCGACAACTCACTACAAGACGTACTGGAAGGAGTGTTGCAATGAGGACAAACCTTAACCAACGCTCCAGCTCTGAGTTGCTTGAAATCATGCAGCACTATGGCTACACATCAACCAATCACACACTAAACATAATTATTTCTACATTATACGAATCACTATTTAATCCATCCCATAAAAACCCATCAGATGAGGTGAACACCAATGACAAACGCAGCACCAGCAATCGATAAAAAAGCAATCGAAGCGCTAAAGAAACGCTTTATTCTTGTACCATCTAAAAGTCAATCCGCTCAGTTTCGGGACTTAATTACAAACACTGATCAAGGGTATGCCGGAATCCTTCGTGACTTCTATAAGAAGAATGGGGGGAACAGTGATGTTGACCCGGCGTATCTACTTGGCTGTTTGGATTTTGCATATGGTGAAGGCTTTCAACCCAATGGCCCGCGCTTTCTACCGGGCTCTCTCGTAAACACTTGGATACCTCACAAGCATCAGTTTTCAGGCCAATGTGTAAAAGCTGAAGAGGTTGCCCCCTTCCTTGAGTATATGGAAAGGATGTTTCCGGTTCTGGCTGAGCGTGAATATATGTTGTGGTGGATCACGCATGCCGTTATCAAACCAGAGCAAAAGATAGTATCCACTCCCGTGCTTCGCTCAAAGCAGGGCATTGGTAAGACGTTCCTAGTGGGTACGTTGCTCAGAGGGATCATGGGGCCGAGTGCTGACGTTTGTGGCCTGAGCGATATCGTAGGCACCTTCCAAGACGCTTTGATCGGCAAGACTGTCCTTCTCCTGGACGAATGCTACGTAGATAAGCGCCGCACCACCAATGTCCTGAAGGTCTATCAGAGTAACGAAACAATCATGGTAAATCGTAAACATCTGCCCACCATTACCATCGATAACAAGCTCAATTTGATTGTGGCAAGTAATGATTATGATCCAATTTATTTTGAATCATCGGATCGCCGCTTTTTCTTTCCTCAGTTTATTGAATACAAGGTTAGCCAAGCTGAATCAAAGCAATTCATTGGTATGTTCGCGGACTGGTTAAAATACGGCGGCTATCAGAAGGTGCGTGACTATCTAGAAACAATAGACCTGAAGGCTTTCAGCCCTTATGACCCAGCGATCATGACCGAGTCTAAACAAGCTCGATTAGGCTGGTCTTTGGAAGATAAAATTTCTGAGCAAATTGAGCAGCTAATAGAATCTGAGACGGTGGTTAATGTAGCATTGGTTAAACAGCAGCTAACAGATGTTGAAAGCCGCCAGCCAATATCAGACCGCAAGATTGCTGCTATTCTTGAGCAACTTGGATGCATGAGCAGACGCATTACCGCTGGAGTTCTTCACATTACTCCTTTTGGGGTGAGCCAAGGCTTTTCCAAAGAAACAGCGCCAAAGCAGTTAGAAGAAGAATTGAAGAAAGCTAAGATTAGGTCTCAGGCGTTCTAATCTATGCAGCTTCTATGTATGTTATGTAGGATTGAATGTATGGTTTATGAACATCCTACATGGCTGTACGCCACATATCTAAAGGGGGCTGTAGCTTTATGTAGGTTATGTAGGGTCGCTAAGCGTTATCTATATAATAGATTACAGTAAGTCAAAAGAGCGCAGCGAATTTGACGCAAGGGATCTTCGATAGAAGTCCCGCAAGATGTTTCTCCCGCCTTTCCAAAGACAATTTAAATAAACAGTATTCGCTCCTAACAAGAGCAAATCAACGGACGCTATTGTCCAAATAAAACTAAAAGGTAATAAAAATTATGACAGCCACTAAGACCAAAGTAACCATCCCCGCTTCCTTCTCACAAGAAGAGTTGGATCTTCGGAAAGAAAAAGCCAAATACAATTACGTCAACGGGTATGTTCGCCGATCAGAATACGGCTCTTCCTTTGTATTGGAAAGCTGCTTTACGTTTCATGCCCAGACTTTGGAATTGTTCGTAGATGGGTTGATGCAGCTAGCACTCAACGGGCAAGCTCGCCACCAATACAGCAACATCGTCAGTGGCGTAGGCTATCACTCTGCCCACGTGTATAAGACAAAGGAAGAGCAAGATGAAGATCTTCAAACAATCCTTAAGGAAGTGGAAGAAAACTATCTGAACGAGCTTGCCGAAGAGAAACAGAAACAAATCGAGGCACTCGCAGAGCAACACCTGCAAACACACCTGCGAAAAGAGGCAGAGAAAAAAGAGAAAGAACTCTCATCTCTGAAAACCAAATACCTTCAAGAGGCTCAAGATTTCTTTAAAGATAAATAATTAAGCAGGTATATAAGACTGTCATCTGTGCAAGCATTTTCTCCACCCGAGCATCACAACACCTGATTGTATGCCGCTGATACCGAGTCAATGCTTAGCACGGGGTCGCCTCGCCCTTGTATATACAACTAAAATACAACAAACCAACCTCAAACATTTTTAACAAGGATTTTTATGCTAGCCGATACAAAAAAGTGTCGTCTGAACACAACCCTTTTGACTTTTAATGCAATCGCTCTCCTGGTCATTTGTTTTCTTCTCCATGAACTTCGTCCCTTGCAAACAGATCCAGCTGCGATTCAAGACAGAATTACAAATCTGAATATTTATTCAGAGCAAAGACACAACAACCTTTCTGCCAGTCATGATCAGTTAAAGAACGATCTAGAAAGCCGAATGGGGATTCTCGAAAATCGAGTAAAACTTCTGCAAGGTCGTATCCAGTGACCTATTTCTATTGGTTTATATTGAAGGCTTCAGCAGACAGCCCAAACAGCAACACAAAGCCTTCTATCGACTCGTTCTCACCGGTTAGAGAGCAATGGCAGTACCTGGAGCACACCGGGCGTTGGTCAGTGCAGATCGAGTCTGAAGTCCCTCCTAGCCAAGCCGTAGGTTTATATTACGACCTTACGGCAATGTCACGTAGCTGGATCAACGGTGCCGTGTTCGTTAATGGCATAGCCGTTGGTGGGCCTTGGGACTCAGAGGCATTCCCTGCATTTGTGGCGGGATATGCACTCACTTATGCTCAATCCCTTCTCAACCCATTGTGAGTAATTAAATACGGTAGCGAATCAAATAGAATATGAACAAAGCGCACCAAAGCACGACATCCGCCACAGCTAGAGCAATTGCTTGACTAAGCCATGGTTGAGCCGCCATGCGAGCATACGTAGTTGCCCCGGCGAGTATAGTCAATAAGACGGGACCACCTATCACTGCCAACCATTGCCAGAAATCGGATAGACATTGCCATCTGAATTTCAAATCCGTAAGGAGCGGTAATCGGGTAGTTGTGAACTCTTTTTTCGTTATTTCATAAGCAACGCTTCGCTCTTCAGCTTCCTTGGCAGCGAGTTGAAGATATGCTTTTTGTTTGGCCGACTTTTCTTGTAGAAGATTTACAGTTGCGGTTTGTTCGCGAAGGGAGTCTTGAATGTTTTTGGGAGATGATCCGTAAGCATTTATCAAATCTCTCAGCTCCCTGAATCTGTCAGCATAACCCGAGTGAGCCAAGACGGACCAAGCATAGCCAGGCCCCGTGATTTGCAATTCCACTTGTCGCGTGTCTACCTGTTGGACATGGGTACTAACTTTACTTTTCCGTGTCGCCAACACACCAGCGGCAGCCCCCAATGGCCCAAAAATCAGGCCGCCGACAATGCCGCCACCTAACCCACTCTTGCTGGTACTGCTGACGTTGCTGACATGTTGCAGACTGCCATGCATTATCATTTCGGCTTTTGCCTTCTGAATACTCCCTTTATAACCGGGAATACTCAGCCAAAATTCAAAAACCTCTATGTCAGGCGCTGAAGCAAGCTTTTTTCCTCTACCGGATTTGAGCTCATCTAAGCGACTGGCCGCATACTTCAGCTCTTCACCTACCGCCGCTACAGTGCTAGTGATTTCACGATGTTTTGCATTGGCTTCCTTGAGGTTGATTTTCTTCGAACGCATATCTGTGCGAAGCAGCATTGCAGAGTCTTGCCGAAGCTCAATTTCTTGGCTGTCCATCAATCAATTCCTTGTGTCTTGATTAACGCAATCCCTTCGATGCAGTAATTTTCTTCAGCTCGTCATAAATCCCGCTAAGGACAAGCCAGAACCCAGCCATCACCGCTCCAGCTATGAATCCACCGATTGCCCCCCATTCGCCATAGATTGCGTAACCCGCGAACGCAACGGCAACAATGGCAAAGTAACAAAGGTAGTCGTTGAGTCTAATGATGCCGTCCTTCATCCCTGTTTCTCCTTCATCTGCTGACTGAGTAGCAGGTGATCTATTCAGTCAATGTCACGATTAGTGTGTTCACGATTAGAGCACATCAGCCCACGATACGGGAATGCCTTCTCCCTCCCTCCGCCATCGCTTCGGCCATCGAATTCGTGAGCTTCGTCTTGCTACCGGCATGACTCAAGAAGCCTTCGCGGACAAGTGCGGGTTCGCTAGGACGTACATGAGCCGCATTGAAACCGGTGGAGCCAATCCAAGCTTAGACGCTATCAAGGTTCTCGCTGACGCGCTGGAAACCGAGTTGTCTGAGTTGTTCAAAAACATCTAACCCCTGCCTGCCCACTCCGATACTGCACCGCTGGTCTACGCTTGCACCTTCCATCCTAAGAAGACAAGCGGCCTCCAATGAGTAAATTCGCGGTATTAGATGACTACTGTGTAAAGGTCGAATCAGGCCACCCCCGTCAAATTGCTGAAGCTATGGCAGGCCTTTCTCTAATTGTCCCGCTCAAAGGCATAGACCCCGAGTGGAATGTCTACGCATGTACTGACCAACAGGAGGCGGAACTGTTGGGACTACAAACCTATGAAGAGGAATCGGCATACTGCAAAGAGCGGCTTGAATGGTTGATCGGGTTCTCCCGCCCCTAGCCATATCATTCCATTGACGTTCGTCAGCGTTATGATATGATGGACCCATCAACAGGAATTGACGGGAATTACCACCATGAAAGTAGTCAGCTATCTTCGAGTCAGCACAGTCAAGCAAGGCGAGTCGGGCTTGGGTCTGGAAGCTCAGCGTGACTACATCGCCCTTGCAGCTAAGGCGAAAGGCTGGGAGATCATCGCGGAATTCGTCGATACAGCATCGGGCACGATAGCGCCAACGGATCGCCCTGAATGCATCAAGGCAATGAATGCTGCTAAAGAGACAGGTGCAATCCTCGTAGTGGCAAAACTTGACCGTATCTCTCGTGATGTTGAACACATTGCGGGCCTGATGAAACGGGCTTCCTTCAAGGTTGCGACGATGCCCGACGCCGACGCTTTCCAACTCCACATTTACGCCGCACTCGCACAGCAGGAACGAGAGTTCATCAGCCAACGCACCAAAGACGCTCTAGGCTCGCTGAAGCAACGTGCTGAAAATGGAGATGTATCGGCTCAGGCCAAGATTGAACGGCGTGATGCTGGTCGTAAGGAGGCTCATAAGGTTGGACCTAAGGCAGCAACAGCAGCCAAGGTAGAGAAGGCAGACGTTTACGCTCAGACTGTTAAAAACCACATCAAGGCGGCAAGCTTCGACGGAATCAAAACTCTTGCAGGGGTAGCAGCCTATCTCAACAATCAGTCGATCAAGACTAGCCGTGGTGCTGAGTTCACCCCCATGACAGTGAGCCGATTGGTTCAACGTCTCGGCATCACCTTCCCCTAAGTCGAAACGGGCTATTACAAGGGCCTTTACACCCTTCTGAGGCGCTCTAGCGTCTCGCCCCTCTCTGAGTCAGGGGTAGCCTCAAACGCCCTCAAAGCCACGATATTTCTACATCGCATTGATGATATTACTTCGCATTTGTATTTGGCCTTAACGATGGTGCCCTAGCGCCAAGATTTGCGAATACCCAGCCCTCTTCTAAGCTAGCTACCATCGAAACGTCACAAGCATGCAAGGGAAGGCGCCATGGCTCACGAAGTAAAGATCAATCTTCAATCTATGCTGGTGCAGCGTCAGGACGTAGAAATTGAAGTGAAAAAAGATGGTGGCAAGCTCGGCACTATTCTCATAAGCCAGGGCAACATCGAATGGCTGCCATCAGGCAATCATGTAAATAAATACAATCTCACCTGGACTCAGTTCTCTGACTTTATGGCAGAGCACGGCATGCCAAAGAGGATGTAATGTTTCCTCTTCGTATGTGAGCCCTGCGTGCAGGGCTCTCTTGACAGCCCTCACGCTGAGGAGATGTAGGCATCAGGAAGGTGTGTTGTCCGGACGGTTACGCTCTGGGAGCTATTGCTTGGCGAGGTTCTAGGCGTACGACTTTACTATCGACTTGGTTGCTGGACTGGATTTAAGGTCGTTAACATTTTTGGCGGGCTTCCATTTACAAGCCGCAATCTCGTTCTGTGGAGATGCTTCGTCCGAGGCCCCGACGACGGTCATAAACACATGATGCAGGATTTTGTCTTTTTCAAATTCAGCTAAAAAAACCATATCTTGAGCTACAAGCCCGGTTTCCTCGCATAACTCGCGAATAGCCGCTTGCTCAGGTGTTTCGCCTTCCTCGACCTTTCCACCGGGGAGAGCCCATCTCGAATTTTGTTTGCGAACGTAGAGAACACTATCATCTCGCTTGCAAATCACTGTTGCTCTCACTTTCATGGTTTACCCCAACACTCACCGTCTAGTCACGGTCGGCTTTCACACTGCATTTTAGATTATGAAGACCAGGCATCTCGCCCCGTCACAATTTCTTCACATTCAAAATTAAGCATTAGATGTGCCAATGGCGGTGGGGCTTGCCCGAAACCAAGACTCGCCTACGCTTCACGCTGGACATGGTGTCCGCCTGAATAGAAGGAGTAGGAAATGGGTGAGGTTACGTATCCGTGCTACTGGCAGAAAAAAGACAACTCTAAACAGTGGTACTGGATCTATTACGCCAAAAATGGAGAAGCAATCGCTCGAAGCAGCGAGAGCTACGTGAATCGATCAGACTGCACTCACTCAATTAATCTGATGCAAAATTCATCTGCATCAAAGATCTTCTACACAGAGTAAATCTGAGGTGTTGAGTAGTAGAAATGAGTAGTAGAACCAGAAACGAAAAAACCCCGTAACTCATTGAATTACGGGGCTTTTCTATGTATGGCGGAGAGATAGGGATTCGAACCCTAGGTACCGGTGAAGGTACAACGGATTTCGAATCCGTCCCATTCGGCCACTCTGGCATCTCTCCAACGGCGCGCATCATAACAACACTTTCGCTGGAAGCGAACCCCCCAGGCGAAATATTTCTGTGCTTTCAGATGCTTGCGTCGATTAAAGCGGTACGCCCAGACGGTTGGCAACTTCTTCGTAGGCTTCGATGACATCACCGAGGCCCTGACGGAAGCGGTCCTTGTCCATTTTCTTGCCGGTGGCCTTGTCCCACAGACGGCAGCCGTCCGGGCTGAATTCGTCGCCCAGCACGATGGAACCATCGTGGAACACGCCGAATTCCAGTTTGAAGTCGACCAGCAGCAGGCCGGCGTCGTCGAACAGCTTGCTCAGGACTTCGTTGACCTTGAGCGACAGTTCTTTCATGCGAACCAGTTGCTCGGCGGTGCCCCAGCCAAATGCCACGACGTGGGATTCGTTGATGAACGGATCGCCCTTGGCGTCGTCCTTCAGGAACAGCTCGAAGGTGTAAGGGTTGAGCTTCATGCCCTCTTCGACACCCAGGCGCTTGACCAGGCTGCCAGCGGCATAGTTACGCACGACGCACTCGACCGGAATCATGTCGAGCTTTTTCACCAGGCATTCGTTGTCGCCCAGCAGCTTGTCGAATTGGGTCGGCACACCAGCAGCTTCGAGCTTCTGCATGATGAAGGCGTTGAACTTGTTGTTCACCATGCCTTTGCGGTCGAGCTGTTCGATACGCTTGCCGTCGAACGCCGAAGTGTCGTTGCGAAACAGCAGGATCAAACGGTTAGCGTCGTCGGTCTTGTAAACCGATTTGGCTTTGCCGCGGTAGAGTTCTTCACGTTTTTCCATGATGGGCTCCGCTTGCTAAGTAGATGGGCTAGGCGATGTGGCGCCAGTCGAGCCCTGAATCTTGATCGGCCAGTTGCAGCCAGTCCGGGTCGCACCCGAGGGTGTCGACAAAACATTGCCGGGCCAGCTGCGGCAGGTTGTTCTTGCTGCTCAGATGGGCCAGGACCAGGTGTTGCAGGTCTTTCCAGCCCAGCTCGGCCACCAGGAATGCCGCCTGATGGTTATTCAGATGTCCCAGTTCACCGCCCACCCGCTGCTTGAGAAAGTACGGGTAATGACCGCGAGCCAGCATGTCACGGCAGTGATTGGACTCGATCATCAACGCATCGAGGTCCCGATAGCCGTCCAGCACCTTGTCACAATACGAACCCAGGTCGGTCAACAGGCCGAAGCGCCGCTCACCGTCACTGAAAACATATTGCGTCGGTTCTTGTGCATCGTGGGCCACGGCAATGACACCGATGCTCAAGTCGCCGATTTGCAACTGCTCGCCGCCGGCCAGAAAGCCTGCGGGTTCAATCGGTTTGCGCATCCCGCGCAAGGTCCCGCGACTGAGGTAGACAGGCAGATTGTAGCGCCGAGACAGCAAGCCCACGCCATGCACGTGGTCGGCATGTTCGTGGGTCACGAGTATCGCGCTCAGCTGCGCTGGGTTCACACCCAGGCGCAGCAGGCGTTTTTCGGTTTCCCGCAGGGAGAAACCACAATCCACCAATACGTACGTATCAGCGCTGGCTATCAGCGTGCCGTTCCCTTGACTGCCGCTGCCGAGAACGGCAAAACGCATAGGATCAGCCCAGGTTGTCCTGAATCTTGCTCAACACTTTACGCGCCACGTCTGCTGGCGCCACGGTGTTGATGTTTTTCTCGACGGTGACCTGGACGTTCTCGCCAACCTTGCTCAGGCGAACCTGATAACGCTCGGCGCGGGCGTCAAGCTCTTCCTTGCTCGGCGCACTGCCGAACAGGCTGCTGAAGAAGCCTGGCTTGTCGTCTTTCTTCTCGGCTTTTTCGGCCAGGTTGATGTAGTACAGGCCCAGGCTGCGGTTGATGTCTTCAACACGCCATTCGCCTTGTTCCAGCGCACGACCGACGCTCGACCAGGCACGATCCAGGTCGGTACCGACGTTCAGCACAGGGTTGCCGCTGCCGTCCTCGCTCAGGCTGACACGACCTGGCGCATCGAAATCACGCGATGCCAGCATGGAGACCGAACCGCCCTTCTCCGAAATACGGCTCATGCTCGCGAGCATGTCGTCGACCAGTGCCGCGTCCAGGCCAGTGTTGACCGAACGGTTGGTGAAGGCCACGTCAGCGGTGCTGCCGGCAGGACGCTCGGCGCTGACCACATAGACTTCACTGGTGTTGCGCTGCACGCCCGGCTCAATGCGCACCCGCACGCGGGTTTCGCTGTCTGTGCCGACACCGGCCGCGCTCAGGCGCTTGGCCATGGCCGCGGACAGTTCGTCGGAATGCTGCCAGGTCGTGGTGAATTCGCCGGTTTGCGGACGCTGTTCATCCAGACGGAAACCGTTGTCCTGGAAGAACTGAACGGCCACAGGCCAGACTTCAGCCGGCGGGTTCTGCGCCAGGATGGAGCTGGAGCCGCCGCTCTTCTGCAGGGAATAGGCACTGGCATCGGCACCCGCCGTCAGCGGCTGCGGCCGAGGTACGACGTATTCGCCCTTGACGGTGTCATCGGCCACGTTGCGCGGGATCGGCAACAGCGGATCCAGACGCTTGGCGGTACGGACATCCTGCGGTACTTGCATCGGTGCAGTCTGTTGCGCTTCCAGGTAATCGCTACCACGGTCACGGAAATAACCTTCCGGGCCCCAGATCCATCCGCAGCCACTGGTGCTGGAGATAATCAAGGCAAGTGCGGAAAGTCCGGCCATTCGCTTCATGCGTTGTACTTCCTCAATTAAACCAGGACGCCGCACTGGCGCAGGGCCGTGCGCAGCGTTTCGTGACAGGGTGCGCTCAGCCAGGTCAACGGCAGGCGAATGCCTTCGTGCATCAGGCCCATTTCAACCAAAGCCCACTTCACCGGAATCGGGTTGGCTTCGATGAACAGGTCCTTGTGCAGCGGCATCAGTTTTTCGTTGATTGCCCGTGCAGTCTCGGCATCCCCCTTGAGGGCGGCCTCACACAGATCGGCCATTTCACGCGGAGCGACGTTGGCGGTAACGGAGATGTTGCCCTTGCCGCCCATCAGGATCAGCTCGACGGCAGTCGGATCATCACCGGAAAGGACGATGAAGTCCTTGCTTACGCCATCGAGGATGGCTTTGGCGCGCTTGAGGTCGCCGGTCGCTTCCTTGATACCGATGATGTTCGGCACGGTGGACAGGCGGATCACGGTTTCGGCCTGCATGTCGCAGGAGGTGCGGCCGGGAACGTTATAGAGAATCTGCGGGATGTCGACCGCTTCGGCAATGTGCTTGAAGTGCAGGTACAGGCCTTCCTGGGTCGGCTTGTTGTAGTACGGCACGACCAGCAGGCAGGCATCGGCGCCGGCTTCCTTGGCATTGCGGGTCAATTCGACGGCTTCGCGGGTCGAATTGGCGCCGGTACCGGCAATCACCGGAATGCGACCATTGACCTGCTTGACTACCGCCTTGATGACGGCGATGTGTTCATCGACATCAAGGGTTGCCGACTCGCCGGTGGTACCGACGGCGACAATGGCATGGGTGCCGTTTTCAAGGTGGAAGTCCACGAGTTTGCTGAGGCTGTCCCAGTCAAGACGCCCCTGTGCATCCATGGGTGTGACCAGTGCCACCATACTGCCCGCAATCATGAAACCGCTCCTGCCGGAAAAAGAGAGCCGTAATGGTACTGGCGCCAAGATGCTTGCACAAGCGAAGTACTGTGCTGCCGCCATTCCCCTTGGCGCCGGTTTTCGCTACCCTTCAGACTTTGATCGGTACGGACAAGCTCGTCCGTCGGGTTTCAGCCTCCATTTTCGGCATCACAAGCCCTGATCCAGCGTTGCCGCCTCTCGCTCCCGCCCTGCCGGAGCACGTTGCAACCTGCCGCTTGGGGTTTTCTGAATTCGCATCCGCAGGCTGGCTCCCGGCAAAACGCCCTTTGGACGTATCGACCGCTCATCGCTTTAGGAATGCTGCATGTCCACCCCCACAGTTCGCGAACAATTCCTTGTTATCAGTGCCCTCGGCGCCAACCCCATGGAGCTGACCAACGTCCTGTGCCGCGCCAGCCATGAAAACCGCTGCGCCGTTGTCACCTCTCGCCTGACCCGGCATGGCGAATGCAGTGCGCTGGTGCTGGAAATTTCCGGTAGCTGGGATGCCCTGGCGCGCCTGGAAGGCAGCCTGCCAGTGCTGGCCAAGCGGCATGCGTTCACGGTGAACGTGGTGCGCAGCGCCGCCCTGGAAAACCGCCCCCAGGCCCTGCCGTACGTCGCTTATGTCAGCTCGGCCTACCGCTCGGACATCATCAACGAGCTGTGTCAGTTCTTCATGGACCACAATGTCGAACTGGAAAACCTGACCTGCGACACCTATCAGGCTCCGCAGACCGGCGGCACCATGCTCAATGCCACGTTTACCGTGACCTTGCCGCCTGGCGTGCAGATCAGCTGGCTGCGCGATCAGTTCCTGGATTTTGCCGACGCGCTGAACCTCGATGCCCTGATCGAACCCTGGCGCCCACAGAACCCAATGTAAGGAAGCTTTCATGGCCGTTGCCATCGACCAACCGGTTGCCGATTTCGAAGCCCCCGCCACCAGCGGGCAGACCGTCAGCCTCGCCGGCCTGAAAGGCAAGCAGGTGGTGATCTACTTCTACCCCAAGGACAGCACGCCGGGCTGCACGACCGAGGGGCAAGGCTTTCGTGATCAGTATGCTGCGTTCAAGGCCGCCAATACCGAAGTGTTCGGCGTGTCTCGCGACAGCCTGAAATCCCACGAGAACTTCAAGTGCAAGCAAGAATTCCCCTTTGAGCTGATCAGCGACAAGGACGAAGCCATCTGCCAGCTGTTCGACGTGATCAAGCTGAAAAAGCTCTACGGCAAGGAATACATGGGCGTGGATCGCAGCACGTTCCTGATCGACGCCAAAGGCGTGCTGCGTCAGGAATGGCGCGGTGTGAAGGTACCAGGGCATGTTGATGCGGTTCTGGCGGCGGCTCAGGCCCTCGACAAAGCCTGATTCATATAGCGCCTATCCGGACGCTTTCGCGGGCAAGCCCGCTCCCACATTGGACCTTGTTCGCCTGAACAACTCGGTCAACTGTGGGAGCGGGCTTGCTCGCGAAGGCGTTCCGACGAAGAGGCCATCAGCCTCACCGAAGAATTAAAGCAGCGGCGCCACTTCCGGCTCTTTACGCGGCCAGGCATCCAGCACCGCCTTGAACAGCGTCGCCAGGGGAATCGCAAAGAACACGCCCCAGAAGCCCCACAACCCGCCAAACAGCAGCACCGCACAGATGATCGCCACCGGGTGCAGGTTGACCGCCTCCGAGAACAGCAATGGCACCAGCACATTGCCATCCAGCGTCTGGATGATCCCGTAGGCCGCCATCAAGTAAATGAACTGATCGCTCCAGCCCCACTGGAACAGTGCAATCAGAAACACGGGAACGGTCACCACCACGGCGCCGACATAAGGCACCACCACCGAAATCCCTACCAGCAATGCCAGCAGCGCCGCGTAGTTGAGCTCAAGAACAACAAAGGCGATGTAGGTCACGCCACCGCAAATGAAGATTTCGATGACCTTGCCGCGAATGTAGTTGGCGATCTGCCGGTTCATTTCATGGGCGACCCGGGTGATCAACGCCCGTTCACGGGGCAGGTAGCCGCGCACCCACTGGCCGATCATGGCCCGATCCTTGAGGAAGAAAAACACCAGGATCGGCACCAGCACCAGGTAGATCATGATGTTCACAAGCAATGGCAGGCTCGACAGCGAGAACGTCAGTGCCCACTGACCAAACTTGCCGATTTCGCCCCGCGCCACTTCGATGGCCTGAAGCACTTGCTCATCAGACACCAGATGCGGATAGCGCTCCGGCAGCAGCAGCAACAGTGACTGCCACTTGGCGAGCATGCCGGGCAACTCGTTGAACAGGGTGATCAGTTGATGCCAGAGCAATGGCACGACAACCACGATGAATACCAGCAACAACCCCATGAACAATGCAAAGACCAACCCCACCGCGACCCCGCCCGGCACCCGCAGGCGCTCGAGGGTCACCACCAGCCCCTGCATCAGGTACGCCAGCACCATCCCGGCGAGCACCGGCGCCAGCATACCGCCCAGGGTCAATACGGCGGTGAACGCCAGAAACAGCAGAACAGCCAGCACCACCGCTTCTTCATCGGAGAAATAGCGCTGAATCCAGTCGCGTAACACTTTGAACATCAATAATCCTTAGGAACAAACGCAGCCGATTTCAGGCTTTTTTCAACCAGTAGCGGTAAACACCCGCGTCATCTTCTTCACGAAGCAGGGTATGACCGGCCAATCGGGCAAAGGTGCGAAAGTCGCGCTGCGAACCCGCATCAGTGGCGATGACCTTGAGTACCGCACCACTGTCCAGCCGGTTGAGCTCCATCTTGGCCTTGAGCAACGGCAACGGACAATTCAGGCCACTGGCGTCCAGTTCAACGTCATGCTCTACAGCGTCGGTCATTGCATCACTCCGGGTCAGGTGGTTGAGTTGCCTAGAATATCTGGTCGCAACGCCGGTGTCCGGCTACAGTAAGGTCTTTGTCGACTAAGGCTTTGTGCATGACATTTCTGCGCCCTACCCTGCTGACGCTCGCTTGCCTGCTCGCCTCACCGGGCTTCGCCGACGACCTGCCGTCACTCGGCGACGCCAGTTCTGCCATTGTCTCACCGCAACAGGAATACCAGCTCGGCCGCGCCTGGCTGGCAATGTTGCGCAGTCAGGTTTCGCAGCTCAACGATCCACAACTCAAGGATTACGTGGAATCCAGCGTTTACCGACTGGTGGAGACCAGCCAGGTCACTGACCGGCGCCTGGAATTCATCCTGATCAACAGCCCGCAACTCAACGCCTTTGCGGCGCCGGGCGGGATTGTCGGGGTTAATGGTGGTTTATTCCTGAATGCCCAGACCGAAGGCGAATACGCCTCGGTACTGGCGCACGAATTGGCTCACTTGTCGCAGCGCCACTTTGCCCGGGGCGTCGAAGCGCAAAAACGCATGCAAGTGCCGATGATGGCGGCATTGCTGGCCGGGATCGTGGTTGCAGCCGCCGGCGCCGGTGACGCAGGGATCGCGGCCATTGCCGGCACACAGGCAGCGGCCATTCAGGAACAGCGGCGCTTCTCCCGTCAGAACGAACAGGAAGCCGACCGTATCGGCATTCTCAATCTGGAAAAGGCCGGTTACGACCCCCGGTCGATGCCCACGATGTTCGAGCGTCTGATGCGCCAGTACCGCTACGATGCCAAGCCACCGGAATTCCTGCTGACTCACCCGGTCACCGAATCGCGTATCGCCGACACCCGCAACCGCGCCGAACTGGCACCACAGGGCGGTATCGAAGACAGCATGCGTTATCAACTGATCCGCGCGCGCGTCCAACTGATCTATGAAGAAACCCCGGGGCTCGGTGCCAAGCGCTTCCGCGCCCTGCTCGACGAGAACCCGAAAAACGACGCGGCGCGCTACGGCCTGGCGATTGCCCAGATCAAGGGCGGACAACTGAACGAAGCCCGGGAAAACCTCAAGCCGCTACTGGCCAAGTCACCCAACGAAATCATCTACAACCTGGCTCAGGTCGATCTGGACATCACCAATAATCGCCTGCCGGATGCCCAGTCCCGGGTTGACCGGTTGATGACCCAGTACCCTGGCAACTATCCGCTGAATCAGGTGCGCGTCGACCTGCTGCTCAAGCAGAACCGCGCTGGCGATGCGGAGAAAGCCCTGGAAGGCCTGCTCAAGTCTCGCCCGGATGATCCGGACGTGTGGTATCAGGTTGCCGAGACGCGCGGCCTGTCGGGCAATATCATCGGCCTGCATCAGGCTCGCGCCGAATATTTTGCGCTGGTCGGGGACTACAAACAGGCCATCCAGCAACTGGACTTCGCCAAACGCAAGGCAGGCAGCAACTTCCCGCTGTCTTCGCGGATCGACGCGCGGCAACGCGAGCTGATGGAACAGGAGCGCATGATCAAGGACATGATGGGCTGACGCCCCCCGGAGACAAAAAAAATCCGGACAAAAAAAACCGCCTCTCTCGAGGCGGTTTTTTCTATTCAACCAACAACCGGGCTATTCAGCCAGTTTGAAGGTGATGAAGCTCGCACGCCCCTGACGCAGTACCCGCATCGATACCGAGCGGTTCTTTGGCAGCGCCTTGGCGATGTCCGCGAACTCCTTGGTGGAACCGATGGCCTGGTTGTTCAGGTGGGTGATCACATCACCCGGCTGCAAGCCGATCATGGCGGCAGGACCGTCCTGGACTTCCTTGATCACCACACCACCTTTGAGGTCGAAGGTTTTCTTCTGTTCGTCCGTCAGCTCGACCACGGAGACACCGAGGCGATTGCTGCTGCGCTCGATGCTGGATTTTGGCTCGGCGCCCAGCTCCTTACCTTCTTCCGGAATGGCACCAACGGTCAGCTCGACATTCTTGCGCTTGCCGTCACGAATCACTTCCAGATTGGCTTTTGCACCAGCCTTCAATGCGCCAACGAGGTGCGGCAGGTCGGCCGACATAACGATTGGCTGACCGTTCATGCTCAGGATCACGTCGCCCACTTGCAGGCCACCCTTGGCAGCCGGGCCATCATCCTGGATCTGGGCAACCAGCGCACCCGCCGGTTTTTCCAGACCGAACGACTCGGCCAGGTCCTTGCTCACTTCCTGAATCACGACACCCAGCCAGCCACGGCTGACCTTGCCACCGGATTTCAGCTGATTGGAAACATCCATGGCCACGTCGATCGGGATAGCAAACGACACACCCATGAAGCCACCGGAGCGGGTATAGATCTGCGAGTTGATCCCGACCACCTCACCGTTCAGGTTGAACAGCGGGCCGCCCGAGTTACCCGGGTTGATCGGCACGTCGGTCTGGATGAACGGCACATAGTTTTCGTTCGGCAGGCTGCGACCAACGGCACTGACGATGCCTTGGGTCACCGTGTGGTCAAAGCCGAACGGCGAACCGATCGCGACAACCCATTGGCCGGCCTTCAGGTCCTGGGATTTACCGAGCTTCAACACCGGTAGATCCTTGCCTTCGATTTTCAGCAGCGCCACATCGGAACGTGGATCAGTACCGACCAGCTTGGCTTTCATTTCGCTACGATCAGCCAGGCGAACGAGGATTTCGTCAGCATCGGCGATCACGTGGTTGTTGGTCAGGATGTAGCCATCGGAAGAAATGATGAAACCCGAACCCAGGGAGGTTGCCTCACGCTGACGGTCGCGAGGTGAACGGGATTGTGGTGGCATGCCCCGTTCGAAGAATTCGCGCAGCATCGGCGGCAAACCTTCGAGGTCGGGCATTTGCTGGCTGACTTTGCGATCCGGCAGCTTTTGCGTGGTACTGATGTTCACGACCGCAGGCGAAGCCTGTTCGACCAGTTGCGTAAAGTCAGGCAGTTCGACCGCTTGGGCGGTGACCGCCTGACCGAGCACCAGCACGGTGGCAATAATGGAAAGGTAGGACTTCAAGCGTGGTATCGACATACGGCTCCCGTTACGACGAGCAGGGTTAAGCGATATGGAGCAAGGAACACCGGGAACAATACGCCGGTATTTTTGTTCCGGGAACAACAAACAAGGCCAGAGCCGAGGGGCTCTGACCTATAAGAAATTTACGGGCTTTTTGCAAATTGAAATGCTCACGAAACATTTCGAATTCAGCTCACTGCTTGGTTGCAGCGGCGTCGGTACGCATCGAAAGCGCTATCCGTTCAGCAGTACCGACCGGTATCTCGCCGACGACAGTCACCATCATGTCACCCTGTGCCGTGGTCAAGCGCCGGGAAACCGCAACGGTCGGCCCCAACTGAGTGCGGGTATCAGTGACTGTTGCGCCGTTCAATGGTTCGAGGAATACCGAAAAGCGCGTCAGGCCATCGTCATACATGAGGCTGTTGACCTGGGTCTTGGTTTCCGGATCCTTGCGAGCGGTGCTGCTGGTCAGCTCGAAGCCGGGCGGCAACCAGTCGGAACGCCAGACCTGGGCAGACTTGACGGCAGAAGCCTTGTCACTCTCGAGGTTGACCGGCTTGCAATCATTAGTGGCCTGCAGGTCTTTTTCGGAAGGAACGTCGGCGGTATCCAGTTGCGTGAACTGGAAGCGCTCCAACAACCGCCCCTTGTCGTCCAGTAGCAAGGACTTCAAAGGCAGGCCGGTCTCTTTGTCCAGATGCAGTTCAAAACCGTAGCGGTGCTGATCGCGGGGTGTCAGCGATACGATCACCGCCGAACGCCCGGCGACACGCGACTTGCCGATGACGGCGAGGTCATACCAATTCTTGAGCTTTTGAGGATCGAGTGCACGGGCAGCGGAGTTCGGGGAGTCCCCAAGCCCTGCTATCAACGTGCCGCTGACGCATTGGGTTTGCCCATCAATGCGAACGACTTCCTGAGCGGAACCGTCGAGCTGGATCAATCGCTCGCGGACGTTTCCATCCTGGACGCGGTGCCAGATGTTATGGGTAGAAAAACTACCGTTACGCTCGTAGACGAAAGTACCCTGAAAGCTTTGCTGTTGCTCTGCCTGGCCCAGGCGGGTCAACCAGTCCTGGGCATCATCGGCCTGGGCTGGAACGATGAACCAGCCGCTGAGCAGAAGCGAAAGTAGAGGTATGGCGCGCATGATCCTCCTTAACGGTTTTCCAGACTTGCGGCACGAGCGTACGGCAGAGCGCTCTCAGTGCCTTTCAGTGCAGCCTGTTGTGCATGTTGGCGCAAGTAACCTGGCAGACGCTGATCGTGCCAGCCTGGCTGACCTTGCAAAACGCCGTTGGCCATTGGGCCAGTAGCTTGCGAACTCTCATTGTAGCCTGCCAGAACAGCAGGGCCTTTTACTTGAGGAACGGCCAGCGCGGGTTGACTGGATTGCTGGGCCAATTCGACACCGGCGATCTCATCCTGGTTGTACAGACGCACACCGGCCAGCACCGCCAGGGTCACGGAAGCTGCGACCGCCAGACGACCCAGGCTGCGCCATGGACCACGGGAAGGTTTTGCCGGTACGGCTTCGTCAGCCAGGGCAGCAGAAACAGCCGCAGCGATGTCCAGACGTGGAAGCAGCAGATCCTTGTGCATCACTGCCCGGGCGATCTGATAACGAGCCCATGTTTCACGGGTTTCAACATCGTCACAGGCATTCAATACCCGACGCAATTCCAATTCGTCCGCTTCGTTATCCATCACTGCGGACAGCGATTCCTGCAGGGCTTCACGACTCATGGCGTTCCTCTCTTGGCTGTCGCCGCTGTCTTTAGTTTTCCTGCAACAACGGCTGCAGGGCTTTGTCGATGGCCTCCCGGGCGCGGAAAATCCGGGAGCGCACGGTGCCTACCGGACATTGCATGACACTCGCAATGTCCTCGTAACTCAGACCATCAAACTCACGTAAAGTTAAAGCCGTACGCAAATCTTCCGGCAGTTGCTGAATGGTTCGATGGACGGTGCCTTCGATCTCATCCCGCAGCAAAGCCCGTTCTGGCGACTCGAGATCCTTGAGGCCATGATCGCCATCGTAGAACTCTGCATCCTCGGAACTGACATCGCTATCCGGCGGCCGACGGCCGCGTGAAACCAGATAGTTTTTCGCCGTGTTGATGGCGATGCGGTAAAGCCACGTATAAAACGCGCTGTCTCCGCGAAAATTTCCAAGTGCACGGTACGCCTTGATAAAGGCTTCTTGTGCCACATCCTGGGCTTCATGGGTGTCGTGCACGAAACGCACGATCAACCCGAGAATTTTGTGCTGGTATTTCAGCACTAGCAGATCGAAAGCACGCTTGTCGCCGCGTTGAACGCGCTCGACCAGTTGCTGATCCTCTTCCTGGGTTAGCATGAACACTCCTCGATGAGCTCGGAGGAGGCTTGCAGAACTAAACGACTAGACTTGCAAACATAGACTCGGGCTTTTCGCAAAAGTTCTCCCCCTCCAGGCAAGTTTCCTGCGGGCTCTGATTTGGCACGCACGAAAAGCGCAGCGCGAGTTGACCCGGCTGCGCGAATAATCTTGTCATCGGTTTCCTGGGCAAGGATCGAACTGCAATCCCGCACTGAAGCCGACACTGTCCCTTGTTTCAGGCAACCGTCTATTGATCTTGGCACTTTGGCAAAAGTTCCAAATATTTATAGCTGTGCCGACCCGACATTGTGCAACCGTGTAGGGAAAAAGACTGTTAAATCGGCGATACAGTCATTCTCGCGCCCAACGGGCAGAAAAACATCCGACGAAGCGTCCGATATTTTGCGTCACAGTAGTTTCACAATGCCATGCTGGCTCGGGTATTGTGCCGCTCCCCCCCTCTATATACTAGTGGGCTGTGCTGCTGCCTTGACTCGCCTGTCCAGCTGCACCACCCCCGACCCGGGTCGCTTTGAGCGGAATCCTGAAATGAGCCAACAGTTTCAACACGATGTTCTGGTAATTGGCAGCGGTGCTGCCGGCTTGAGCCTTGCGCTGACCTTGCCCGGTCATTTGCGCATTGCCGTTCTGAGCAAGGGCAACCTCGCCAATGGCTCGACTTTCTGGGCCCAGGGCGGCGTTGCGGCCGTGCTGGATGACACCGACACCGTTGAATCCCATGTCGATGACACGCTCAATGCCGGCGGCGGCCTGTGTCATGAGGACGCCGTGCGCTTTACCGTCGAGCACAGCAAGGAAGCGATTCAATGGCTGATCGACCAGGGCGTGCCCTTTACCCGTGACGAACAGTCGGGTAACGAAGATGGCGGGTTCGAGTTCCACCTGACCCGCGAAGGCGGTCACAGCCATCGACGCATCATCCACGCCGCCGATGCCACCGGCGCTGCCATTTTCACCACCCTGCTCGACCAGGCCAGGAAACGACCAAACATCGAACTGCTGGAACAGCGGGTCGCGGTTGACCTGATCACGGAGAAACGCCTGGGACTCGAAGGTGATCGCTGCCTCGGTGCCTATGTACTCAATCGCGGCACCGGCGAAGTCGACACCTATGGCGCGCGCTTTGTGATCCTCGCCTCAGGTGGCGCGGCCAAGGTTTACCTGTACACCAGTAACCCTGACGGCGCCTGCGGCGATGGCATCGCCATGGCCTGGCGCTCGGGCTGCCGGGTGGCGAACCTGGAATTCAACCAGTTCCACCCCACTTGCCTGTATCACCCGCAAGCCAAGAGTTTCCTTGTCACCGAAGCCCTGCGGGGCGAAGGTGCGCACCTGAAGCTACCCAACGGCGAACGCTTCATGCAGCGCTTCGATCCACGGGCCGAGTTGGCGCCACGGGACATCGTCGCCCGGGCCATCGACCATGAAATGAAGCGCCTGGGCATCGATTGCGTCTATCTGGACATCAGCCACAAGCCCGAAGCCTTCATCAAGACGCACTTCCCGACGGTGTACGAACGCTGCCTGGAATTTTCCATCGACATCACCAAACAACCGATTCCGGTGGTACCGGCGGCGCACTACACCTGCGGCGGCGTGATGGTCGACCAACAGGGCCGTACCGATGTGCCGGGGCTGTACGCCATTGGCGAAACCAGTTTTACCGGCCTGCACGGCGCCAACCGCATGGCCAGCAACTCACTGCTGGAATGTTTCGTTTATGCCCGCTCGGCGGCCGCGGACATTCTCGAACAACTGCCCCGGGTTCCGCTGCCAGCCCCCCTTCCCGCCTGGGATGCGAGCCAGGTCACCGATTCCGATGAAGACGTGATCATTGCGCACAACTGGGATGAGCTGCGGCGATTCATGTGGGACTACGTCGGCATCGTGCGCACCAACAAGCGCCTGCAACGGGCACAACACCGCGTGCAACTGTTGCTGGATGAAATCGACGAGTTCTACAGCAACTACAAGGTCAGCAGGGATTTGATCGAACTGCGCAACCTGGCCCAAGTGGCCGAGCTGATGATTCTGTCAGCCATGGAGCGCAAGGAAAGCCGTGGCCTGCATTACACTCTCGACTATCCGAACATGTTGCCGGTCGCGCTGGACACTATTCTGGTGCCGCCCACCTACGTCGGCTGAATTTGAGCCGTACCCGCAGGCGTCGGTGCACATCCGCCGCCTGCGCATCCCGGGGCACGCAAATGGCCCTGACCCGGCGCTCGCCACGCAGACGAAAACGCAACACCACAATCAACGGCAGCGCCAGGCTGTCCGGCCTTAATTGCACGGGCTGCCAACCCTTGGCCCGACTCCACAACTGCCAGCCATCGGCATCGCGCCGCAAGCCGCAAAATGCCTGCGGGTGCGTCAGCAGGATTTGCCGGGGCAACAGCCAGACTCCGTGAGCCACGCACAGCACGATGCCGAGCGAGCTGGCCCAGAGCGGAATTGACAGTAAAAACAACGAACCCAACGCGAACAGCTGGGCCAAAAGATACGCCGCCAGCAATTGCCGTGAGGCATGCCAGCGGCATTCGAACGAATTACTTGGGCTGGACACGGTCCAGGATCATGCGAACCATGCGTTGCAGTTCAGGATCTTCGGATTCGCTGCGTTCCATGAACCAGCCGAACATGTCCTGATCTTCGCATTCGAGCAACCTGACGTAGCAGGCGCGATCAACCTCGTTGAGGTGCGGGTAAACCTCTTTCACAAACGGCACCAGCAACACGTCAAGCTCGAGCATGCCGCGGCGGCTGTGCCAGTAGAGGCGGTTCAGTTCAACATCTTCGACCATGGAGCGCTCCTCAAATAGGCCGCAAGTATACAGGCCCGCGCCCGGTCGAACAGTCGGCTTTGGTCGGGCACCGGTGATCCTTTGTGAACTACCCATTTCCAAGGCGTCCCCTTATGATGTCCGCCAGACTCTTTACCCTGCGATGACCCATGGCCGATTCTGCTTTTTTCTGCACCCTTTCTCATGAGGGTGTTCTCGCGGTCCGCGGCGCGGACGCCAGCAAATTCCTGCAAGGCCAACTGACCTGCAATCTCGACTACCTGAGCGATTCCCGGGCCAGCCTCGGTGCGCGCTGCACCCAAAAAGGCCGGATGCAATCGAGTTTCCGCATCCTGCTCGAAGGGGACGGTGTAGTCCTGGCCATGGCCACCGAATTGCTCGAACCACAACTGGCGGACCTGAAAAAGTACGCGGTGTTTTCCAAGTCGAAACTGACCGACGAAAGTGCCGCCTGGGTCCGCTTCGGCATTGACCATGGCGACGCCGCACTGGCCAGCCTCGGCCTGGACCTGCCGGCAGAAACCGACAGCGTCGTGCGCAACGATGGGTTGATTGCCATCCGTGTCTCGCCTGAGCGCGCCGAGTTGTGGGTCGCCGCAGGTCTTGCCGATGCGGTCAAGAGCAAGCTATCGGCGTTGCTGAGCGAAGGCGATCTGAATCAATGGCTGCTGGGTCAGGTCCGCGCAGGGATCGGCCAGGTCATGCCGGGAACCCGCGAGTTGTTCATCCCGCAGATGCTCAACCTGCAAGCGGTCGGTGGCGTGAGTTTCAAGAAAGGTTGCTACACCGGGCAGGAAATCGTCGCGCGGATGCAGTACCTGGGCAAACTCAAGCGCCGCTTGTATCGCCTGCAACTGGCTGCCAGCGAACTGCCTGAACCGGGTATACCGCTGTTTTCCCCAACCCACGGCAGCTCCATCGGCGAAGTGGTGCTGGCTGCCAGCGCCGGACAGAACATTGAACTCCTGGCTGTGTTGCAAGCCGAAGCAGCAGAAAGTGGAGACATCCACCTGGGCGCGCTCGAAGGGCCGTCCTTGCAGCTGCTCGACCTGCCTTATGAACTGGACCGCGATCGCGAAATCCAGCAATAACGGCAGCACTTGGCCTAGAGAGACTAAATGAGCGAGCTGGCGGAAAAGGTCCAACAGGATTTGGTTGAGGCCATCAATAACGATGACCTGGTTCTGCCAACGTTACCGGAAGTGGCCCTGCAAATCCGCAAGGCCGCAGAAAACCCGGAAGTCAGCGTCAGCACCCTGAGCAAAGTGATCGGCCGTGATACCGCGCTGTCGGCACGCCTGATCAAAGTGGTCAACAGCCCACTGTTGCGCGCGACCCAGGAAGTGACCGATCTGCATACCGCGATCACCCGCCTGGGCATCAACTACAGCTGTAATCTGGCGATCGGCCTGGTCATGGAGCAGATTTTCCATGCCCGCTCCGACGCGGTGGAACAGAAGATGCGCGATGTCTGGCGTAAAAGCCTGGAAATCGCCGGCGTCAGCTACGCCTTGTGCCGCCGCTACACCCGACTCAAGCCCGACCAGGCGGCCCTTGGCGGGCTGGTGCATCAGATCGGCGTGCTGCCGATCCTGACCTACGCTGAAGATCACTATGAGCTGCTGTCCGACCCGGTCAGCCTCAACCATGTGATCGACCAGATTCATCCGCTGATCGGCGAAAAACTGCTCAGGGTCTGGGAATTTCCCGACATGCTGGTGCAAGTGCCGCGGCTATACCTGAACTTCCAACGCCAGTCTGCGCAGGTCGATTATGTGGATCTGGTGCAGGTGGCCAGTCTGTATTGCCACAAAGATACTGACCATCTGATCTCGAGCATCGATCCCTTCAGCGTACCCGCTTTCGTCAAGCTCGGGATCGATCCGGACAACACGGCGATGTGTGCCGATCTGGAAGAAACGCGCTCGATGTTTTACTGATCAAAGACCGCGTCGCCCCCATCGCGAGCAAGCTCGCTCCCACATTTGATCTGCGGCGACTCGGTTCAATGTGGGAGCGGGCTTGCCCGCGAAGGGGCCTGAACAGACGCTGCATCAATCCCCTGCAACAAAGCTCACCCGCACCTTCAATCCCGCGTGCTCGCCATCGTGCAGGCTGATCTGGGCCAGATGCGCGCGGCAGATCTCACCGACAATCGCCAAACCTAATCCCGAACCGGCCACTTGCTGATTGCGTCGGTAAAAGCGCTCGAATACCCGGCCGCGCTCCTCCAGAGGAATGCCGGGACCATCATCTTCGACTTCCAGCACGGCGGGCGCCGAGACGCGCAAAATCACGTTGCCACCCGGCGGCGTGTGGGCCAGTGCGTTATCCACCAGATTGCTCAGCAGCTCGTTCAATAGCGTCGGCTCGCCCCGCAGCCAGACGGGTTCATCCGCCTCCAGCGCCAGCGCGATACCGCGCTTGTGCGCCAACGGCGCCATGGCCATGCCCAGCTCCCGGGCCAATTGACTCAGGTCCAGCAACTGCGCGCCGCCCTCGGCAATCGCCCTGGCACCATTTTCGACCCGCGCCAGGGAAAGCAACTGATTGGCCAGGTGGGTCAAGCGATCAGTACCCTGGGCCGCGGTCTCCAAAGTGCTGCGCCAGGTATCGGGCTCGGCTGAGCGCATGCCCAGTTCCAGTCGCGCCTTGAGCGCCGCCAGAGGCGTACGCAGTTCATGGGCCGCATCGGCGATGAATTGCGCCTGTTTCTCGAACTGTCCGCGCAGGCGCTCGGTAAAGTGATTGAGTGCACGCACCAACGGCCATAATTCGCGTTGCACTTCCACCAGAGGCAAGGGGCGCAGATCGTCCGGCTGGCGTTCTTCCACCGCCGTGCGCAAGCGCTCCAGCGGGCGCAATGCGGCACTCACCGCAAACCACACCAGCATCAATGCCCCGACTGCCAGCATACCCAGGCGTAACAAAGTATCCGCCGCCAGACTGCGGGCCATGCTCACTCGCGCTTCATCGGTTTCTGCTACGCGTATTTCCGCCATGCCGTTCATGTTCGGCTCGCTCACGGGTTTGAGCAGGCTCACCACGCGCACGTTCTGCCCGCGATACTGGGCGTTGTAAAAACGTGCCAGCGCCGGATAGTCATCGGTGCGCGGCGTTCCCGGCGGTGGCGCCGGCAGATTTTCGTAACCGGAAATCAGCTTCTGATTGATGTCGTTGACCAGGTAGAAAATCCGCCCGGCGCTGTCGTAGGCAAACGTATCGAGGGCCACATAGGGCACGTCGGCACTCAGGGTGCCGTCGCGCTGGGAGATGCCAGCGGCGATGGTCCGCGCCGAGGCCAGCAAGGTGCGGTCATAGGCCGTGTCGGCGGCTTCGCGACCGTTCCAGTAGGCGCTCAAGCCGCTGGCCAGCATCAACACCACCAGCAACAAAGCCAGGTTCCACAGCAACCGCCAACGCAGGCTGCTGGGCTTATGCATCGCGGCTTTCCAGCAAGTAACCGAGGCCACGGAAGGTCACGATGGCGACCGGCTGGCCGTCGAGTTTCTTGCGCAGGCGGTGCACGTAGATTTCGATCGCATCGGGACTGGCCTCTTCATCGAGCCCGAACACTTGGGAGGCCAGTTGTTCCTTGCTCATCACCCGGCCGGGACGCGCAATCAGGGCTTCGAGTACAGCCTGTTCGCGGGAGGTCAGGGTCAGCAGCTCTTCGCCGAGGGTGAAACGCCGGGTTTCCAGGTCATAGGCCAGCACACCGCAACGCTGAATGCGCTCACCGCCCAGCACACTGCGGCGCAGCAAGGCTTTGACCCGGGCTTCAAGCTCGGTCAGTTCGAACGGCTTGGCCAGGTAATCGTCGGCGCCGAGGTTCAGGCCGTGGACGCGATCTTTGACATCGCTGCGCGCGGTCAGCATCAACACCGGCAGGTTCTTGCCCCGCGCCCGCAAACGCGCCAGCACTTCGAAACCATCCATGCGCGGCAAGCCGACGTCGAGGATCGCCATGGCGTATTCCTCGCTGCCCAGCGCCAGGTCGGCCGCCACGCCATCGTGCAGCACGTCCACGGTCAGCCCGGTGCTCTTGAGCGCCTGGGCGACACTTTCGGCGAGCTGCAGATGGTCTTCGACGAGCAGGACACGCATGGATCTTTACCTCATTCCGGGATGGTCGACGCCATTCTCTGGCGCGAAGTTTACAGCCGCAACCGCCGCTGTGAAGCCCGAAAACCGTGAAAGTCAGCTGAAAGGTTAGCGAAAGGTTAGCCCGTTACAGTCCGGCTACGGACAGTTTCGACTGCCGTCGCTGCCGCCACACAGCGATACGAAAAACGCCTCGAAGCGTTTTCGACAAATAAGAACAATAAACGGAGTAAGTCATCCATGCAGTCCCTGCAGACCCAGGCTATCGCGCCTGCCCGCCTCTCCCGTTTCAGCCACACTGCGCTTGCCAGCGCTGCCGCCCTTGCCGGCTTTTCACCATTGAGCCAGGCCGCATTCTTCGAAGACAGCTCGGCCACTTTCGAAACCCGCAACATGTACTTCAATCGCGATTTTCGCGACGGCACCAGCGCCCAACAGTCCAAGCGTGACGAGTGGGCCCAGGGCTTCATGCTCAATCTGAAATCAGGCTACACCGACGGCACCGTGGGGTTCGGTGTCGATGCCCTGGGCATGATGGGAGTCAAGCTCGATTCGAGCCCGGATCGTACCGGTACCGGCCTGCTGCCGACCGACGATGGGCGAGCCGTCGACGAATATTCCAAGCTCGGCCTGACCGGCAAAATGAAAATCTCCGCCAGCGAGCTGAAAATCGGCAGCCTGATTCCGGAATTGCCGATCCTCAAGGCCAACGACGGGCGCATCCTGCCGCAGACCTTTGAAGGCGGCATGCTGACCTCCAAAGAGATCAAGAACCTGACCTTCACCGGCGGGCGCCTGGACAAGGCCAAGGATCGCGACAGCACCGACTTCGAGGACATTGCCCTCAACAACAAGAACAGCCGTTTCGCTGGCACCGTGGCCGGCAAGCACTTTGACTTTGGTGGTCTGGACTACAAGTTCACCGACAAAATCACCGGCAGCTACCACTTCGCGCAACTCGATGAAGTCTACAACCAGCACTTCCTCGGTTTGATCACCTCGCAGCCATTCGGCCCCGGCACTTTTGCCAGCGACCTGCGGTTTGCCATCAGTGACGACCAGGGCGAGGCCCGTGGCGGCAAGATCGACAACAAATCCCTCAACGGTCTGGTGAGTTACGCCTTGAGCGGGCACAAGTTCAGCGCGGGCTACCAGCACATGTCCGGTGACAGCGCATTCCCGTATGTGGATGGCAGCGACCCGTACCTGGTGAACTTCGTACAGATCAACGACTTTGCCGGCGCCGAGGAGCGCTCCTGGCAAGCGCGCTATGACTTCGACTTCGTCACCCTCGGCGTCCCCGGCCTGAGCTTCATGAGCCGTTACGTGAGCGGTGACAACATCAAGCTCAAGAACGGTGACGAAGGCAAAGAGTGGGAACGCAACTCCGAGATTAAATATGTTGTACAAAGCGGCGCACTCAAGGATGTCGCCGTGCGCTTGCGCAATGCCACCTACCGCTCCAACTACTCTGCTCGCGATGCCGATGAAGTGCGTCTGCTGGTGAGCTATAGCGTTGCCCTTTGGTAATTCAGTACGTCGATAACAACAACTCCCAAGGAGACTTGAATGAACCTGTCAATGCGTAAACTAGCCCTCGCCGCCAGCGTCCTGCTGTTCACCGGCCAAGCGCTTGCCGAACCCAAACGCCCGGAATGCATCGCCCCGGCCTCGCCCGGCGGTGGTTTCGACCTGACCTGCAAACTGGCGCAAAGCGCGCTGGTCAACGAAAAACTGCTGACCAAACCGATGCGCGTGACCTACATGCCCGGCGGTGTCGGCGCGGTGGCGTACAACGCGGTGGTTGCCCAGCGTCCGGCGGATGCCGGCACCCTGGTGGCATGGTCAAGCGGTTCGCTGCTGAACCTGGCCCAAGGCAAATTCGGTCGCTTCGATGAAAGCAACGTGCGCTGGCTGGCCGCCGTCGGCACCAGCTATGGCGCCATCGCGGTGAAAAGCGATTCGCCTTACAAGACTCTGGACGATCTGGTCCAGGCACTGAAGAAAGATCCGAGCAAAGTGGTGATCGGTTCCGGCGGCACCGTCGGCAGCCAGGACTGGATGCAAACCGCGCTGATCGCCAAGGCCGCCGGGATCAACCCGCGCGACCTGCGTTATGTTGCCCTTGAAGGTGGCGGTGAAATTGCCACCGCCCTGCTTGGCGGCCACATCCAGGTCGGCAGCACCGACATCTCCGACTCCATGCCACACATCCAGAGCGGCGACATGCGGTTGCTGGCCGTGTTTGCCGAGAAGCGTCTGGACGAGCCGGAAATGAAAGACATCCCGACCGCCAAAGAGCAAGGCTACGACATTGTCTGGCCGGTGGTGCGCGGCTTCTACCTCGGGCCAAAGGTCAGTGACGAAGACTACGCCTGGTGGAAAGACGCCTTCGACAAACTGCTGGCCTCGCCTGAATTCGCCAAGCTGCGCGATCAGCGTGAACTGTTCCCGTTCGCCATGACCGGCCCGGAACTGGACACCTACGTGAAGAAGCAAGTCGCGGACTACAAAGTGCTGGCCAAAGAGTTCGGCCTGATCCAGTGATCGCCTCTGTCTAGCGGCTGCGGCTCCGTTTTGCGGGGCCGCGGCACAGGAGTTTTCCATGCTCTTACAACGCATTTTTGCTTCGGTGCTGTTACTGGTCTGTCTCGGCCTGGCACTGATGGCGTGGCCGTACCAAGCGGCTTTTTCCTACGAACCGGTGGGGCCTCGGGCCTTTCCACTGCTGATGCTTGGCCTGATGGGCTCAGCGCTGTTGTACATGGCGTTCCGTCCGGCACCGATCAAGCACAGTGCCGACGAGCCGCCGCTGGATCGCGAAACCCTGACCAAGATCGGCATCTGCGTGGTGCTGTTGCTGGTGTTCGCGGGCACCTTCGAACCGCTGGGTTTCATCGTCGCCAGCATCCTGATCGGCGTGCCCATGGCCCGTCTGTATGGCGGTCGCTGGGTGCCAAGCATCGTGATCATCAGCCTGATGGCCGTCGGCCTCTACCTGCTGTTCGACAAGTTGATGGACGTGCCGCTGCCTTTGGGTGTGCTCGACGTTCTGGAGAACTGATATGGATACTCTTGGCTATTTGGGTCAGGGTTTCGGCGTCGCGCTGAGCCCGTATAACCTGGTGACTGCACTGTGCGGCACCCTGATCGGTACCGTGGTCGGCCTGTTGCCGGGCCTGGGGCCGATCAACGGCGTGGCACTGTTGATCCCGATCGCATTCGCCCTCGGCCTGCCACCGGAGTCGGCACTGATCCTGCTGGCGGCGGTGTATCTGGGTTGCGAATACGGCGGCCGGATCAGCTCGATCCTGCTGAATATCCCGGGCGAAGCGTCCACCGTGATGACCACCCTCGATGGTTACCCGATGGCACGCAAAGGCCTGGCCGGTGTAGCGCTATCGCTGTCGGCATGGAGCTCGTTCATCGGTGCCTTTATCGCAACCTGCGGCATGGTGCTGTTCGCCCCGCTGCTGGCGAAATGGGCGATTGCCTTCGGCCCGGCGGAATATTTCGTACTGATGGTGTTTGCGATTGTCTGCCTCGGCGGCATGGCCGGTGACCGTCCGCTGAAGACGTTCATCGCGGCGCTGATCGGTCTGTTCCTGTCGACCGTCGGCATCGACGCCAACAGCGGTGTGTATCGCTTCACCGGGGACAACATCCACCTGACCGACGGCATCCAGTTCGTCGTGCTGGTGCTGGGCCTGTTCTCCATCAGCGAAATTCTGCTGCTGCTGGAAAAAACCCACCACGGCCAGGAAGCGGTGAAAGCCACCGGGCGCATGATGTTCAACTTCAAGGAAGCGGCGTCGGTGTTCGTGGTGAACATCCGTTGCGGCGTACTGGGTTTCATCATGGGCGTGTTGCCGGGTGCCGGTGCGACCCTGGCCAGTGCCGTGGCCTACATGACCGAAAAACGCATGGCTGGCGCCAAGGGTACTTTCGGCCAGGGCGACATGCGCGGCCTCGCCGCTCCGGAAACCGCCATCGGTGGCGCAGCTTGCGGTGCGCTGGTGCCGATGCTGACCCTCGGCGTTCCAGGTTCCGGCACCACGGCGGTGATGATCGGCGCGCTGTCGCTGTACAACATCACTCCGGGGCCGCTGCTGTTCCAACAGCAACCGGACATCGTCTGGGGCCTGATCGCTTCGTTGTTCATCGCCAACGTGATGCTGGTGATCCTCAACATCCCGATGATCCGCATCTTTACCCGCATCCTCGCCGTGCCGAACTGGGCACTGGTGCCGGTGATCGCGATCATTACCGGGATTGGTGTCTACGCGGTGCACGCTACAACGTTCGACCTGTTCCTGATGATTGGCATCGGCATCTTCGGTTATATCCTGCGCAAGCTGGACTTCCCGCTGTCGCCGGTATTGCTGGGCTTCATCCTCGGCGGCCTGATGGAACAGAACCTGCGCCGCGCCCTGTCGATCTCCAACGGTGCACTGGAAATCCTCTGGTCGAGCCCGATCACCTTCGGTTGCTGGATCCTGACGGCGATCATGCTGCTGATGCCGCTTATCCGCATCTGGCGCAAACGTTCGGCCGCGCAACGCGCTATCGCCGATGTCTGACAGGTCCCCCTTCAAACTCTGGTGGGGAACCCCGCTGGTCGGCCTGCTTGGCGGTTACCTCGCCAGCCAGGTCGGCTGGCCTTTGCCGTGGATGGTCGGCTCGTTACTGGCGATCATCCTCGTGCGCTGCCTGACACCCTGGCAATTGGCCGAAATCCCTGGCGGCCGCAAGTGCGGCCAGTGGATCGTCGGCATCGGTATCGGCCTGCACTTCACCCCGGTGGTGATGGAGCAGGTGCTGAGTCATTTCGGTCTGATCTTCTTCGGTGCGTTGGTCACCAGCCTGTCGGCGGTCGTCGGCGTGTGGCTGATGCGCCGTACCGGTGAAGATCGCGCCACGGCGTTCTTTTCCAGCATGCCCGGCGGTTCCGGGGAGATGGTCAACCTCGGCGCCCGCAATGGTGCGGTGCTCAGCCGTGTGGCGGCGGGGCAGAGTTTGCGGGTGTTGGTCGTGGTGCTCTGCGTGCCGGCGGCGTTCAAGTATTTGTTGGGCGATGGTGCCCCGGTTTTACATGCCAACGCTGTGGACTGGCGCTGGCTGGCCCTGCTGTTCCCCGCTGGCGCTTTGGCGGCCTGGATCTGGGAACGCCTGCGGCAACCCAACCCCTGGCTGTTCGGGCCATTACTGGTCAGTGCGGCCGTCAGCATCGGCTGGGATCTGCACATCGGCTTGCCCAATGGCGGTAGCCAGATCGGCCAATGGTTGATCGGCAGCGGTCTGGGCTGTCACTTCAACCGGCAGTTTTTCCGGCGTGCGCCATCGTTCATGGGCCGCACCCTGATCGGCACAGTGTTGACCATGCTGATCGCGACCGTAGCAGCCCTGGGTTTGAGTGCGCTGACCCACCTGGATCTGCGCTCACTGACATTGGGCATGATGCCCGGCGGCATTGCCGAGATGAGCCTGACGGCGGAAACCCTGCAACTGTCGGTGCCGCTGGTGACGGCAATGCAGGTGATGCGGTTGTTGTTTGTGCTGTTTCTGGCGGAGCCCCCTGTGGGAGCGAGCTTGCTCGCGATGGGGCCAGTCAGGTCAACCAATCAAACCGGCGGCAACCGCCACTCGATCGGCGTCTCGCCATTCTGCTCAAGAAACTTGTTGGTGCGGCTGAAGTGCCCGCACCCGAGGAAGCCGCGATAGGCCGATAGCGGTGACGGGTGCACCGAAGTCAGCACCAGGTGCTTGGTGGCATCGATCAGTTTCTGCTTACTCTGGGCATGGGCACCCCACAGCATGAACACCAGGTGCGGTTGCTGCTGGCTGACCACTTCAATGACCCGATCGGTGAAAAACTGCCAGCCCTTGTCCTTGTGCGCATTGGCATTGGCGCGCTCGACAGTCATGGTGGTGTTGAGCATCAACACGCCCTGATCGGCCCAGCTCTGCAAGTAGCCATGGTTGGGGATGTCGATGTTCAGGTCGCGTTTGAGCTCTTTGTAAATGTTCACCAATGACGGTGGCGCCGGCACGCCGGGTTGCACCGAAAAGCACAAACCATGGGCCTGGCCCGGGCCGTGATAAGGATCCTGACCGAGAATCACCACTTTGACCTTGTTCAGCGGCGTGGAATTGAGCGCGTTGAAAATCATCGGCCCCGGCGGATAGATTTCCTTGCCGGCCGCCCGCTCCTGTTGCAGGAAGTTTCGCAACTCTGTCATGTAGGGCTGGTCGAATTCGGCACGCAGTGCCTCCTTCCAGCTCGGTTCGAGTTTGATACGGTCGTCAGCAGTCATGGTCATACCCGGCAAAAACAATGGGGCGAACCCTAGGAAAGCGCACCACGCTTGTCAATTGATCTGACGCAGATCCGGCACTTTCCTACACTGCGATCATACTTAACCTTCAAATTCCCGATCGAGGTCACGATGAATCTGCACTTCGAAGAACTCACCGGCACCGACGGCGCCCGCATCGGCATCGCCAGCCTGGATGCCGAAAATTCCCTGAACGCCCTGTCCCTGCCGATGATCAACGCCCTGCGCGACCGCATGGCGGCCTGGGCCAAGGACCCGCAGATCGTCTGCGTGCTGTTGCGCGGTAATGGCCCCAAAGCTTTTTGTGCCGGGGGTGAAGTGCGCAGCCTGGTCGAAGCCTGCCGCGCGCAAGCCGGGGAAGTGCCGCCACTGGCCGCGCACTTTTTTGCGGCGGAATATCGCCTGGACTTCCACCTGCACACCTACCCCAAACCGCTGATCTGCTGGGGCCATGGCTATGTGCTGGGCGGCGGCCTGGGGTTGTTGCAAGGGGCGAGCATTCGCATCGTCACACCGAGCAGCCGGCTGGCAATGCCCGAGATCAGCATCGGCCTGTACCCGGACGTTGGCGCCAGTTGGTTTCTGTCGCGCCTGCCCGGCAGGCTCGGGTTGTTCCTGGGCCTGACCGGTGCGCACATGAACGGCCGCGATGCCATCGACCTGGACCTGGCGGATCGTTTCCTGCTCGATGAGCAGCAGCCGGAATTGATCGAAGGCCTGTTGCAATTGAACTGGCAGGAACAGACCCCCATGCAGCTCAACAGCCTGCTCAAGGCCTTACAACAGGAAGCCGTGGCGCAGATGCCCGAAGCCCAGTGGTTGCCGCGCCGTCAGCAGATCGATGAGCTGCTGGATGTCAGCGACGTGCGTTGCGCCTGGAAGGCCATCAGCGCCTTGCGCGATCACAGCGATCTGTTGCTGAGCCGCGCGGCCAGGACCATGAGCGAAGGCGCACCGCTGACCGCTCATCTGGTGTGGGAGCAGATCGTCCGTGCCCGGCACCTGTCGCTGGCCGAAGTCTTCCAGATGGAATACACCCTGAGCCTCAACTGCTGTCGTCATCCGGAATTCAGCGAAGGCGTACGTGCCCGGTTGATCGACAAGGATCAGAAGCCGCACTGGCATTGGCCGGACATCAACAACGTGCCGGACGCGGTGGTAGAGGCGCATTTTCACAAGGCGTGGGAAGGCCGGCATCCGTTGGCGGACTTGTCAGAGTATTAAAGTCCGGACATAAAAAATGTGGGAGCGAGCTTGCTCGCGATGAAGGCGTGTCAGTAGAAATCAATGTTGCCTGACACTCCGCCATCGCGAGCAAGCTCGCTCCCACAGCAATTGTATTTAACTGAATGATTAGCGGTGATTACCCCGCCAGTTGTGATCGCCGCGTTCGCCACGATGGTTGCGCCAGTCATGGCCGCGAGAGTCATTGTTCCAGCCCCCGCGGTTACGGCCGTCCCAGCCATGGTTCTGATGCATCCGGTAATCCCCCCTATATGGCTGGTAGTAACGCGGAGCGGGCTGGTAATAGCGCGGTTGATACATCCGCGGCTGCGAGTAATAGCGCGGTGTCGGCTGGTAATACCGCGCTGGCGGCATGTAATACCGGGGCGACGGTGTGTAGTAACCATTGGAATAGTAGGAACTCCCCCCGGCGTAATAGTTTGGCGCAGGCGAGGTATAGACTTCGGAACTGTAGTAACTGCCTCCTTCGTCGTAGTAAGGCACGCACCCACCAAGGGACAATCCCGACACAGCAAGCAGAAGAATTCGCCGCAGCTTATTTTGACAGAGCATGGCGGCCTCCTGGACCGCGGGTGAGCCACACCAGCGACGCTGGCAAGCGACAGTCAAATATTCGGTGACTGTCGAAAGATCAGACATCGAATTCGGAATCTGGTGCGCTCTTGAAACAAGTGGAAACATCTGGCCGATGAAAGGTTTTTCATCCATTCACGCCCTGATTAACGGTGGCCACCGTAATATCCACCGCCATGATATCCACCTCCGTAATGCCCCCCGCCGTTATAGCCGTGGCCCCCGTAGTAACCGTGCCCACCATGGTAATAGGAGCGATAACCACCGTAATAACGTGGGCCGTAATAGCCGCCGTAGTAATAAGGCGAGTAGTAACCCGGGTAGTAATAAGGTGTCCCGTAGACGTCGGCAGGACTGTCGTAGTAATAGCAGCCAGACAATCCAAAACCGAGCACTGCACCAAACAACAAACGACGCAACATGACGGCCTCCGTAAAGACCAGTGACAGCAGTCGGAACAGACCGGCTGACATCTGTTTTGACTGGTAAATCTCTGCCAAGTGCAACGTCGCACCCACCTTCGGATCAGCGGCGGATACGTTCCAATGCGGTGCGCTTGCGCACCATCACAAGGCAGTCCGCCTTTCCGGTCAAACCCGTCGTCCTTCCTGTCCCCCACGCTAGAGCGTTCGGACCAACTTGGCACGCCTCTCGCTTTACCAAAACCGTGCAGGAGTCACCACAGGTTCGCGGCACCACAATTTGCAATGGCTGACTAGGGTTCCGGCTCGCAATCGCGAGTGACTGGTCCGAGAGTCGGCGACCTCCAGTTGAGGTTACACGGCGGGACAAAAGCCCGGGAGACAAGCCACCGTTCACGGTGCCGCTGCCGTCCTGTCCGTCCTTGATCAACTGGAGAACCACCATGTCCCAGCTTCGTTTACCCGCCCTGCTCGCCGCTGCGTTCGCGGCCCTCGTGAGCTTCTCGTCCCAGGCCGCCCAGAAAGACCACTTCAGCGTGTGCTGGACCATCTACGCCGGCTGGATGCCGTGGGAATACGCCGGCAGCCAGGGCATCGTCGATAAATGGGCGAAAAAGTACGGCATCAAGATCGACGTGGTGCAGCTCAACGATTACGTCGAATCGATCAACCAGTACACCGCCGGCCAGTTCGACGGTTGCACCATGACCAACATGGACGCGCTGACCATTCCGGCCGCCGGCGGCGTCGACAGCACTGCGCTGATCGTCAGCGATTTCTCCAACGGCAACGACGGCATCGTGCTCAAGGGCGAAGGCAAGAAAGTCGCCGACCTCAAGGGCATGGACGTCAACCTGGTAGAACTCTCGGTCTCCCACTACCTGCTGGCCCGGGCCCTGGATTCGGTGGATCTCACCGAGAAAGACCTGAAAGTGGTCAACACCTCCGACGCCGATATTTCCGCCGCCTTCAACACCGATCAGGTCAACGCCGTCACCACCTGGAACCCGATGCTCTCAGACATCAAGGCCAAGCCCGGGGTGAGCGAAGTGTTCAACTCCAGCCAGATCCCCGGCGAAATCATGGACATGATGGTGGTCAACTCCCAGACCCTCAAAGACAACCCGGCCCTCGGCAAGGCGCTGACTGGCGCCTGGTTTGAAGTGGTCGAGTTGATGAACGCGAGGAACGCTGCGGGCAAAGCCGCACTGGAACACATGGCCAAAGCCTCGGGCACCGACCTGCCGGGTTTCCAGGCACAACTGGACACCACCAGACTGTTCGCCACGCCCAAGGAGGCCCTGGCGTTCAGCACCAGCAAGCAACTGCAGGACACCATGCGCAAAGTCGCCGAGTTTTCCTTCCAGCACGGCTTGCTGGGTGAAGGCGCCAAGGACACCAGCGCAGTCGGCATGGCCTTCGCCAACGGCGTGACCAGCGGCGACAAGGGCAACCTCAAGCTGCGCTTCGACCCGAGTTACGTGCAGATGGCCGCCGACGCCAAGCTGTAAAAAGAGGACTTGGCCATGCGCCTGATCAACCTTCACCCGGACCGCCCGAGTCGCCTGCTGTTGGTGATCCTGCCGTTCGCCCTGGTGCTGTTTGCCTACTTCACGGGCTCGGCCGAGCGACTGGCGGACAACCCCAATGACAAGCTGCTGCCCAGCGCCGTGCAGATGACCGATGCGGTGAAACGCCTGGCGTTCGTGGCCGACACCCGCACCGGCGAATACCTGCTCTGGCAGGACACGGCGTCCAGCCTGCAACGTCTGGCCATCGGCCTGGGTATCAGCGCCTTGGCCGGGCTGTGCCTGGGCATCGCCGCCGGTACCCTGCCGCTGTTCGGTGCGCCGTTGTCACCGTTGCTGACGGTGCTGTCGATGGTGCCACCGCTGGCGATCCTGCCGATCCTGTTCATCGTCTTCGGCCTGGGGGAATTGTCGAAAGTGATGCTGATCGTCATCGGCATCACCCCGGCCCTGGCCCGTGACCTGGAACAGCGCGCCCGGGAAATTCCCGTGGAGCTGCTGATCAAGGCCCAGACCCTCGGTGCCTCGACCTGGACCCTGATGTTGCGGGTGGTGCTGCCGCAACTGCTGCCACGGTTGTTGATCTCGCTGCGCTTGATGCTCGGCTCGGCGTGGCTGTTCCTGATTGCCGCCGAGGCCATCGCCTCTACCGACGGCCTCGGCTACCGGATTTTCCTGGTGCGCCGCTACCTGGCTATGGACGTGATCCTGCCGTACGTGGTGTGGATCACCCTGCTTGCCTGGCTGATGGATTGGGGCCTCAAACACCTGACCCAGCGTGCGTTCCCCTGGCACCAAGGGGCCGCCAAATGAGCTTTATCACCGTTAAAAACGTCTGGCAGCAATACGCCGATCAGGTGGTGCTCGAAGGCCTGAACCTGAACGTCAACGAAGGTGAGTTCTGCACACTCGTCGGCGCTTCCGGTTGCGGTAAATCGACCTTCCTGCGCCTGCTGCTCGGCCAGGAACGCGCCAGTCGCGGCGAGATCCTGCTCGACGGTCAGCCCTTGGCCGGTGAGCCGGACGCCAGCCGTGGCGTGGTGTTCCAGCGCTACTCGGTGTTCCCGCACTTGAGCGTGCTGGACAACGTTGCCCTGGGCCTCGAACTGCCACGCTCACCCTTGCTCGGACGCCTGTTCGGCAGCGCTAAAAAAGAGGCCCGCGAACAGGCTTCGGTGTTGCTGCACAAAATCGGCCTCGGTCACTCGCTGGACAAGTACCCGGCGCAGCTTTCCGGCGGCATGCAGCAACGACTGGCCATCGCCCAGGCACTGATCATGAAACCCCGCGTGCTGTTGCTCGACGAACCGTTCGGTGCCCTCGATCCGGGCATCCGCAAAGACATGCACGCCTTGCTGCTGGAGCTGTGGCGCGAGACGCAACTGACGGTGTTCATGGTCACCCATGACCTGTCCGAAGGCTTCAACCTCGGTACGCGCCTGCTGGTGTTCGACAAGGTCCGCCTCGATCCGCACGCCCCCGGCGCCTATGGCGCGCGCATCACCTACGACATCCCTTTGAACAGCGACCGCCGCGCCACCCGTGCCGCCGTCGACGCCTTGCCGACTCCATTGGCGGGCACGCTTCGTATCGCTTAGAGGATTTTTCACAATGACTGATTCGACCCACCTGTTCCCGCCCTTCGCCGAAGAAATGCTCCCCGGCGGCGGCCATCGCTCTTTTGTGCTCAAGCGCGGCCAACTGCTGCGCCTGACCGACCTGCGCGGCGGCGCCAACGTCAGCCTGACGTTGCTCAATGCCAATGAAAAAACCGAACGCCTTAACCTGCCCGACAGCCTCAAATGCCAACACACCGCCAAGCTCACCGCCGGCCATTGCCTGTACTCGGACATGGGCCGCGTGCTGGCCGCCATCACCGCCGACACGTGCGGCTGGAGCGACAGCCTGGGCGGCGTGCTCTGCGCTGAAGAAGTCGCAGAAAAGTACGGTGCAGGTCGCTACCAGGAACTGCGCAACGGCTTCTTCCGCAACGGTACCGACAACCTGTTGGTGGAGCTGGGCAAGTGGGGGCTGGGTCTGTCCGACCTGCTGATGACCCTCAACCTGTTCAGCCGCGTGAACGTCGACGACGCCGGGCGCTTCCACTTTGTCGAGGGCAACTCCAAGGCCGGCGACTACATCGAGTTGTACGCGCCGATGGACACCCTGGTGGTGCTCACCGCTCTGCAACACCCGATGGACCCGACGCCGGGATACGCACCGAAACCGCTGAAGCTCAGCTGGATGAACGCCGACGCCAGCGTCGCCGAACACTGCCGCACCTCGCGCCCGGAAAACGAGCGCGGCTTCATCAACACCGACCGTTTGTTCGCCTGAGGATCGCTGCCATGTCACTCGCAATCGCCACCGCTCCACAGTCGCCTGAAACCGCGGTCTACCGCGCCACCATCCCCGCCGGCGAACCCTGGCTGATGGAGGTCAAGGCCGGCCAGACCCTGCGCATCCTCGATCTGGAAGGCAATCAGGCGGTCGATACGCTGTTCTACAGCGTCGCCAATCCCAAGGAGCGCTACGACGTACAGCGCACCTTGCGCCGGCAGAACAGCGTGTACCTGAGCACCGGCAGCGTGCTGTATTCCAACCTCGGCAAGCCGATGCTGACCATCGTCGCCGACACCTGCGGGCGTCACGACACCCTCGGCGGCGCCTGTGCGCAAGAGAGCAACACCGTGCGCTACGCCCTGGAAAAACGCTACATGCACAGCTGCCGCGACAACTACCTGCGCGCCTGTGTTCACGATGGCCGCCTGGGCAAGGGCGACATCGGGCCGAACATCAACTTTTTCATGAACGTGCCGGTCACGGCTGACGGCGGACTGACCTTCGAAGACGGGATTTCCGCACCGGGCAAGTACGTGGATCTGCGTGCGGAGATGGACGTGATCGTGCTGATCTCCAACTGCCCGCAATTGAACAACCCGTGCAACGCCTACAACCCCACTCCTGCGGAGCTGCTGGTATGGAACTGAAACTCCCGAGACTGCGCCGCTGGTTATTTGCCTTGTGCCAGGCCCGTTCAGGGCAGTGCATCAAACAGCAAGAACACTGATTAACCCTGTGGGAGCGAGCTTGCTCGCGATTGCGTCGACACAGGCTCCATTGAAGTCGACTGACACTCCGCCATCGCGAGCAAGCTCGCTCCCACAGGGGGCGGCGGTGGTTTTGAAATTTGTGACTCTGCCATCGGGGACGACCCCGGCGACTATCGAAAAACTGCGGGACGGCCCGCATCCCAGTCGAGGCTGATGCGCTATCGCCTCCGGGGGTTATGCCATGTTCGAAAAAGTCCTGATTGCCAACCGTGGCGCCATTGCCTGCCGCATCCTGCGGACCTTGCGCGAACTGCAAGTGCAGGGTGTCGCCGTCTACTCCGAGGCCGATGCCGCCAGCCTGCACATCCTGCAAGCCGACGAGGCCCACAGCCTCGGTGAGGGCGCGGCCGCCGCCACTTACCTGGCGGTCGAAAAGATCCTCGCCATCGCCAAAACCAGCGGCGCCACCGCGATCCATCCCGGCTACGGCTTTCTCTCGGAAAACGCCGCGTTCGCCGAAGCCTGCGAAACCGCTGGTATCGCCTTCATCGGCCCGACGCCAGAACAACTGCGGGTGTTCGGCCTCAAGCACACCGCTCGCGCCCTGGCCAAACAACACGGCGTGCCGATGCTTGAGGGTACCGAACTGCTCGACAGCCTCGATGCCGCGCTGCAGGCCGGTGAACAGGTCGGCTACCCGGTGATGCTCAAGAGCACCGCCGGCGGTGGCGGCATCGGCATGCGCGTGTGCCGCAGCGCGGCCGAGTTGAGCGAATCCTTCGAAGCCGTCAAACGCCTCGGGCAGAACAATTTCAGCGACGCCGGTGTGTTCATCGAGAAGTACATTCAGCGCGCCCGTCACCTGGAAGTGCAGGTGTTTGGCGACGGTCGCGGCGAGGTGATCGCCCTCGGCGTGCGCGATTGCTCGGTGCAGCGCCGCAACCAGAAAGTCCTCGAGGAAACCCCGGCGCCGAACCTGCCCGACGGCATGGCCGATGAGTTGTGCGCGGCCGCGATCAAACTGGCCAAAGCGGTGAATTACCGCAGCGCCGGCACTGTGGAGTTCGTTTTCGACAGCGATGCCCGGCGTTTCTACTTTCTGGAAGTGAACACCCGCTTGCAGGTGGAACACGGCGTCACCGAACAGGTGTGGGGCGTCGATCTGGTGCGCTGGATGGTGCAACTGGCGGCCGGTGATCTGCCGCCGCTGAGCGATCTGGCAAAGGGTTTGAAACCGGAGGGTCATGCGATTCAGGCGCGGTTGTATGCCGAGGATCCAGGGCGCGATTTTCAACCCAGTCCGGGCTTGCTAACCGCCGTGGACTTCCCGGTGGCCAATGGCATTCAACTGCGTATCGACACCTGGGTCGAGGCTGGGTGCGAGATCCCGCCCTACTTCGACCCGATGATCGCCAAGGTCATCAGTTGGGCTCCGACTCGCGAAGAGGCCACTGCGGATCTGCATCAGGCACTAGGTGCCAGCCTGCTCTACGGCGTGGAAACCAACCGCGACTACCTGCGGCAGATTCTGCTTGATGCGCCCTTCGCCAGCGGCCAGCCGTGGACCCGTTGTCTGGAAGGCCTGGTCTATCAGGCCAACACGTTCGAGGTGCTCAGCGCTGGCACCCAGACCAGCGTTCAGGACTATCCCGGCCGCCTCGGTTACTGGGCGGTCGGCGTGCCACCATCGGGGCCGATGGACAGTCGGGCGCTGCGTCTGGGTAACCGTTTGCTGGGCAATGACGAAGGCGCGGCGGCACTGGAGATCACCATGAGCGGACCGTTGCTGCGCTTCAATTGCGAAGCGGTAGTGGCGGTGACCGGGGCGCAAATTCCACTGACGATGAACGGTGAAGCCGTTGCGATGAACACGACGCTGCTGGTTCCGGCTGGTGCTACGTTGAGCCTCGGCACAATTGCCGGTGCAGGGGCCCGCAGTTATCTGTGCCTGCGGGGTGGCCTGCAAGTGCCAGACTATCTGGGCAGCAAAAGTACCTTCACCCTCGGTCAGTTTGGCGGCCACGGCGGTCGCGCCTTGCGTGCCGGCGACGTGCTGCATGTACCGGCCTTGAGCGATCGCAGCGCCGGTCAGCTATTGGCTGAAAATCAGCTCAACGAGTTGCCCGGCGTACGGCAAATCCGCGTGATCTACGGTCCGCACGGCGCCCCGGAATACTTCACCGAGCACTACATCGACACATTCTTCGCCACGCAGTGGGAAGTGCATTTCAACTCCAGCCGCACGGGCGTCCGGTTGATCGGACCAAAACCGGAATGGGTGCGTGCCGATGGTGGCGAGGCGGGTTTGCATCCATCGAACATTCACGACAATCCGTATGCGATTGGTGCGGTGGATTTCACCGGGGACATGCCGGTGATACTCGGCCCGGATGGCCCGAGCCTTGGCGGGTTCGTGTGCCCGGTGACGGTGATCGAAGCGGATCTTTGGCAACTGGGGCAGCTCAAGGCTGGGGACAAGGTGCAGTTCATTCCTGTCGACCTCAAGACCGCCCGCACCCGGGCCTTGAAATGGGATACCCCCTGTGGGAGCGAGCCTGCTCGCGATGGTGTGTCAGCCACTCTGATGTCGACAGACACACCTTCGCGAGCAGGCTCGCTCCTACAGGGGGTTGTGTCGCCTGTGGTGCTGGATATCGGGCAGGGGGATACGCGGCTGGTCGCAAGACTGTCCGGCGATACACACCTGCTGCTGGAAATCGGCGCCCCGGAACTCGATCTGGTCCTGCGTTTCCGCGCCCACGCCCTGATGCAGGCACTGGAAAGCAAAGACCTGCACGGCGTGATCGACCTGACGCCGGGCATCCGTTCGCTGCAAGTGCACTACCAGCCCGAGCAACTGCCACTGTCCGACCTCCTCGGCATCGTTGCCGGCGAATGGGACGCCGTGTGCGCCGCCAAAGACCTGCAAGTGCCCTCGCGCATCGTGCATCTGCCGCTGTCCTGGGACGACCCTGCGTGCCAGTTGGCCATCGAGAAATACATGACCACGGTGCGCAAGGACGCGCCGTGGTGCCCGAGCAACCTGGAGTTCATCCGTCGCATCAACGACCTGCCGAACCTCGATGAAGTACAACGTACAGTGTTCGACGCCAGTTACCTGGTGATGGGCCTGGGCGACGTCTACCTCGGCGCACCGGTCGCCACCCCGCTCGACCCGCGCCATCGACTGGTGACTACCAAGTACAACCCGGCGCGCACCTGGACCGCGGAAAACTCGGTGGGCATTGGTGGCGCCTACATGTGCGTCTACGGCATGGAAGGCCCCGGCGGTTATCAGTTTGTCGGGCGCACGTTGCAGATGTGGAACCGCTACCGCGAAGTCGCCGCGTTCGATGGCAAACCGTGGTTGCTGCGGTTTTTCGACCAGATCCGTTTCTACCCGGTCAGCGCCGATGAACTGCTGCGCATCCGCAGGGATTTCCCCCTTGGGCGCTTCGACCTGAACATCGAGCACAGTCAGTTGAATCTGGCGGATTACCAGGCGTTTCTGGCGCAGGAAGCCGAGACCATTGCCTCATTTCGCGATCAGCAAAAAGCTGCGTTCAACGCCGAGCGTGAACGCTGGATCGCCAGTGGCCAGGCGCATTTCGACAGTGAAGAACTGGCCCCGGAGGCCACCGAAGAGGCGCCGCTGGCCAGCAGTCAACAAAGCGTCGACAGCCACATCGCCGGCAACCTCTGGCAGGTTCAGGTCGAGACCGGCAGCCGCGTCGAGGCCGGTGACGTGCTGGTGATCCTGGAGTCGATGAAGATGGAAATCCCCCTGCTCGCCCCGATGGCCGGCGTGGTGCACGAGATTCGCGTGCAACCGGGTTCGGCAGTACGTGCCGGACAGCGCGTCGTGGTGCTGGAACTCGACTGAACCCATTTTAAAAAGGACTCACGCCATGAACATCAATCTGCAACTCGACGCCCTGCGCAGCACTTATCGCGACGGTCGCACCACGCCACGACAATTGCTGCTGCAACTGCGGGACAAAGCCGCCGCGCTGAACCCGGACTATCACCTGTTCATCCACCTGCTCAGCGCCGAAGAACTGGAACCTTACCTCGCCGCCCTCGACGGCCGCGACCTCGACAGCCTGCCGCTGTATGGCGTGCCGTTCGCGATCAAGGACAACATCGACCTGGCGGGCATTCCGACCACCGCGGCGTGCCCGGCATTTGCCTACGTGCCGGAGCGTTCAGCGACCATCGTCGAACAACTGCTGGCCCTCGGTGCGATTCCGTTGGGCAAGACCAATCTCGACCAGTTCGCCACCGGGCTCAACGGCAGCCGTTCACCGTACGGCGCGTGCCCCAACAGCGTGTTGCCGGAGTATCCGTCGGGCGGCTCCAGCGCCGGTTCTTCGCTGGCGGTGGCGCTCGGGGTCGCGAGTTTTTCCCTGGGCACAGACACTGCCGGCTCCGGGCGCGTGCCGGCGGCGTTGAACAATCTGGTCGGCATGAAAGCCACCAAAGGCCTGATCTCGACGGCTGGCGTGGTACCGGCCTGTCGTACGCTGGATTGCGTCACCACCTTCACCGCCACGGCGCGCGAGGCCAGTCAGTTGCTGACGCTCACCGCACGCCTGGACCCACGGGACGAATACAGCCGCAGCAACCCGTTGTGGAACGACGGCTCGGCGTTCGGTACACCGCGCCCGTTCCGTTTCGGCGTACCCCGTGCACAGGATCTGCAATTCTACGGTTGCCCTGAAGGCCCGCTGTTGTTCGGTGATGCCATCGACCGCCTCAAGGCCTTGGGCGGCGAAGCGGTGGAGCTGGATCTATCGCCGTTCCTGGAGGCCGCACGTTTGCTCTATGAAGGCCCGTGGGTAGCCGAGCGCTACAGCGTGGCCGGTGAGTTGATGGCGCAAAATCCCGAGGCCGTGTTGCCCGTGATTCGCGCCGTATTGGCCAAGGCGCCTGCCGTCGACGGCGTGCAAACCTTCCGCGCCCAATACCGGCTGCAAGCGCTCAAGGCCCTGTGCGACACAGCGCTGGAAGGCCTTGATTGCGTCGTCACACCGACCATCGGCCGCCCGGTGACACTGGCGGAACTCGAGGCCGAACCGGTGCTGCGCAATTCGCAACTGGGCTACTACACCAACTTCATGAACCTGCTCGATTACGCTGCCGTTGCCGTACCCAGCGCGTTCATGGACAACGGCCTGCCATGGGGTGTGACGCTGTTTGGGCGAGCCTTTACCGATCAGTACCTGTTGAGCGTGGCGGATGCCTTGCAGCGCCAGCAAGGTCTGGCCGCACCCGCTCCGGTGACGGTTGCACGTCATGATCGGGCACGACTGGTGGTCTGTGGTGCGCACCTGGACGGGTTGGCGCTGAACTGGCAGCTCAAGCAGCGCGGTGCCCGGTTGCTGGAGTCGACATTCAGCTCGCAGGATTATCAACTCTATGCTCTGGCCGGTGGCCCGCCGTTTCGTCCAGGCATGGTCCGCGTGAAGGATGGCGGCGTAGCGATTGCAGTGGAAGTCTGGGAGTTGCCCAGTCGTGAACTGGGTTCGTTCCTGACCGGGATTCCGGCGCCGCTGGGGTTGGGCAAGGTGCAACTGGCGGATGGGCGCTGGGAGAGCGGGTTTATCTGCGAGGCGTATGGGCTGGAGGGCGCGGTGAATATCAGTCATTTGGGCGGGTGGCGGGTCTACCTGAAAAGTCTGCGTTGATCTCTAGATTCGCGGGCAAGCCCGCTCCCACAAGGACCGCGCTGTACCTGTGGGAGCGGGCTTGCCCGCGAAGGCGTCGGCTCAGGCACCACAGCCCTTGATGCTTGCCGGTTCATTCTGCAAATGCCGCAGTTTTTCCCCCGCAGTGCCATTAGAATGCCTGCCATCGGACCACTGCCAACGGAACTGTCATGCCGCTTCGCTCGCCGCTGTATTCTCAACGTTCGTTGGTTCTCACGCTGGTCGCATTGCTGGGCGCAGGCTTTCTCGCTACCTCCTTTCTCAGTTACTACGCCTCCCGGGCATCGATCCGCGACAACATCGTCAACACCGAACTGCCGCTGACATCGGACACGGTCTATTCGGAAATCCAGAAAGACCTTGTCAGGCCGATCCTGATTTCCTCGATGATGGCCCGCGACACCTTCATGCGCGACTGGGTGGTCAACGGTGAAAAAGATTCCGACCAGATGACCCGTTACCTCAACGAGGTCATGACCCACTATGGCGCCTACACCGCGTTCTTCGTCTCCAACACCAGCCTGACCTACTACCACGCCAAGGGTGTGCTCAAACAGGTCAAGGCCACCGAACCCCGCGATGCCTGGTACTTTCGCGTGCGGGACATGAAGGATCCGTACGAGATCAACGTCGACCCTGACCTCGCCAACAAGGACGACCTGACCTTCTTCATCAACTACAAGGTCTACGACTACAACGACCGATTCATCGGTGCGGCCGGGGTTGGCCTGACCGTCGACGCCGTGATCAAGCTGATCGACAAGTACCAACAGCGTTATCAGCGCAGTGTGTACTTCGTCGACAACTTCGGGCGCCTGGTGCTCACCGGCGCCGAAGGGGGTCCGCAGGGTGCACGCATCGGGCAGAAACTCAGCGAACTCGACAGCATGAAAGACCTGGTCAGCCGACTGCCCCAACCCCACAGCGGCAGCTACGAATACTCTGTGCAGGGCCAGGGACATTTCCTCAACGTGCGGTTTATCCCGGAGCTGAACTGGTACCTGTTCGTCGACAAACGCGAAGACAGCGCCCTCGGTGAAATCCGCCAGTCGCTGTACCTCAACCTGCTGATCTGCCTGTTGGTCACACTGACCGTACTGGCCCTGCTCAACCGGGTGATCAAGCGCTATCAGGACAAGATCCAGGCCCAGGCCATCCTCGACAGCCTGACCGAACTGCCCAACCGTCGCGGCTTCGACCTGCTGGCCGCACAGGCCATGCATGAAGCCCGGCGCGAGCCCAAACCGCTGACCGCTTTACTGCTGGACCTTGACCACTTCAAGGCGTTGAACGACACCTATGGCCACCTGGCCGGCGATCAGGTACTGATCGGTTTCGCCCGGGATCTGGAAAGTTGCCTGCGGCACTCCGACATCGTCTGCCGCTGGGGCGGTGAAGAGTTCATCGTGCTGCTCAAGGACACCGACGGTAAGACCGGCTTGATGATTGCCGAGAAAATTCGACAGCACGTGGAACAGCAGCGCTATGCCTACAACGACAAAGCCTTGCAACTGACCGTGAGCATCGGCCTCACCACCCTGCAGCCCGATGACACCTTGCACAGCCTGCTGTCACGGGCGGATCATGCGATGTACCGGGCCAAGCAAACCGGCCGTAACCGAACCTGCGTGGAAAAATCTCACTCCAGTTATGAACCAGTCTGACCTCTGCCCCGCCTGCGGCGCCCCCAACGATTGCACCCTGGCCGACCCGCGAACCGCCGACCGCGCCTGCTGGTGCTACGGTGTCAGCATCGACCCGGCCGTACTCCAGGCACTGCCGGTGGAACTGCGCAACGCCTCGTGCCTGTGCCCGCGCTGCGCCGAAGTCGAGGCGCAGTTGCAAGCAGCGCCCGAGTCGATCAAGTAAGATGCGCGCCCCTTTCTTCACTGATCCTTAGTCATGCGTGTCGACCGATTCCTCAGCAACCTGCCTCGTTTCAACCGAAAGCAGGTACGCCTGTTACTGGTGGAAAAACGCGTCAGGGTTGACGGAAAAGTTGTCAGCGACCCGCACGCTGAAGTCCGCGAATTCAGCCGCGTCGAAGTCGACAATGACGTGCTGCAAGTCGGTAAACCATTGCGCCACTTCATGCTGCACAAGCCCGCCGGATGCGTCAGCGCCACTCGGGATCCACAGCACCCGACCGTGCTCGATTTGATCCATGAACCGGACAAGGACGAATTGCACATCGCCGGACGCCTGGACTTCAATACCACCGGCCTGATGCTGATCACCAATGACGGCAGCTGGTCGCGGCGCCTGACCCAACCGCAGACCAAACTGCCGAAGGTCTATTACGTCGAAACCGAGCAGGACATCGGCCCCGAATACGCCATCAAGTTCAGCCAAGGGCTGTACTTCGCCTTCGAAGACCTCACCACGCAACCCGCCGGGCTGGAGCTGCTCGGGCCAAAGTCTGCACGCCTGAGCATCGTCGAGGGCCGCTATCACCAGGTGAAGCGCATGTTCGGCCACTTCAACAACAAGGTGATGCGCCTGCACCGCGAGCGTATGGGACCGTTGGTGCTCGACGACAGGTTGAAACCGGGCGAATACCGCCCACTGAGCGATGAAGAGATCGGCTTGATCTAAACACACGACCGCTCAGCAGAAAGTTGTCGAACAATTTACCAGCGGCACTTGCGCAATGATGTGACCCCTGCTTGAATCAGGGCGTCGGCCGAAATGTGACCGATGAGTCACCCCATACTTCTAAGAAACTTTTTGCCGGTAGGAACCCTTGGGTTCCGGCCTCATCCGGCAGACTGCCCGCCAATAACAATACCCGTCGACCGGACTGCAATGGATCGACATGGGCCTCTCAAATTCCAGGCGTATGCCTACCTGTCACAAAGCTCGTGCAATCTCTTTTGCGCGCATACCCGCTTGCCAGGAGTCTTATGACATGAGGCCAGAAATCGCTGTGCTGGATATACAGGGTCAGTATCGGGTTTACACGGAGTTCTATCGCGCAGACGCCGCAGAGAAGACCATTATTCTGGTCAACGGCTCGATGGCCACGACTGCGTCGTTTGCACAAACCGTGAAAAACCTCCATCCGCAGTTCAACGTCGTCTGCTACGACCAGCCCTACGCGGGCCGGTCAAAAGCCCACAACCTGCATGAGAAAATGCTCACCAAGGAAATCGAAGGGCAGATCCTGCTTGAGCTGATCGACCACTTCGCCGCCGAACACGTGCTGTCGTTTTCCTGGGGCGGTGCCGCGACCATGATGGCGTTGTCGCAACGGCCACGGCGCATCGAAAAAGCCGTGATCAGTTCGTTCTCCCCGGTGATCAACGCGCACATGCTCGACTACCTCGAACGCGGCGTCGAACACCTCGGCAACCTGGACGGCGACCGGGTCGGGCACCTGGTGAACGACACCATCGGCAAACACCTGCCGTCGTTGTTCAAGCGCTTCAACTATCGCCACGTCAGCTCCCTGGCCGAACATGAGTACGGGCAGATGCACTTCCACATCAACGACGTGCTGCACAGCGATCGCCAGTGCTACCTGCACGCGGCGAAGAAAATCGACGTGCCGGTGCTGTTCATGAACGGCGAATGGGACGAATACACCGCCGCCGAAGACGCCCGGTTGTTCGCCAGCCACGTGCAACACAGCACCTTCAGCACCCTCCAGGCCACCGGCCACTTTCTCGACATGGAACACAAAGCCGCCTGCCGAGACAGCCGCAACGCACTGATGGGGTTCCTGAAACCTTCGCAACACGAAAGCCGACCGCGTTACCACCACGTCCAGGACCACCATGCATTGGCAAGCTGAAGTAGCGTCATCGCGAGCAAACCCCGCCCTGCTGCGTTAAACGTATTCTGCAGGCGCGAGGTTTGCCCGCGATCGACCGTCATGTGGTCCAGTTTTTTTTGTCATATCTGCGTTAAACCCGCCCCACGTAAAGAAAAACTTCAAATCGTCGGCCGTATCTGGTACAAAGGCAGCGCTCTGAGCGGGTGTCGTATAATGGCATTACTCCAGCTTCCCAAGCTGATAACGAGGGTTCGATTCCCTTCACCCGCTCCAATCAATTTCAGTCTCACGTCAAAGTGGTTTTGACGGGGGATGCAGAGTCAGAAAAAACCGGTCCAAGTGGCCGGTTTTTTTATGGGCGGGATTTGGGTTTTTCTTCTCGTTGAATGCTTCAGAGGAATTGAAAAGACACAAAAAATGCTCCCTTCCTTCGTTGTCGCAATTGCGGCAGGGCTGTATTCAACGCTAGTACCCACGCCCACGGAGACCGTGTGATGAACATTAAACCTATTCACAGCCAAGAAGACCTGGCCACCGCACTGGCTCGCCTGGAGCAGTTGTGGGGGGCAGAAGGCGGTTCACCTGAGGGCGATGAACTGGAAATTTTGGCGATGCTCATTGAAAAATATGAAGACGAACATTATCCGATGCAGCCCTCAGTCCAGGTTGTCTGACCGGAGATGCCGAGAAAGAAAAAACCGGCCCAAGTGGCTAATGCCAGTCAGTTAAGCAATTTCAGCCGCAACACCCTTTGTAGCAGCTGCCGAGCCCGCGAGGCTGCGTTCGACTGCGAAGCAGTCGTAAAACAGCCATTGCGGTA
>NZ_JBFREX010000028.1:0-54237 GCF_052114525.1 Pseudomonas sp. KB_15 | reverse complement strand
GCGTTCGGCTGCGAAGCAGTCGTAAAATCAGTCATTGCGGTACGTCAGGCAGACCGCGTCAGCTGGACTCACGACTGCTATGCAGCCGAACGCAGCCTCGCGGGCTCGGCAGCTGCTACAAAGGGTGTCGCGGCTAACTGACTGGCATTACCCTGAAACGCTGTTCTTCAGACGTGAAAAAGCCCGCATCAAGCGGGCTTTTGTGTATTCGGCGGCGCCAGGATTACAGCTCTTTAACGGTACGAACCTGGTCTTTATTGATGCGGGTCTGTTTGCCGTCGAGCTGTTCGAATTCGTAGAAACCGGAATCCTTGTCGAACTGTGGCGTGTCGACGGCCTGGATTTCGCGACCGTCATTCAAGGTGATCACCGTAGGCGATGCACAACCGGCGAGAGTTGCGAGGCCGAGTGCGAGCATGAAAGTGGCGAGGGTCCGTTGAGTCATGTGTGTGTCTCCGAATAAGAAATCTTTGGTTACTGAACCTGAGACGTGCACCGTCCGTGCAAGTTCCTGATGAAAGTCAGTCTGACACAGTGTTATGACCGCTTAACAGTTCCGGCGTGTTGAGGTTGGCCAGCCGAGGGTCGTTGTCGGGGCATTGCAGCGCTGTCGCGCCGAGGTTGCGCATTAACCGGCCAGGGCTGCGTTCACCTTCGTTCCAGGCATTCTCGAACGCCGCCCTGTGTTCCACGGGAATCACGCACAACAACGGCTCCCAGTGATTGTCATGGCGCACCATCAGCGGTTTGTCCGGATGCAGGTTGGCGGTCTCGCGCATGTTGCCGATCAGTGCCGCATCAATGCCCGGAACGTCACATGGCAGGACCAGCAGATGAGTATGGCGAGCCGCTTTCAGACCTGCGCGAATTCCGGCCAGAGGCCCGGGGAAGTCACCCTCATCATCGTGGACCAACTGGTCGGCGTAGGGCCCATACTTTTCAAGGTTACGATTGCAGGAGATGATCAGGTCATCGGTCAGCGGACGGGTCTTGCGATGCAAGTGTGCAATCAGCGGTTCACCGTGCCAGTCCAGCAAGCCTTTATCCCGCCCCCCCATACGTTGGCCACGTCCGCCCGCCAGGAGCAGAATGGAGCAGGGTGGCAATTGTGAATTCGTGGTCATGGCAGGTCTCCATGGGAGCGGCGAAAAAACGGAGCGCTGTGATATAACACCGGGCTGTTTCTCCTACAACTGGACGAGCCTATGAAAGCCAAGGCTGATGTACCTTTCGCACCGCTGAACATCGCAGTGCTGACTGTCAGCGATACCCGCACACTGGAAACCGACACCTCGGGTCAGGTTTTTGTCGACCGCTTGACCGCTGCCGGACATTACCTGGCGGCCCGGGTGTTGCTCAAAGATGACCTCTACAAAATTCGCGCGCAAGTTGCCAACTGGATTGCCGACGATGTCGTGCAGGTTGTGCTGATCACCGGCGGAACCGGTTTTACCGGGCGTGACAGCACGCCGGAAGCCGTCAGCTGCCTGCTGGACAAACAGGTTGACGGATTTGGTGAACTGTTCCGCCAGATCTCGGTTGCCGATATCGGCACCTCGACCGTTCAGTCCCGGACTTTGGCCGGATTGGCCAACGGCACACTGGTCTGCTGTTTGCCGGGTTCGACCAATGCCGTGCGCACCGGTTGGGACGGCATACTTGCCGAGCAGCTGGATTCGCGGCATCGCCCGTGCAATTTCGTGCCTCACTTGAAACAGGCGGCGCCTTGTGAATCCCGCGGGTAAGCCTGGCAAGGCTGGCAGTCTGATGCCTGTCGAGCTGGCGTTGGCGCGCTTGCTGGAAATGGCCGAGGCCTCAAGGATTGTCGAGCGTGAACGCTTGCCGTTGGCGCAGGTACAGGGGCGTGTACTGGCTGAAGATCTGGTATCGACGCTTGATCTGCCGCCCTGGCCCAACAGCGCCATGGACGGTTATGCCTTGCGCATGGCTGACTGGACGGGAGAGCCGTTGGTGGTCAGTCAGAAGGTGTTTGCCGGTCAGGCCCCCGATCCATTGCAGCCAGGAACCTGTGCGCGCATTTTCACCGGCGCGCCTGTTCCCGCCGGTGCCGATTGCGTCGAGATGCAGGAAAACGCCGAAGTTCAGTCCGATGGGCGAGTACGTTTCACTGGATCCTTGACCCAGGGCCAGAACATCCGTCCGCAAGGCCAGGAAACGACCATCGGCGAGTTGATTCTGCCGGCAGGTACGCGGCTGGGACCGATCGAGCAAGGATTGGCTGCCTCCTTGGGATGCGCTGAGCTGGAAGTGGTTCGCAAGGTACGTGTGGCGGTGCTGTCTACCGGCGACGAATTGATTGAGCCCGGGCAGACGCTGGGGCCGGGACAGATCTACAACAGCAACCGGGTGTTGTTGTGCAGCTGGTTGCAACGTTTGGGATGTGAGGTCGTCGACGCGGGGATTCTTCCGGACAATCTGGAAACCACTCGCTCCCGATTGGGTGAATTGAGGGATGTCGACCTGATCCTCTCGACCGGTGGTGTATCGGTAGGAGAAGCCGATTTCMTGGGCATCGCCTTGCGCGAAGAAGGCGAATTGACGCTGTGGAAACTCGCCATCAAGCCCGGTAAACCGCTGACGTTCGGACATTTTCGCGGTGTGCCGGTGATCGGCTTGCCGGGCAATCCGGCATCGACCCTCGTGACCTTTGCTTTGTTGACCAGGCCCTATCTCTTGCGTCGTCAGGGTGTGGAAGACGTTGAGCCGCTGAAGGTGCAGGTGCCGGCGGGGTTTGACTGGCTCCAGCCCGGCAATCGGCGTGAGTATTTGCGTGGACGGCTGGAAAACGGCAGGGCGACGATCTACAAAAACCAGAGTTCCGGTGTGCTGCGTAGCGCTGCCTGGGCTGATGGACTGGTAGAAGTCCTGGAAGGTCGCACGCTGGTGCAGGGCGACAGCATTTTCTTCATTCCGTTGAGCGAAGTCCTGAGCTGATGGCTTCGGCGGCTTAGCCGCACAAGACCCGGTTGCTTGAACCGGGTCTTGTGTTGAAGGCAACTCAATGCGCCAGAAGCAATGAAATAACCTGCTCGAAACGGCTATTGGCGATCCAGCCAAGGAGGCCGAGGATGACCGCTGTTCCGCCGGCGGAATAGGCAAGCCTGTGCTTGATGGATTTGACGTCATCCCGGGCTTCTTCCATGTCCCTGCGAATGCACTTGAGGTGTGTTTCCAGCTCGGTGACGCGAGGTTCCATATCAACTTCTCCCGTGGCTTTCATGCTGTTGCGGCATTCAGCTCGATGGCCTGTGATTTTATTATCTGTGAGCGGCAAGACCGAAATGGCCGGTGATGCGAGGTTTTGGGGTTGCATGGCACGTCCTTGTGATGTYCTGCTGTAACCCCAAGGTCTATCAATTCAGATTTCTGGTCAATTGAGCCGATTCCTCACGTTTTGTAAGAAAAATCCTGCCGTGTCGTTTTGCCTGGAAATAATTCATTTTCTTGCGACTTTTAACGGGGGGGAGGTCAACGAGACTGGCAGGAGGTGGACGGGACGTAGAAAAACCTGCTGACCGAAGGCTTCGGCATTGACAGCATGTTGGTCCGTGCGCGCCTGCCCCGGGTCGAGATCAAGGTCTCGGAAGGGCTTTATATCAATCTGGATGGTGAGCCGCTGGAAGGGGATAACCTGCGTTTCTCGGTTCGCTCAGCGGCGCTGCTCGTGGATTTACCTGAGGATTCGCCGCTATTGAATGCCAGTGAGGCGACTAGTCATCAAGGCTGATGATTTGTTCGCGCACCGCAAACAGCACCAGGCCGGCCACATCGTAGATCTGCAGACGCTTCATGATCTGCGAGCGGTGGGTTTCGACGGTCTTGATGCTCAGTCCCAGGCCGTTGGCGATCTCTCGGGTGGATTTTCCGCGAACGATCAACCGCAGGATTTCCAGCTGACGTGCCGTCAGGTTGTGCGAGTCGGCAGGTTCGGGCTGGTGCTTCTGGTTTCGGCTCAACGCCTGATTGATCACCGTGTGGGCAATGGCCGGGCTCAAATAACGCTCGTTGTTGCGCAAGGCATCCAGCGCGTGCTCGAGTTCGGTCGCCGTGGTGTCCTTGAGCAGGTAGCCGTGGGCTCCGGACTCCAGAGCCTGCATGATCAGGTCCGGGTCGGTGTGCATCGAGAGGATCAGGACCTTGCTCTGCGGACGCACTCGCTTGAGCTGCTGCAAGGCTTCGAGGCCGCCGGTCTGGCGCATCGAAATATCCAGCAGGACAATATCGGGGGACAGATGCCCGACCATTTCGAGCAACTGCGAGCCGTCATTGGCCTCACCGATGACGGCATAGCCGGGCAGATCCATTACCAGGGCGCGCACRCCAGCCCTGATCAGCGAGTGGTCATCCACCAGTAGTAAATTACAAGTCAATGCATAACCTTATTCGGGCTGGCCCGTTCGAGCGCACGGGGCGCCCAGGGAAAAAGAGCTTCGATTCGAGTGCCTTTGCCCGGCTCGCTGGTAACGGTCAGTGTACCGCCCAGTTGATCGATCCGTTCCGACATCCCGGCCATACCGCGTTGCCCTTCGCGACCAGGGTCTGGTGCGGGAGCGAAGCCCTGACCATCATCGCTGATCTGCAACTTCAGGCCTTGGGGCAGGCGCTGCAGGCATACCAGCAGGTTTTTGGCCTGGGCATGTCGCAGGATGTTGGTGACCGCTTCCTGGGTGATACGGAAAGCGGCCACGGCCATTTCCTCCGGTATGCCGGTCAGGCGCTGCTGGCATTCCAGGCTCCAGTGCACCGGGGTGTTGGCCAGGGTCTTGAGCAGGTGCGCGCGCAGACTGGCTTCCAGCCCAAGGCTGGTCAACTGCCGGGGATTGAGAATGGCGGATACGTCACGAACTTTGGTCAGGGTTTCTTCCAGTGTGTCGCAGAGGAGCGAGCATTGACCCTGGAGTTCTTCGGGCATTCGGCGTTTGAGCCAGTCACTTTGCAGTTTTGCAGCGGTGAGCAATTGGCCGATATCGTCATGCAGTTCCCGGCTCAGCCGGTGACGCTCGTTTTCCTGAACCTGCAACAGCCGGTCGGCCAGTTCCTGGGGCTGGAATTTGATGGATTTGCGCGAGAGGCGGTACTGCACCGCAACACTGGTCAGTGCAGCTACGTTGAGCGCCAGCAACGCCAGGGGCAACGGAATGGACAAGCCATAGACCAGCAAACTGCCGAGCGTCGAGCAGGCGCATAGCAATAGCGTGAATGTGCGTGCACTTTCTCGGGAGGGTGGCCACATGGCGATTGACTTGAGACTGGCGTGCATAGCGGATGGAGCCAATGGATGTACGCTGCGGGCTGACCGGTCATGCTGGCTGACAGGCCCCTGGTTTTTAATGTGGAGCGTCGACTTCAACGGGATCTAATCTTTTTTGTTGGAGAAATCAGCCCCAGGCTGTCCGACTGCAATCACACTGCCATTAATTGGCGCCAACTAACAGGCGGCATAGTAGCACTTAAGATACCGTTGGTCGCGTTCGTATGTATGTCTGAAAGGTCAGGAACAGGGCGATGGTTCCATACTGAACAAGTTGGTTGTTGCGGTCGCAAGTTGACGATTGTCCCTGGGTTAATACCTTGGTGAAGACAGGCACGTAACTGTCGATGGGAATTAGTGTTTGTTACAAGATGTCGTTTATGGCTATGAAGTATTCATTTGCGACATGTGCGCACTCAAGTTGCAGCGCGGTATTGATAACCAAAACACACCTTACGGCATGGTTTGGCAAGTTCAGGCCTGTCGTTCCGAATGGGATACGAGGGTGAACGGCCTGGAATTGACCGGTGGTTGAAATCGGCTTTGCCCTACCTGAAAGGCAAAGGCTTCGATCAGGGTGACCTGCTCGCTGTCGTCGAGGCTGAGTTGCCCGGTGGTCTGGTCGATGAGTTCGAGTTGCCAGGCAATCAGGGTCAGGCAGTCTTTCAGGGCACCCAGCGCCTCGTCGTGCAGGCTCATCGTGTTCTGTGCGTGGTTCAGCAGGCCATGAATATGTAGAGAAAATTCAGACACGGCCGCCAACGCCAGGGCATCGGCCTTGTTGGCCAGCTTGAGCAGTATGCTGAGCATGCAGTCGATGGCGTCCTTGTCATTGCTGATCAACTGCAGATGACTCAGGCATTCCTCGGTTTTAGCCAGGAGTGTTTCAGCTTCGACGAGAAACTCCGGGAGCCGCTGGGCCCACTCTTTACGGTCGTTCGGCATACTTATCTCCACAACGTCATGTCAAATGAGGGGATATCGTGTGTGTCGACGAGGGCGGTCGGAACCCCGGCATTACCGAGTCGTCGGGTAAACGAACTGCGGCTGGCCCGGAAGCAGGCTGGGGAACACGCGAGGGTGGTTGGCCACTGACCTGCGATCGCACACAAAAGCCTGACTCCGTTCATGCAATGAGAATGGCGTCACATTAATGGCTATTGGATATGGCGAATATCAGGTTGCGCCTGATTGTTGATAGGGGAATCCCTTATGCAGCGGAACTTTTCGCGCGAACAGGGGTCGCGCTGGCGCAGAAGTGCAGCAGATGTAATCACAGCGTCAGTAAAGCATGATGTTAATGTGACATCAATGGCCGTGCGTGGCATTTTAGAGAGGGTCAAGCTTCGGCAAAAACAGCCGATAACCTTCTTTAAGTGAAATCATCCGAACAAGACCAGGAGTCATTGATGGCCGGCATTCTCGACACGGTAGACCAACGCACGCAACTGGTGGGTGAGAATCGCCTGGAAATTCTCATGTTCCGGCTCGCGGGACGGCAATTGTTCGCGATCAACGTCTTTAAAGTACAGGAAGTCTTGCAGCTGCCAAAGTTGACGCTGATGCCGCAGCGCCATCCTTTTGTGTGCGGCGTGGTCAACCTGCGTGGCCAGACCCTGCCGGTGATCGACCTGTCCCAGGCCATTGGCATGCGCCCATTGGTGCCGGGGCCTGGCAGCACGATCATCGTCACCGAATACAACCGTTCGGTGCAGGCCTTCCTGGTCGGTGGCGTGGACCGGATCGTCAACATGAACTGGGAAGCCATCCTGCCACCCCCGAGCAGTGCCGGCCGCCAGCACTACCTGACGGCCATCAGCAAGGTCGATGATCAACTGGTGGAAATCATCGACGTCGAAAAAGTCCTGGCCGAAATCGTCCCGTACAACGCCAAGGTCTCCCGCGACAAGCTCGAAGATCCGGTGCTGGAACGCGCCCGTGGCCGTGAAGTGCTGCTGGTGGACGACTCGAACGTGGCCCTGGCGCAGTTGCGCGATACCCTGGGGCAGTTGGGCGTGAAGATGCACATCGCCAGCGACGGGTTGAAGGCCTTGAACATGCTCAAGGCCTGGGCCGATACCGGCGTAAACATGACTGAAAAACTGCTGATGGTTTTCACCGATGCGGAAATGCCGGAAATGGATGGTTATCGCCTGACCACCGAAATCCGCAACGATCCGCGTCTGCGTGGCTTGTACGTGGTGCTGCACACCTCGCTGTCCGGCAGCTTCAACGACTCGATGGTGAAAAAGGTCGGTTGCGACAACTTCCTCTCCAAATTCCAGCCGGACAAACTCGTCGATGTGGTGCGCCAGCGCCTGATGCTTGACGAAGTGCCGGCCTAAGCGGGGCCTGCACAACMTGTGGGAGCGGGCTTGCTCGCGAAGGCGTCGGCACATCCAACACTGATGTGACTGATACACCATCGCGAGCAAGCTCGCTCCTACAGGTTTTGCTCTTTGATTCGGTGATCAAGCTCGTATAGGGTGGCGTTTTTGCCTACCAGGGAGCTGGCCATGTTGCGTCTGAGCGCGCTGTATCGTTATCCGTTGAAGTCCGCCAAGGGCGAGACGCTGCAACAGATCGGTCTCGATAAACTCGGGCTGGACGGCGATCGCCGCTGGATGCTGGTGGATGAGGCCAGCGGGCGCTTCCTGACCCAGCGCGCAGTGGCGCAAATGAGCCAGTTGTCGGCGTTGTGGAATGCCGAGGGTGGCTTGACCCTCAGCGCGCCGGGGCATTCGTCGATCGATATTGCCTTGCCTGGCAGCGATGCAGAACTGCGTGGCGTGACGATCTGGCGCGATACCTTGCGAGTCCCCGATGCAGGCGATGAAGCAGGGGCCTGGGTCAGCGAGTTTATTGGTAAACCGACCCGTCTGGTGCAAGTGCCGCTGGATCGGGCGCGGATGACGGAGGCCGGTTACGGCAAGGATGACGATCAGGTGGCGTTCGCCGATGGCTATCCGCTGTTGCTGATTGGCCAGGCCTCCCTCGAGGACTTGTCGCAACGGGTCGGGCGTCCGTTGGAGATGCTGCGTTTCCGGCCAAACCTGGTGATCGAAGGCAGTGAAGCGTTCGCCGAGGACGGCTGGAAGCGCATCCGTATCGGCGAGGTCGAATTCCGCGTGGTCAAGTCCTGTTCACGCTGCATCCTGACCACCATTGACCCGCAAACCGGGGAGCGCAGCGACGACCGCGAACCCTTGGCAACCTTGCAGAAATACCGTTCGCAGGAGGACGGCGCAATGTTCGGGCAGAACCTGGTCAACGATGGCAACGGTCGACTCGAAGTCGGCATGCCGGTGGAGATCCTCGAGTAATTTTCCACAGAATAAAAAATGCCCGTGTCGAAAAACACGGGCATTTTTTTTGGCGCTGGCTTTATTTTGCTGAAGCCCCGCAGGTTTAGCCGCGGTATTCGCACAGGTAAGCGGTGTCGACGGCCACTTTCAGCTGGAACTTGCTGTTGGCCGGCACGTTGAACTGGCTGCCGGCGGCGAAGGTTTCCCAGTCGCTGCTGTCCGGCAGTTTGACGGTCAATGCGCCGCTGACCACGTGCATGATTTCACGCTGGCTGGTGCCGAATTCGTACTCGCCCGGAGCCATGACGCCGATGGTCGCTGGACCTTCTGCGGTGCCAAAGGCGATCGACTTGACGGTGCCGTCGAAGTACTCGTTGACTTTAAACATGGGCGATTCCTCGAAAAGGGCTAAAAAGGGCCGGCCAGTATGCACAAGGCCCTGGGAGTCGTCACCTGTCTAAAGCGGAAGAACCAGCGGCAGCAGTCGTGCGGTATTGCGCGCATCTTCCAGCGCCCGGTGTTGCTGGCCGGTGAACTGCAGGCCAGCCAGTTGCAGAGCGCCGTTGAGCCCCAGCGGACGTTCCAGGCGTCGGGCCTTGGCAAAGCGCTGCTTGAGGTTCATGTGCGGCACGTTGGCCAGCGCACTGGCGAGCCCCAGCCGCTGCCATTCCTGAAGCAGTTGTTTGCGATCGTAATCGCCCCAGCTGACCCAGCCTTCAAGTCGCGTGTGGTGATGACCGAGCCAGCGTTCAAACGCCGGCCAGACTTCGCCCAGCGGTTGCGCGGCATCGATGTTGGCTTGGGTGATGTGCGTGAGTTCGCGGCAAAACGGTGTCAGCAACGGCCGCCGCAAGGGGCGGACGAAGCGCTGGAAGTAGTCCAGTTCGCGTCCTTTGCGGTCCACCAGGGTGGCGCCGATTTCAATGATTTCCATATCCGTTACGGGCCAACCACCCTCATCGGTGGTCGCCTCCAGATCAATGACCAGCCAGTGAGGCATTGCAGGGTTCCTGGTATCCGCGTCCTGATAGGCTTTGAGCGTAGCCAAACCCGGCGGTTCCGCCTAGCGGCTTATTCGATCTCCAACAGAATCTGCCGGTTTTTCACCTGATCCCCGACTTTTACTTGCAAGCGCTTGAGAACACCGTCTATGCCCGATTTCAACGGGTGCTCCATTTTCATCGCCTCCAGTACCACCAGTAATTGGCCTTTGGTCACCGGGCTGCCTTCATTGACCAGGACGTCGATAATCGCCCCGTCCATCGGTGCCTTGAGGGTGCCCGAGCTGACACTGGCCTGGCTGCAGACCTGCGCCTGAGTGCGATCCACGAACTGCAGACTGCCCGGACGGGTAAACAGCCAGAGATGCCCGGTCTCCAGGCGGTAAGCGTGGCGTTGGCGAACGCCTTCGATTTCGAGGGTGGCCCAGCGTCCGTCGCTGTGGATGATCTTCAGTTCGAGGCTGCGCTCGGCGACCTGAATGCGCAACGGCTCGCCCGGGATCGCCTGCAACGCTACCGGCCAGTCCTGATCGTCAAGGCCAATGCGATAGTGCAGCGGCACACTGGCGTTGTTGCGCCAACCAGACAGCGGTGCCGGATGAGCCTGCGCCGGCGCCTGATAGAACAGGGCGGCTGCGATGGCCAGGTGTTGCGCGTTTGGGACGTGAGGATGCAGGCAGGCATGCTCGGAAAAATGCTGCGGGATGAATCCGGTACTGAAATCACCGCAGGCGAACTGCGGGTGTTCCAGCAAGCTGGCCAGCAGGCGTTGATTGCTTTGCAGGCCCAGCAGCACGCTGTCTTGCACCGCCCGCAGCAATTTGCGCCGGGCTTCTTCGCGGGTGGCACCGTGGGCGATGAGCTTGCCGAGCATCGGGTCGTAGAAGGGACTGATGACCTGGCCTTCGATCAGGCCGTGGTCAATCCGCACGCCGTCCTGTAATGCCGGTTCCCAGGCCACGACGCGCCCGGTTTGCGGCAGGAAACCCCGGGCAGGATCTTCGGCATACAGGCGCACTTCCATGGCATGGCCCTTGAGTTGCACCTGCTCCTGGCGCAGCGGCAATGGTTGCCCCTCGGCAATGTTGAGTTGCCAGGCCACCAGGTCCAGCCCGGTGATCAGTTCGGTCACCGGGTGTTCCACTTGCAGCCGAGTGTTCATCTCCAGGAAGTAAAACTGCCCGCGCGCATCCAGCAAAAACTCTACGGTACCCGCGCCAACGTACTGCACCGCTCGGCCGGCCTTGAGCGCCGCTTCGCCCATGGCCTGCCGCAACTCAGGGGTCATTACCGGGCAGGGCGCTTCTTCGATGACTTTCTGATGCCGGCGCTGCACTGAACAATCGCGCTCACCGAGGTAAATCAGGTTGCCATGCCGGTCGCCGAACAGCTGAACCTCGACGTGACGTGGTTCGACAAGTGCCTGCTCAAGGATCAGTTCGCCGCTGCCAAATCCGTTCAGGGCTTCGGAGCGCGCAGTGCGAATCTGTTCCAGCAATTCGCCGGCGTCGTGCACCAGGCGCATACCGCGTCCACCGCCGCCAGCGCTGGCCTTGATCATCAACGGATAGCCGATGCGCTCGGCTTCGCGGCTCAGGGTGGTGTCGTCCTGTTCGACACCTTGATAACCATTGATGCAKGGCACGCCTGCTTCGATCATGGCGATTTTCGACAGGCGCTTGCTGCCCATCAGTTCGATGGCCTCGGGGCTGGGGCCGATGAAGGCGATGCCGGCGTCCCGGCAAGCGAGGGCAAACCCGGCGTTTTCCGAGAGGAAACCGTAGCCCGGATGGATCGCGTCCGCACCCGTGCGCCGGGCCGCTTCGAGGATCGCCGGGATGTTCAGGTAAGACTGTTGCACCGGGGCCGGGCCGATGTTGACCGCTTCGTCGGCCATCTGCACGTGCAGGGCATCGGCGTCGGCATCGCTGAACACGGCGACCGTGCGATAGCCTAGCGCCTGGGCCGTGCGCTGGATTCGGCAGGCGATCTCACCGCGATTGGCGATGAGTATTTTTTTGAGTCCGGGCATGGGTTGGCTCTCTGGTTTTTGCGGTGTCTGGTCGGGCCTCATCGCGAGCAAGCTCGCTCCCACATTTGAAATGCATTCCAGTGTGGGAGCTGGCTTGCCAGCGATGCTTTTCAGGAGGCCCACCCCGGTTTGCGTTTTTGCACGAAGGCCATCGTTCCCTCGACGCCTTCTGCCCCGGTCACCGCTTCGCTGAACCATTCGGCAGCCTGATCCAGCATGGCATCCGATGGTTGTCCGGTACTCGCCAGCAAAAGTTTCTTGGTCATCGCATTCGCCTCTGGAGCACAACACAACACATGGGCCAGGACCTCGTCGAGACGCTCGGCCAGGGCCTGCGGATCATGCTCGACAAAATGCACCAGCCCCATGCGCCGTGCCTGGTGACCATCAAAACGGGCCGCGGTCAGGGCCAGGCGCCGGGCCTCGGTCAGGCCGATGCGCTGGACCACGAATGGCGCGATCTGCGCCGGCAGCAGGCCGAGGCTGGTTTCCGGCAGGCCGAATTGCGCCTGGTGATCGGCCAGGGCGATATCGCTGACACAGGCCAGGCCGAAACCACCGCCAAGTACCGCGCCTTGCAGCACCGTGATCACCACTTGCGGGGCGTGTTGCACCTCTTGCAGCAGCGCACCGAACAGCCGGTTCAAGTCGCGGTGCGCACTGGCACCTTGAGCGCGGGCGTTGGTCATGTCCTTGAGGTCGCCGCCGGCACAGAAATGACCGCCGGCACCGCCGATCACCAGAGCGCGAACCCCTCGGTCATCGCGCACGGCTGTCAGCACCGAACGCAACTCGGTGACCATCTGCAAGCTCATCGCATTGCGGCATTCCGGGCGGTTGAGGGTGATATGCAGCACGCCGTTGTGCAGTTCCAGGAGCAAGGTCTGGCAAACCGGCAGGCTGCTCATTTCTTTTTCCCCGGCAGAATGCCCATCAGTTTGCAGATGATCCCCAGCATGATTTCGTCGGCGCCGCCGCCAATCGATACCAGCCGTACATCGCGGTAAGCCCGGGCCACCGGGTTGTCCCACATGAAGCCCATGCCGCCCCAATATTGCAGGCAACTGTCGCTGACTTCGCGGCCCAGCCGGCCGGCCTTGAGCTTGGCCATGGAGGCCAGGCGCGTGACGTCCTGGCCTTTGACGTATTGCTCGGTGGCCTGATAGACCAGCGCCCGCAGGCATTCGATTTCGGTTTGCAGTTCAGCCAGGCGGAAGTGGATCACCTGGTTGTCGATCAGCGCGTTACCGAAGGTTTTGCGCTCCTTGCAGTACTCGATGGTGCTGTCGACGCAATATTCCAGGCCCTTGATCATGTTGGCCGCGCCGAASAGGCGTTCCTCCTGGAATTGCAGCATCTGCATCATGAACCCCGCGCCTTCATGGCCGATGCGGTTGCGCTGCGGTACGCGCACATTGTCGAAAAACACCTGGGCGGTCTCCGAACTGCGCATGCCGAGCTTGTCCAGGTGCGAACTCAAGCTGATGCCCGGTGTGTTCATCGGCACCATGATCAGCGATTTGTTGATGTGCGGTTTGTCGTCCGACGTGTTGGCCAGCAGGCAGATGAAGTCGGCGCTCGGCGAGTTGGTGATCCACATCTTGCTGCCGTTGATCACGTAATCGTCGCCGTCCTTGCGCGCGGTGGTTTTCAATCCGGCGACGTCGGAGCCGGCACCGACTTCGGAAACGCCGATGCAACCGACCTGCTCGCCGCTGATGGCCGGGCGCAGGAATTCGTCGCGCAATTCATCGGAGCCGAAACGTGCCAGCGCCGGCGTGCACATGTCGGTCTGCACGCCGATGGACATCGGGATGCCGCCGCAATGAATGGTGCCGAACTCCTCGGCGGCAACGATCGAGTAGCTGTAGTCGAGTCCCATGCCACCGAATTTTTCCGGTTTGGAAATCCCCAGCAGGCCAAGGTCGCCGGCCTTGCGGAAAATTTCGTGGATAGGAAAGCGCCCGGCCTTTTCCCATTCATCGACGTGCGGATTGATCTCGTGCTCGACGAATTGGCGCACGGTGCGGCGCAGTGCTTCGTGTTCCTGGGTGAAGATCATTTTTATTGTTCTCCTTGAGCCGGCCTAGAGCCGCGCTACGCCAAAACTGTTGGCTTGCAATGGCCGCACCTCGGCCTCGTGACAGATATCCAGCAAGTAACCGAGCAGCGTCCTTGTATCCCGCGGGTCGATCAAACCGTCGTCCCACAGATTGGCACTGCCATAGAGCGCGGTGGACTGGCTGTCGAGTTTCTGCGCGGTGACCTGTTCCAGCATGTCGAGCATTTTCGGATCGGGCACCAGTCCGTCCTTGACCTGTTTGGCCTCGGTGACGATGCGCAGCACTTTGCCCGCTTGCGCGCCACCCATCACGGCGGTGCGGCTGTTGGGCCAGGCGAAGATGAAACGCGGGTCGAGGCCGCGTCCGCACATTGCATAGTTGCCCGCGCCATAGGAGCCACCGACGACGATGGTCAGCTTCGGCACCCGGGCATTGGCCACCGCTTGAATCATCTTCGCACCGTGTTTGATCACACCTTGTTGCTCCGATTCGGTGCCGACCATGAACCCGGTGGTGTTGTGGAAAAACAGCAGCGGCGTGCGGCTCTGGTCGCAAAGCTGAATGAACTGCGCGGCCTTGCTCGCACCTTTTGGCGTGATCGGGCCGTTGTTGCCGATGAAGCCGCAGGCGCGGCCCTGAATTTTCAGGTGACCGCACACGGTCTGCTGATCGAACTCGCCCTTGAATTCAAGAAAGTTCGAAGCGTCGGCGAGACGGGCGATGATTTCGCGCACGTCGTAAGGTTTTTTCGGGTCATCCGGGATCAGGCCCAGCAATTCGTCGATGGGGTAGAGCGGCTCCTCCCAATGCCGTTCGGGCAGGTGAGGCAATTGCTGGTTCCACGGCAACAGGCTGACGATCTCGCGCACCTGACGCACGCCGTCGGCATCGCTCTCCGCCAGGTATTCGGCGGTGCCGGCGGTTTGTGCGTGCATCTCGGCGCCGCCCAGTTCTTCATCGGTCGCGACCTCGCCGGTGGCGGCCTTGAGCAGGGGCGGGCCGGCGAGAAACAGCTTGGCCTTGCCGCGCACCACCACCACGTAATCCGACAATCCCGGCTGATAGGCGCCGCCCGCCGTGGCCGAACCGTGCACCACAGTGACCTGCGGCAACCCCATGGCCGACATCCGCGCCTGATTGGCAAAGCTGCGCGCGCCTTCGACGAAAATCTCTGCCGCGTAATTGAGGTTGGCGCCGCCGCTTTCGGCGAGGGTGATCACCGGCAGTTTGTTTTCCATGGCGATCTGTTGCAGGCGCAGGGATTTTTTCAAACCGGCGGGTGAAATGGTCCCGCCCTTGATTGCGCTGTTGTTGGCGACTACCAGCACACGCACACCAGACACGTAACCAATGCCGGCGATCAAACCGCCACCGGCGGAGCTGCCGTCCTTGTCGTCGTGCAGCTTATAGCCGGCCAGGCTGGCCAGTTCGAGAAACGGCGCGCCGGGGTCCAGCAGCAGATTGAGGCGCTCGCGGGGCAGCAGTTGGCCGCGTTTTTCAAACCTGGGTTTGGCTTCGGCAGCCTTGTTCAGCAGGTTCTGTTCGAGCGCGCGGACTTGCTCGATGGCGTTCAGCATCGCCGCACGGTTCTGGGCGAACTGCTCGCTGTGGGGGTCGAGTTGCGACTGAATCACCGGCATGGCTTATTCCTTGCTCTTCAACACGTCTGGCAAGTAGGCGCGGTGAAAACCGTTGTACGACTCGCTGTTGGTCGCCTTGTGAATCGGCCAGGCACGCCCGCCGAGGCTGGCGGCGCCGTCGATGCGCAAGGTGCTGCCGCTGACGAACGCCGCTGCCGGGCTGAGCAGGAAAACAATCGCCGCGCTGACTTCCGATTCGGTGCCGATGCGCTTGAGCGGCACGTGTTCGCGCAAAGTCGGAATCGCAGCCTTGAATGCGCCTTCGTAGGTGTCCATGCCGCTGGAGGCAATCCAGCCCGGCGCCACGGCGTTGACCCGCACCCCGGCATAACCCCATTCGTACGCGGCGGTCTTGGTCAGGTTGTCCATGCCCGAACGTGCCGCGCCGGAGTGGCCCATCCCGGGCATGCCGCCCCACATGTCAGCGAGCATGTTGACGATGGCGCCGCCGTGCTTGCTCATGGACTGGTTGAACACTTCCCGGGCCATCAGGAAACCGCCCACCAGATTGGTGCGCATCACGGTTTCGAACCCCTTCTGATTGATCGATGCCAGGGGCGACGGGTACTGCCCGCCAGCGTTGTTGACCAGGCCATGAATGGGGCCATGTTTGCGGATCAATTCGCTGACCAGGTGCTGCACCGGTTCTTCCTCGCGGATGTCGCAAACCGCCCAATCGGCCTTGCCACCGTCTTCGGCGATCTCCGCCGCAACGGTTTTCAGCTTGTCGGCCTTGCGCCCGACCAGCAGCACATGGGCGCCGAGGGCCGCCAGTTCGTGGGCGGTGCAGCGGCCGATGCCACTGCCACCACCGGTGACAATGATGTTTTGGCCGGCAAACAAATCGGCTTTGAAAATCGAATCGTAGGCCATGGCGGCAATCCTCTAGTTGAACTGGTCGGCGATGCGCTGCGGCACCGGAATCTGGATTTCCAGCAGTTGCTGGGCGAAGGCCTTGCCTTGCGGATCGATTCGCAGGCTGGCGACACCGCCGCCGCCGAGGGCGTTTTCCAGCAGGAAATTCAGGCTGTGGCTGGCGGGCAAGTACCAGCGTTCGACTCGCCCGTGGATTGGATCGAGGACATGGCCCATCCAGTCGACGATCACTTCCGGGGTCAAGGCCTCGGCGATCCATGGCAGGAATTCGGGCGCGCGGGCCATGACGCCGATGTTGCTGTGGTTGCCCTTGTCGCCAGAGCGGGCGACCGCCAGTTTGACCAGGGCCACGCTGGCGTCGGCCAGGCCAGTCGGTTTCGGTGGCGCGAGTGGGGCTGGCAGGTCCAGCGGGTCGAGCACATCGAGGGCGGGCAGGGCACACCGGTGGCGCTGGCCCATGAAGTCAATGTCCAGCGTGCAGGCGGTTTTGTCGATGAGGAACGAGAACAGCCGGATCAGCGGATACACTGTCGGCCGCCCACCGACAATCCCGGTCAGCCCCGGCGCCATGCCGGTGGCGGCCTGGGCGATTTCCCGGGAGAACACGATCAAGGCCTGCTTGTCCGGATGGCGCACGGCGAGTTTGATCACCACTTCGCGGCAGTCCTGGCGCTGGCCGTGGGGGCCGTAGGTGGCCTCGCTGCCCAGCAACTCGATACTCACGTCGCTGTAGGGCGCCCAGCCGCGCTGGCTGAACATTTCCGAGGTCTTGTTGATGATCGCCGCGCTGACGCGCCGCGCCTTGTCGACGGCATCGATGCCGGCAATCAGGCAACTGGCGGTGCAGCGAAAACCATCGGGGTAGGTGGCGCTGACCTTGTATTGAGCCGTCGGTGGCAGGCCTTTGGCACCGTGCACCTGCACCGCGTTCTTGCCTTGTTGCAGCAGTTTGACCTGAGTGAAATCGCACACCACGTCGGGCAACAGATACGCGCGCGGGTCACCAATTTCGTACAACATCTGCTCGCCCACCGTCAGCGGCGTGACCAGCCCGCCGGTCCCTTCGGGTTTGCTGACGATGAACTGGCTGTCGGCGCTGACTTCGACGATGGGAAAACCGATGTGTTCGTAGTCGGGGACGTCGCGCCAATCAGTGAAGTTGCCGCCCGTGCACTGGGCGCCGCATTCGATGATGTGCCCGGCCAATGCCGCCTGGGCGAGCTTGTCGTAGTCGTGCCACGACCAGCCGAATTCATGCACCAGAGCGGCGCTGACCACGGCACTGTCGACCACGCGCCCGGTGATCACGATGTCTGCCCCCAGACGCAAGGCTTCGACGATGCCGGGTGCACCGAGGTAAGCATTGGTCGAGACGCACATCGATGGCAGGGGCGCGCCGCTGAACATTTCATGAATGCCCAGGTTGCCCAGCTGTTTGAATTGCGGTTGCAGATCGTCACCCAGCAGCACGGCGATCTTCAGCGCCACCCCGGCCTTGTCGCAGGCCGCTTGCAGGGCGGCGGCACAGGCTTGGGGATTGACCCCGCCGGCATTGCTGATGACCCGGATGTTTTGCTCCGCGAGTTGCGGCAGCAAGGGCGCGAGGACTTCGATGAAGTCGCCCGCATAGCCGGCCTGGGGATCTTTCATCCGCGCACCGGCCATGATCGACAGGGTGATCTCGGCCAGATAGTCAAAGACCAGATAGTCCAGATGTCCGTGTTCCACGAGTTGCGCGGCGGCGGTCGAGGTATCGCCCCAGAAGGCGCTGGCGCAACCGATGCGAATTGTTTTAGGCGCAGTCCATTCCATAGCCACCTCCAACCGAAGTGCGTCGACATTACCAAGCAAGCGCTTGGTTTGTAAATGAGTTGATTATCTTCTGCCCAAGCGCTTGCTTGGTTGCATCCATGAGCATAAATTGCCCGCGCAACCCCGCTGTTTCGGGGGATCGGCGTTACTGATTGATCGACTGTAGGAGAGAACGGGTGGACGAGCAAAAAGCCCTGAGGGTCATGCGCGAATTGGTGGACGACGGCCAATTGACCGACCCGGACAGCGCCCGTGGCAAGCTGCTGCAAGTGGCGGCCCACCTGTTCCGCAATAAAGGCTATGAGCGCACGACCGTGCGCGATCTGGCCGGCGCTGTGGGCATTCAGTCGGGGAGTATTTTCCATCACTTCAAAAGCAAGGACGAAATCCTGCGCGCCGTGATGGAAGAAACCATACGCTACAACACCGCGTTGATGCGTGCGGCCATCGCCGAGGCCGGCAATGTGCGCGAACGGGTGCTGGCGTTGATCCGCTGTGAATTGCAGTCGATCATGGGCGGCAGCGGCGAGGCCATGGCCGTGCTGGTCTACGAATGGCGCTCGCTGTCCGAAGACGGCCAGGCCAGGGTTCTGGCGCTGYGGGACATCTACGAAGACATCTGGCTGCAAGTACTTGGCGAAGCCAAGTCCGCCGGGTTTATCCGCGGTGATGTGTTCATCACCCGACGGTTCCTGACCGGCGCATTGTCCTGGACCACGACCTGGTTTCGCGCCGGCGGCAGCATGAGCCTCGATCAGTTGGCCGATGAGGCGTTGATATTGGTGCTGGAAGAGCAGCAATAAAGTTGAATTGGCCAGCATTAAACTGGCTAATTGGATGAAACCGCCTAGCTTGAATGCATTGATGCCGTTTTATTGGGGAGTGGGGGCGTTTTGATGGGTTTGCCAATTCGGACAGCCTCGCAGCTTTTGCTGGCGATGCTTGCGGCGTCAACGGTGATACCGTCCCAGGCTGCGCAACTGGTGCGTATTGGTGCCGCGCACTTTCCGCCCTACACCGTGCGCCCGGAATCCGGGGCCGATACCGGGTTGCTGCCGCAACTGGTCGAGGCCCTGAACGCATCGCAAAGTGACTACCAGTTTGTCCTGGTGCCCACTTCCATTCCCCGACGCTTCGGTGACTTCAAGCAGGACCGGGTCGACATGGCCATCTTCGAAAATCCCGCCTGGGGTTGGGAGGAGATCCCCCACACGGCCGTCGATATGGGGCTGGAGGACGCCGAGATTTTTGTCGCGCAACGCCTGCCTGATCGACAGCAAAACTATTTTGCCGACCTGAACGGCAAGCGTCTGGCATTGTTCAGCGGCTATCACTACGAATTCGCCAATTTCAATGCCGACCCCAAGTACCTCGCGGAAAACTACAACGCCACGCTGACCTATTCCCATGACAGCAATCTGCTGATGGTGTTACGCGGTCGCGCCGACATCGCCCTGGTGACGCGCTCTTACCTGAACGACTATTTTTTGCGCAATCCGAATGTCGCCAAGGAGTTGTTGGCGTCCGATCGCATCGATCAGGTCTATCACCATTACGCCATCCTGCGTCCGACCGCGCCCATCAGCGGCGAGGCCTTCGGCAAGTTGTTGCAAGGCTTGCGGGACAACGGCCAGATGCTGAAAATTTTCGACCCGTACAAGATTGCGATTGTGCCGATCCCGCACAACGAACCGGATTCACAGGTTGCCAAGTGATGGTCTTTTCCTAAGTTTCCCGCCGTGGCTCACGTCACCTCGTTGAACTGTCGACGATTATCGTGAGCCTGATCCATGCCCAATCTGAATGACCTGACTGCCCTGTATCTGCCGACAGGCAGTCGTCTTGCCGCTGATGAAACGCAAAGCCGCCTGAGTCTCAGCTTGAAGGGCAACCGTTGCTAACCCTGTGGCTGATGCGTGGCCCCGAATTGCACGTGCAACTGGAGGAGCATTTCGGTCGCCCTGAAGGGCAGGGAAGATCGCGTCGCACCGTTCTACGAAGCCGGGGATTACGAGCGCGGTATCCACATGCTGGTGGGCGAAGAAAATCACCGCGGTCCGCACAAGGTGGCGAGCTGGTTATCGGCGCTGGTGCATTACCTGTTTCTTGATGATCCGCGCACGCAGCGCGTGGTGGCCGAGCCTCGTACCGATAACGCGAAGATGATCGGGTACATGCAGAACCAGTGCTTTCACTGCGAGAAAGAGTTCGACTTCCCGCACAAGCGTGCGGCCTTGATGGTGTTGGGGTGGAAGCGGTTTTTTGATCGCTGCAGACTGGCCTGATGTTCAAGGCTCAAGTGTTTCTTTGATCTCGAGTCCGCTATCGCGAGCAGGCTCGCTCCCACATTTGCCCTGTGTTCGCAGGATCCTGTGGGAGCGAGCTTGCTCGCGATAGGGGCAATGATTTTTCAGATATTAACGACGAGCAGCCGCATCACCCCGCTTGCCCGACACCTTGCGGCAGTGCACCAGCGCATCACGAATCATGAAGTTCACCAGGGTCGGTGAGACACCGAGTTCCCTGGCGATGTCTTTTTGCGGTACGCCGTGCAGGCGATACATTTCGAAGGCGTAGCGGGTGCGGCTCGGCAGCTCGGTCAACGCATCGGCAATGTGCTCCAGCGTCGAGAAATTCATGTGTGAAGTTTCCGGTGACGCACCCTGGATCACCACATTCAGCCCTTCCTCTTCAGGGCCGGAATACTTCTGCTCCAGCGCCTGCTTGCGGTAGTGGTCGATCGCCAGGTTGCGCACGATCTGGAACAGGTAGCTCAGCTGAGCCTTGATCGAACCGGTGATGGGCGGGGCCGATTGCAGCCGGAAGAATGCGTCCTGCACAACATCTTCGGCACGTGAACGGCAACCGGTAATTCGGGCTGCGATCTTCACCAGAATCAATCGATTGTCGACGAATGCCTGAAGTAGCGGTGTATCGCACCTGCTTGTGGATACTGGTTCCATCATGGAAATCACCCTGCTGCCAAAAGGTTAGCGGGACGGCGAAGAAACCTGGGGGCCGTCCTATACATCGAGCGACAAACTAGGTTCAATGATAATGATTGTCAAATGAGAAAAATAACTAATTCGTCGTGCCGGTGCGAAGTGAGAACTGCGACACGTTGATTCACTTCAGTGCGCTTGGTGCTCCAGCCGACACCTAATTATTTCACGACGTCTTCCGTTCTCATTGGTGAATGAAACAGCGCAATCCTCGTAACCCTGTAGATACTCTGTTCCCGGTCAAGCTTTCAGCAGATGCTTATCGCTGAAAAGCTTGGCCGTGTCGAAATCCTCTCCCGAGCGCATGCACGCCAACAAACCCGTCAGGTATTTGCGCATAACCGCGCCGTGTTGCTGTTCCCCAGCGGCCCGGATTACGTCGCGGCGTTCTTCGGTTGCCTGTACGCCGGGGTGATCGCAGTGCCGGCCTACCCGCCGGGGTCGACGCGACGTCATCACCAGGAACGCCTGTTGTCGATCATCAGCGATGCCGAACCGCGCTTGCTGCTGACCAGCGGCGGACTGCGCGATGGGTTGCAGCAAATTTGGTGCGCTACAAACCTTTCGACGCTAATCGGGTTAGCTGCGCAACCGCTGGATGAAGTTCTGTCTCTCCCTCCAAATGGATCATTCCCATTTCCAGCGCTTTGATCAGCGCCAGCCAGCGCGAGCTGACGCCGAATTTTCGACGAATATTGCAGAAGTGATAATTCACCCCCGCCTCGGAGCAATTGAGGATCCGTCCGATCTCCCATGATGATTTGCCAATGGCACACCACTTCAGGATTTCCTGCTCTTTGGCAGAGAGGTTCAGGGGGATATGAGGTGTATCCGCGTAGCTGTGGGGCTTGGCGGGTAGCGTTTTGGGTTGGAACTGGATTGGGCTCGCAGTGTGCATGGCTGGTCTCCCGGGGTAGGGGCGCCCCGGAGGGCGGTGGGTAACTCCAGGACTCTTTTATAGCGCGATTCAGCGTCGTAGGAACCTGTAAGAAATAACAGTTCGGTGGGCTTTTTTCGCAGGCTGGTTGCGAGTGTAGGTTAAGGGGCCAAATGTATGCTTGCTAAGTTAGTGGTGTTTTTTTTTGTTCGGGAGTGTATGCGTGTTGCAGCGATTGGGTTTGTTGAAGCGAATGGGAAGGTGGGTGTTAAGTTTTTGAAAAGTGGAAGATTTTCGCGAGCTGGAAGTGATTTCTATAGTGTACTAGCAGTTCTGCTAGTGTGTGGGTGGCTTTTTTTATGGGTTAATGCAGGCGCGGAGTGTTTTTATGAAAAAAGCACTGTAGTTGTAAAATTTTTCTTTTGGAGATGGTAAATGAATCAGCCAGTTTTGAATCAGCCAGTTCTCAATAAGCCAAATTTCGATGAGTCACCTCTTACCTGGAAAATTGAAGGTGTGACAAGAAATACTATAGAATTGTCGTGGGAGCGTCGCCCAGGTGTAGTGGAATATTTTCTTGCTACTGCAAGCGGACATCCTGGGGGAGTGATTTATCAAGGGGGCGATACAACATTTACTATCGAATCGCTTAAGTCAAATACCGCCTATTCTTATTTTATTAGTGGAAGAAATGCTGATGGGAAGAGTACTAAGCTGGCCTTGATCAACACACGTACGGCAGTTAGAGGGATTCCGGAAGCACCAAGTTTTTTCGAAGCATTTGGTCAAACGCTTACAGAAGTGTCTTTCTATTGGAATGAAGGAGTGGTAGATGGAGGTCCGCTTCGTTATGAAATAGAAAGAGACGGGGATTTGATCGAGACACCTTCACGTCCTCCCTATACAGATACAAATCCTCAGCAGGGAAGGGACCATCTTTACTGCATACGTACCATTGATGATGAGTTTCATCGTTCTGAGCCTCACTGTGTAATCGTCAGCTTCAAGGACATTACCCCACCCACAGACCCTTCGAATTTGCGTGTCGAAGATGTTCAGTTGAAAGCGAAGTGGACCCCATCGTACGACAGTTCCCTGAGGGTTACTTATACAGTTGATCTGGGAGTCGATAATCAATTGGGAACTACAACGGAGCCGGAGTTTACTTTTACCGGATTGCAATCGGGGAAACAATATGAAATTGGAGTGACAGCCTCTGATGAAGCCGGTAATAAGTCGAACAGGGTGGTCATTCAGTATCCGGTACTGGGTATTCCTCCTCAGAGGAAATAGTCGTTCCCTGTGTCGCTGACCATGCGTGCATGAAAAAGTCCCGATGCCTGTGCATCGGGACTTTTTTTGTGCGCCGGTAAGCACGTCCGGTTGATTTTCACATCAAAGAGCTCTTTCAGCCCCGGTACACCCTCGGGGTCTACCGCCCCGCCTCCTCGCTGAACGCTTCCCGACATCCCTGAAGAGCTTCAAAACACTCCCCCGACAACACTTGCGCAACGGGCCAGCGGCACTCGGGCCCCTTTCATTATTCGCGCGCGAAGGTGTTTAAGTCGCAGGGATTTATCCTACAGAATGTTCGGATAGTTCTGGCATACCGGTACTACAGAAAACGAGAAGATGCGCGCCGTTGAAACGCAACATCATATTTACTGATGTTGATCAATAACCCGGTGCCTGACTTTTGTCGCTTGGCTGAAGCACGCACTATTAATCAGATGTTTAAAGGTGAATCCAATGTTCAAGAAAATTGCAATTTCTGCCCCGGTGCTTGCTTTGGCTTTTGTTTCCTCGGCTGCCATGGCTGCTCCACAAACTCACACCGTTCAAGTCGTCGCTGATATCCCGAGCACCGACTTCTATGTGCAGCCAGTCAACCACGACACTGTAGCCATGCCTCAACAATTGCTCTGGAATGCTACAACTTCCAAGCTGGAAGGCATCAGCCGTGACTTCAAGGCGAAAAGCGCCGTTGCCGCTGGTCCTGCCATCAAGGCAACTCTGCTGGACCCAGCAGTCATGACCTCTGGCACAGAAGAAATTCAGTTGGACGTCAAGTTCAATAGCGTTGCGCTGACTCTGGGCAGCGAAGTAGATGTTGTTCCCGCTGGCGGTGCAACCACTGAAATCATCGCTCCCCTGAGCATTACGCCAATCGAACCTGGCGCCGGTTACAAGGAAGGTAACTACACCGGAAACGTTCGTGTGATGTTCGACGCGCCTTGATGATTGTTGGATAAGTTCCAACTATCTGCACGTCCTTTATGTGGCCGGCGCAGCCGGCCGCATTCTTTCTTGCATATGCAAGCGCTAACTTGAGATGTTGATCAATGTTCTCGATGACTCCTATCGCAGGAGCGCTTGCGCTTATTATTTGCGCAGGTGCGCTTGCCAGTGAAAGCAAGCCTGCGAACAAGTCCGTAAGTTTGCTCCAGCAGGCTGAAGGTTTGCCTGCAGAGTTTCATGAATTCTTTTTTGATGTTCCATTGGCTGTTCGAGTCGAAGTCGATCGACAGTTCCTGGGCGAAGCCATGATCCTGTTGACCCGTGATGAGCGAGTGACGCTGATCAACTTTACGGATACACGCAACAGTGACCTTACTTCGAGCGAGCGTGATGAGTGGGCTGCATTCCTGACGCAGGGCGTGGCATTGGGTGCCTGTAAAAGTGGCTGCCCTCGGCAATTGCAGTCGGTTCACTACAGTCTGGAAGACTCGATGGTGTCGTTGGTGACGGCGAACGCCGAGCGCGATCCGCAAACCCGACTGTTTCATGACCAGCCTGAAGGCGGCAGCCACGGTATGATTGTGCGCAATCAACTGAACATCAGCGGCGGTCAGCAGCAGAATGTCGCCGGCCGTTATGGCCTGGAGGCATCCGCGAGCCTGGGCAACTGGACGAACACGTTCAATGCTCAACTGTCGCGCATGTCAGGTATAGACACGGGCATCAAGCATGCTGTCCATGAGTTGCATACCCAACGGGAACTGGAGGGCACCTTCATCCGTGCCGGGTATTTCACGCCCAGTGCCCAAGGTCTGACTCGGTCTGTACGCACCATCGGGCGAGGTCCCGACACGGTAATGGGCCTGATGTACGGCAGTTCCGACAGCCTGGCAATCGACAACGCCAACCCCAGTCTCTATCCCATTACGGTGACCGCCAACCGACAAGCGATGGTGGAAATCTATCGCAACGGTGTGCTGATCAACAGTCAGCAGGTGGCGAGCGGTCTGCAGACGCTCGATACACGTCCGCTGCCTGGCGGAATCTACGAAGTGGAAGTACGTGTGGTCGAAGACGGTCAAGTGATTACCACCACTTCGGAGCTTATTTACAAGCCCACTAACTGGCGCAACCCGGAAAATCGCTGGCGCTACAACCTGTTCGCCGGTCGCGAGAGCAAACTGCTCAGCAATTGGCAGGAGCGTGATGACGGTGAACTGACGGCAGGCGCAGCCTTTAACTTCTTGCTGCACCCGCGAGTTGTCCTGGGGCTTTCCGCCCGTCAGGTCAAGGAACAGATGCAGTTGGGCACCTCTGCCGACTTGACGGTGGGCGAGAAAACTTCCGTTTACACCAGCCTTTCCCAGACCAAGGGAGAAGGCACGGGGATGGAGGTGCAAGGTGTGCATCGCTACAACGGCGGCAGTGTGGTGTTGCGCCATCAACGCAGCTGGCTGGACACCCGTAATACTTACGAAGTGCTGCCGGACGGGACACACATCCGTCATCGCAACACCTACAACGGACAAACCAGCAATACATCGCTGTCGGTGAATCAGCGCTTGAACAGCAAGAGTTCGCTCAGCGCGCAAGTGTCCCATAGCCAGGGCTACTCCGAAGGCGTGGGCATCGACCTGAGCTGGACCCGCAACGCACAGTTGTTCGGCAGCAGCGCCGACTGGCGCGTGGCGGTGTTCGATCGACCGGGCACGGTTGGCACTGCCGGCCAGCGAAACCGCGGGATCGATATCAGCCTGCGCATGGCACTGGGTTCCGACGGTCACCAGGTGACCGGTAGCGTCGGTCAACGTACATCGCGTGACGGTGGACGGGATCCCAACGCGTCCGCCACCTATCGTCGCGACCTCAAGGATCACGTCCTGCAAAGTGTTTCTGCAACCGTCAGTAAAGACGTGTTCGGGACAGGTCAGGCGGGCACGGCTGATTTCAAGACTGACCAGGTCAGCGGTTCGATGCATGCGCAACGTTCCTCCTACAACGGTCAGATCAGCGGCGGTTTGAATCTGGACAGTACTTTGGCGGTCAGTGGCAAAAAACTCGTATTGAGTAGCCAGGCCTCGACCGGAGAGGCGGGAATGATCGTCGATGTCGAAAGCGATCTCGATGATATCGAGCTGCGGGCCGACGACTTCGCCGGTACCCATGCCACGTTGCGGCCGGGCCGCAATTTCATTCCCGTTTCGGCGTACAAGAACGGCACGGTGAATTTTGATTTCAAGGGCACCGATGTTCCCGCGGCGGCAATCCAGCCTGCGCGCACCACCTATCACTTGAACAAGGGAGGGGTGGATTATCGCCAGGTGCGCATTCTGAAGACCGTGACCGTGATGGGGCGCTTGTTGGATGCTGGTGGAAAGCCTTTGAAAGGCCATCACGTTATCAACCACGCCAGTCGTGGTGTCAGCGAAGTTGATGGGTTCTTTTCCATGGAACTTAGCGAGAATTCTCCTACACTCGAAGTGCGGCACGACAGTCAGTTGTTATGCCAGTTCAGGCTCGATCCAGCCTCCCAGCGTCGAGAGAATGATGTGCTGATGGTAGGGGATCTGCGGTGTCATCCGGACACCTTGGCCGAAGCTGCTTATAAGTCTGAGAAAGCCAGTTGATGGGCACTTATACAACAGCAGTCAGAACATGGCGTACACAGGACAGTCAAATGAACAAGTTAATCAACCGTCTGGTGCTGGGATCGGCACTTTGCGGGTTTGCAAGTTTAGCCAATGCCGCTGTATTGGACGTACAAGCCGAGATCAGGCCGGATTCGATTAATCCGGGAAGCGCGGAGATTGTCAACAACACACCTGTCACCGGGTACTGCACGGAATTTCCGAGTAATTGCAGCAGTAAGGGAATTCGAAGTAACAGCTTTCCTATTGAATTTAGCCGGTCAGGGCTCATTCCCAAGGATCAGGTGATCCCCTTTGCTTTTCCGGCAACATGGCGCACATTTACTGTCTCACATTCGAGTATTCCTGGCGAAACGGCGGAGATTCAAATTCGCATTGCCGGAGCGGGAACCCGTTATCGCCTGGGTACTACAGCACAACAGATAACCGGTATGCCGGCGGGGCGGCCTCCGTTTGACTATCACGCCTATCTCTGGAATCCCTCGTGGGCTGAGGCAACTGCTCCTTGCCAAAGAGTAAACCAAACTTCCCAGGGTGCTTATGGTAATGGAGTAGAGTTCACCGCGTTCTGGTTGATACCTGAGAACGTCACTACTTGCCAAAGGAGTCCGGATTTCGACATTCCCGGCATGACCATGCAAAGGCTCGATGTACATTATGAGTTGCGGGCTGTTCGACCGGAACAATTGATAAGTGGTAACTATCAAGGGTCGTATACCTACTCCACCAGCGGCGATTTCGATATGGGTGTCTTGACCCCCAATGACGGTGCAATGACATTCAATTTGAACCTGGCGGTAAAGCAGGACGTCAACGTCAAAATGTCCGCCGACAGTGTTGCCCTGGCACCCAAGGGCGGCTGGATGGAGTGGATCACCCATGGAAGACGACCCGAGAAAATATTGGGTGACTTGCGGTTTTTCATCTTGACGTCTTCGCCGTTTAAAATGGATCTCAGCTGCAGTCAATCGGGAGTTGGAACCTGTCTGATAAACAACGGTACCCACGAAGTACCTGTCGATATCAGTGTCAGCCTGCCAAGTCCTTGGGTGGACGATGCAGGCCAGTCGGTAGTACGGCGTCCGCTGACGATAGGCGGTGCCGGCCTGGAGCATCTGAAGCCTATAGGATTGCCCACACGACAACCCAGCCTGCTGCATTTTGAAGTGCCGCAAGATTCAGTTGCAACAATGCACGACGATAGCAGTTATCGAGGAACCGTTAATATAACTTTTGATTCCGATATCTAATCGCAGTAGCAAAGCCTGAGGCTTACTCAGGCTGTTGTCCCAGTACGAGGCTTTATCTCATGAAATCCATTTATATGTTGTTGTGCACATTTTTTTTCAGTCTGTGTGCGCATGCCGGCCCCAGCCTGCAAATTGGTACCTTCTATGACTTTATGAAGGACAATCAAAGTACCTATCTGAAACGTATTCATAACGGTGGTACTTCAACGGCGTTCGTCAAGATCGAGATCAAGGAGATCTTTTATGAGAAAAATGGAAAATCCCGCGAAGTGCCCTTGAAGAGTGTCGATGGCCGTACCCGGGACGGTCTGGTCGCCAGCCCGGCGAGGCTTATCGTACCGGCCAAAGGGACTCAGGGTACTCGCCTGCTGTATACCGGCGATCGAAGTAAAGAGCGGTATTTTCGGGTTCGTTTTTTACCCGTCGTTCCTGAAAAAGAAGACAAGTTTGCCGTCTCGGACACTGAGCGTGAAACTTATGGAAAAGAAATGTCTGCCGGTTTTAACGTAATGGCCGGTTATGGCATGGTGTTTTTTGTTCGCCCGGCCAATACCCGTTTTGATACCAGAATCGATAACACGGCTAATGGTTATCAAGTGAAAAACCATGGCAATAGCGTAGTTGTCATCGATTCCTTCAAGGATTGTTCGGCGAAGAACGAAGATGATTGCAAGCCGACCAAAAAAGTCCACTTGATTCCAGGTCATGATTTCGCGTTCGACAAACAAGCGGGTCGAGTCTATCGCTACAACCTGATCGAGGACGAAAAGAAAACACCTGTGGTAGTGAAGAGGTAGTCAGCGTTCATGAGTCATGTTCCCCAAGGCACCGGCCCGGCGGTGCTGCTGGCCGGCAGTTTCCTGTGGGACCAGGCCAAGTGGGTGCCGCTGCGTATCAACGGGCTGGTGAGGGGCGCATTACCTTTGGCCGCGAGGATTTCATGGTTCGACTGGGTGAGTCATACCACCAGGATATCCCGCGTCCGCCGGAGGAAGCCCGTGAAGTGGCTGAGTCGATTGGCTGCCCATGGCTGCTGGTACCGGAGGCGGGGCAAATCTCGCGAAACACCTGAACGCAAGATCTTCAGCAACCTCGCTTTTACACTGATCCTGCGGTTTGCATGGGGGATGTAAAGCGGGCCGATTTGGGCTGATATACCTGATACTCAAGAACGCGCTGTCCAACACCATTGGGTTTCACTCACATCGATACCCAATGCGCGTAACTTCTCCGCGACGTATCTCAGGCAAGATCCTCCATCAGGCTTATAATGGCCGGACGCATCGTTGATGTGAACTATCACATTTTTAATGGGGGTGGTATTTGTCTTGGATTCAACTTTGAATTCGCCTGCGCAAATAACCGGGCGGCCGCTGCCCAGTTGGCTGTGTCGTATGTAATTCTGAGTGTCTGCATGCTTCCAGCGCCGATAGATGATTGATCCTTCCGGTGTATATACCCAGGTATAACTATCACTGTCTGCATTAGGGTGTAGTACCTCGGTTTCTCGTGTTTTCAATAGCTCACCAACCAGTTTTCCGTCTATCATTCCGATTAGTTGGCCAACACCATCAATTTTCGACGGATCGTAAGTGCGCCAGGATTTGAGGTCGGCGATGTAGGGCAGCCATCTGACCGGATAGGTTTGAGCATTCAAATCGATAGGACGTTTATCATTGTTTGTCCATGCAGACCATTCGATCTGTCCGGCCCAGACCTGATGCAGGTGTGTCGAGTGATTCCCGAGCCATTGATGGACCTTTCTGAAAGATGAATTACTGAAAATGCCGTTGACGGTCAGCGTCACGCCTCCAAGCTCCCAATCATCATTGACCAACGGATGATCTGTCGGAATTTGATAAATTGCTACATGCTCTATTTCACTTATGTGTACATCTGATTTTCCAAACAATCTAAGTATGTCAACTTCGATGGTGGTATTGGATCCGACACTCGGGGCCTGTTTCATTAATTGCATATTGGCTGTATGGCCCATGCTTATGTAAATGCTGTCGTCGGTGCCGGCCCAGTAATCGTTGCCGATGGTTATCGATACGCTGAGTTCGGTAACCATCGCACTCGGTTCAAAGGTTTTGGTGAATTCGCTGATCATTTTATTTGTCCTTGAGTTTTATCGAAAGTCCATCCATTGCCAAGATAAGACTATCTGATGACTCTAATGATCAGCTATATGTTTTAGGTGTTGCTTTATTGCCTTTTGTTAGTCTCAAGTATATGCCTGATGACTACTTCGGCCCGAGAATCTTCGCCAGCTTGTCCGGCGAAGGCGCGCCTTGCTGCTGTTGCAGATTGCCCTTGTCGTCCATGTAGAAAATCGCCGGTGTCGCTTGCAGCTCCAGTTCTTCCATCAATTGCATGTTGGCCGCGAATTTTGCCTGAATCGCTGGCGGCACTTCCTTCAGGGCCTTGAGCGAGCTGTCCTTGCCAGCGGCTTCGTGATCCTGCAGGGCTTTTTCCGGGTCTTTGGCCGCAAGCAGTGCGGCGGATTTCCCCGGGCTGTCTTCGCGGATGATGCCCACCATGATGTGACGCAACTGCACCTTGCCAGCCTTGACCCACGGCCGGGCCTGTTCCCAGAACATATTGCAGTACGGGCAGTTCGGGTCACTGAACAGGTACACCACGCGCGGCGCATCCTTTTTGCCGTCGCCGATCCAGTTGCTGGTTTCGAACTTGGCCCAGACTTCCTTGGCCATCGGTGCGTACACCAGTTTCTGCAATGGCGCGCTGCTCAGGTCATTGCCTTCAGCGTCATACAAGTTGCCCAGCAACACGTGTTTGCCACCCGGAGTCAGGTACAGCGCCATGCCGCGGTTCTGGTATTGCGCGGCATAACCACGCAAGCCGTCGGGAGCGTCGAACTGACCGACGATTTTCGCGCCCTTGGCCTCGATTTTCTTGATGGCATCGGGCAACTCTTCGGCCTGTACCGACGGCAGGTGCAACAGGGCAGCACCGAGGCTCAGGGTCAGCAGGTGGCGGAGGCGGGGCATGGCAGTTTCCTTGAAGAGGTGACGGGTACGGTGTCGAAGTTTTCCAGCGCGCGGGCCAGACTGGCTTCCGACAGCTCGCCCAGATGACTGCCCAGAAGGCGACCTTCGGGGCTATAGAACAGCGTAGTCGGCAATGCCATGGAGCCGACGGCCTGGCTCAGACGCCCGCCGCCGTCGAACAGCACGTTGGTCAGGCTCAGGCCCTGGGTTTCCAGAAAGGTCGCGACGCTTTGCATGCTTTCCGCCTGATTGACGAACAGGAACGTCAGGTCCGGCCGGTGTTGCTGGGCGTTTTCCAGCACCGGCATTTCCCGGCGACATGGCGGGCACCAGGTGGCCCAGAGATTGATCACCAACGGGCCCCCCTTGTAGTCGGCCAGTTGCACGACTTCTCCGGCGGCGTTTTTCAGGGTGATTTCCGGCAGGCGTGTGCCTTGTTCATAAATCGACAGGGAGAACGTCGCCAACAACCAGAACGCCAGGCCACTGGCCACGCCAAAACCCAATGGACGGCGCAGGCCCGGGCGACGCCAGCCGCGATACAGCGTGGCGAGCAAAACGACAATCACCCCCGGCCAGGCAAGGAAACCGCCATCGCGCAGGTCGATGACCTGCCACGGATCGTTGCGATAGTGCGCCCAATAGACCGCCACGAAGCTGATCCGGGCCGCGAGCATGCCCATCAGAAACAGGCTGAACAGTACCGACTCGGGGTTATCTCCTCCTCGCCTGGCCACCCGCCAGCCAATAAAAGTGGCCAGCGCCAGTGCACTGATCAACAGCAGGTGATTGAGCGCGATGGCAAAGGTGCCGAGGGTGAAGGTCAGCATTAACGGGCGTCTCGGGTGGTGGTCCAGCGTTGCAGGAAAGTATCGGCATCGACCTCGCCGGTGATGCGCTGATTGCGACGCTCTTCACCGTCAGCGCCAATCCACAGCAGGCTCGGTGGCCCTGGCACTTTGTAACGGCCGAGCAGTTCGCTGCTGGCGGCATTGTCGGCGGTCACGTCCAGTCGGAGCAAGCGCACATCGCTCAGGGCTTCGAGGACACGGGCTTTGCCGAACACCTGCTTTTCCATGACCTTGCACGACACGCACCAGTCGGCGTAGTAGTCCAGCAGCACCCACTGGCCCTGAGCCTGCGCGGCGTCGAGTTCCCGTTGCAGTGCCTGCGGATCCTTGATGGTGGTGAAGGCATCGTGGCCAACCGGTACGGCGGCTACAGCCTGGTTCGAGGCGCGGTAGACCTGCAATGGATTGAACGGATCATCACTGCCACCGGCCGCCCCGATCACCAACAGGCCACCCCACAAACCGAACAACAACGAACTGGCGCCAAACAGGTGCGCGACGCGGCCGAAACCTTCCGACTGTTTCCAGGCGCTGTAGGCCGCGATCAACAGCAGTGCACCGCACAAGCCGACCCACAGGGATTCGTCCAGCACCGGGCGCAGCATCAATAATGCGGTGGCGAGGAACAGGAAGCCGAAAATGCCCTTGACCAGGTTCATCCACGCGCCAGGCTTGGGCATGAAGCGATTGCCGACGGTCACCAGCAACAGCAGCGGCACACCGATGCCGATGCCCATGGTGAACAGAATCAATCCGCCATGCAGCGCGTTACCGCTTTGCGCGATGTAGAGCAGGGCGCCGGCCAGCGGTGCGGTCATGCACGGGCCGACCAGCAGACCGGACAGCGCTCCCAGCACCCCGGCACCGATCAGACTGCCGCCGCGTTGATTGCGCGAGACGTTTTCCAGGCGATCGCGCAAGGCTACCGGCAGTTGCAGTTCGAAGTAGCCGAACATCGGCAGTGCCAGCAGCACGAAAATCGCCGCGAAACTCCCCAGCAGCCAAGGGTTCTGCAACCAGGCTTGCAGGTTCGCCCCGAGGGATGCAGCCAGGACACCCATCACCGCATAGACCAGCGCCATGCTGACCACGTAACTGCTGGCCAGGGCGAAACCACGCTTGGGCGTGGCACCACTGCCGACGATCAATCCGGCCAGAATCGGCAGCATCGGCAATGAACAAGGCGTGAAGGCCAGCAACAGGCCCAGGCCGAAGAACAGCAAAAGGCTCCAGCCCAACGCCCGTTGTTGCAGGCTGCTGGCCAGCGCCTGGTCCGGTGCTTCAGTGGCCGTGTTCGCCACACGGGCATCGCCCAGATCGACGATTCTGGTTTGCGGTGGATAACACAAACCCGCATCGGCGCAACCTTGGTAACTGACTTTCACCTGACCACCGGCCCCGGCTGGAATCTTCAGTTCCAGGGCCTGGCGATAGACTTGTTGCTGACCGAAGAACTCATCGCTGTGATCTTCGCCTTGGGGCAATGCGGGGTGCTGCGCGACAGGCAATCCGTCGAACTTCAAGCGTTTTTGATACAGGTAATAGCCGTCGGTAATTTGCCAAAACAGTTGAGTCTCACCGGACTCCAGGCGTTCGGAAGTAAAGGCGAAGGCTTTGTCGACTGGAAGAAAGTCGGGTTTGGTTTCAAATGGATTGTTGCCAGCCTGGGCCTGACCCAGGCTGGCAATCAATGCCAGTAGCAAAAAAACGAAGTAACGCATCGACAACACCTGGAGGTTTACATAATCCGTTCACGATGATGGCCATCGATTAACCGGGTGTTAACGCAGTGAAGTCGAGCGTTTGCTGTGACAGATGCAATGAGTTGTCGTTGACCTGGCCCGATCACCTGGCCGAGCTATAGGTCAGCCTGTACTCGGACATTGGCGGATGATCAGCCTCCCATTGCCGGGCAAAGACTTTCGCCGCGTCGATCTGAGCGGCTGTCATGTCTTTTGCAATGGTCTGGAGGTCCTGCGCGGCCGAAGTATGCACGGACAACTCCCGGGTGGTTTCGGTGATCAGCCAGAACATACCGTAACTTTTGACCAGATCTTCCGTGAATCCATACTCATCAGTCCCGTCATCGTATGTGTAAAAGCCCCCGACGGCACGGCCATAGTTCAGCAACGCATGGACATCATTGAGCTGTATACGTTTTTCCAGCCATTGACGCCTGACAGGCAGATCCCGATTGATGGGGGGACGATTGGCGTACCAGGTTATCGCCTTCGAAAGACCGCCCTCGGCGGCTTTTTTCAGCAATGCGTCAATGGCCGCTTCCCGTTCGATGCTATCGGTAATGAGATTTTTGTCAGCGTCATACTTGATCGCGAGAATGTACTGGGCCTCCATCGATCCGGCATCGGCCGCTTTTTTCAGCGTTGCAATGTTCTGGTCCAGTTCGTACAGCTCAAGCATGGCGTCGGCATTGCCTTTATCCGCCTCTGCCTGAGCCAGCTCCCTGGCCTTTTCCCGTGAGTCATCGTCGCCCAGCCGCATCAGGGCATACACGTGATTTTGCGCTGCGGCCAGTCCATACCACTTTTTGGCGTCATCGGTCAGGCCGTTTGCCCGGCCTCTGAAGACTTCGCCCAAGGCGTATTGCGCATCCCGATTGCCAGCCGTCGCGCCGATAGTCAGATAGGTTTGCGACTGGGTGAATTCACCCAGGTTGTACAATGCCAACCCCTTCGTCGTGGCGTGTGTTTGCAGTTCGGTTATTTGCGTGGTGTGCATGACCAGGCTGTCACGCAGATTGAAAAGTGTCTTGAGCGCAGTTTCGTAGGTGTACATAGTGGGTACCGGTGTTGAATTGAATTTGAGTGCTACCCGACACAGACTATTGAGATGGGGGGGGATGGATGCGGTACATATGTATTGCATTCAATCAATCCGGGTGCACCATCATTACCCTCCGGGTCGCGGGCATAATCCGGGCTTAATCGACGGTGTATTCAATCGTCATATTTGCGAAGGTTTCACCATGCACGTACTGGTTTGCGAAGACGATGAGCTGATCGCCAGCGGCATCGTCGCCGGCCTGACCGCCCAGGGCCTGACCGTGGAACACGTCGCCACGGCGTCCGCCGCCCGGGCAATGCTCAGGGTGGCGGAGTTTGATGTCATGGTGCTCGACCTCGGGCTGCCGGACGAAGACGGCCTCAAGCTGCTGCAGCAGTTGCGCCATCAAGGCCTGGAATTGCCGGTTTTGATCCTCACCGCGCGTGATTCGGTCACCGACCGCGTCGATGGCCTGCAAGCCGGTGCCGACGACTATCTGCTCAAACCATTCGACTTGCGTGAACTGGCTGCACGCTTGCATACGCTGTTGCGACGGGTAGCGGGCCGCAGCGTCAACCTGATCGAACACGGAGCCCTGACCTACGACCCGAGCAGCCGCGAAACCACACTCGCGGGGCAGCCGGTGGACCTGTCGCGTCGCGAGCAGTCATTGCTGCAAGCCTTGCTGCATAATCGTGGCCGGGTGCTGTCTACCGAGCAGCTCAAGGACAGCGTCTACGGTTTCAACGACGAGCTGGAAAGCAACGCCCTCAACGTCCATATCCATCACCTGCGGCGCAAGCTCGGCAACGGCATTGTCGAGACCGTGCGCGGCCTGGGTTATCGCCTGGGGCCGGCTGATGGCGGAGAAGAATCGAAGTGATGAGTCTGCGTTTGCGCCTGAGCCTGACGCTCGGCGCCGCCTTTGCGTTGATCTGGGCCCTGGCCGCGGCCTGGATGCTCAGCGATTTGCGCAATCAAATGATGTTTTCCCTCGACCAGCGCCTGGTGGCGTCGGCGCGCATGGTCGCCGGCCTGATGGAGCAACTGCCGCCCGTGCCGAGCAAAGGCGAGGGCACCCACTTCAGCGCCGAACAATTGAACATTCCGGGCGGCATGGCGTGTCAGGTCAGCTCGTTGCGCGGTGAAATCCTCGCCCGCAGTCACACCGAGCCGCAGCAGACCCTGGAGGCCGAGAAACTCGGTTTTCACGATCAGATGATCGACGGCGCGCCGTGGCGCAGCTTCACATTGGCCCGGGGCGATCTGCGCATCACCACCGCCGACCGGCAGATCGAACGTGAGGCGTTGAACATGTCGATCCTGCTGGCTGCTTCGGTGCCGGTGGGCGTGGCGTTGCTCGGCTGCCTGTGCCTGCTCTGGCTGGGTATCGGCCAGGGGCTGGCGCCGCTCAACCGCATGCGCGACGCCTTGATGCGCCGCAGTGCCGACTCCCTCGAGCCCTTGCAGATCCAACCGCTGCCCAGCGAGCTGCAACCCTTGCTGGAAACCCAGAACCAGTTGCTCCAGCGCATCGGCAAGACCATCGAGCGCGAACGTCGCCTGACCGGAGACGCGGCCCACGAACTGCGCAGCCCGCTGACCGCGATCAAGACCCACTTGCAAGTGGCGCGGATGACGGACGGCAACGCCCGGGACCAGTCCCTGGCCCGGGCCGAAGAGGGGGCGGACCGCATGCACCGGACCCTCGAACAATTGTTGTTGCTGGCGCGCGTCGAGGGCAGTCTGTCGTTCGACGACGGTGTGCAATGCAACGCCGAACAAGTGGCGAAACTGGCGATCCAGGACGCGGCGAGCGGCGATCGTCAGCGCATCAGGTTTCAGGCTCCGGGCAAGGTCTCCGCTGCGCCGGTACAAATGCCCGCCGTGCTGTCGATTGCCGCGCTGCGCAACTTGCTCGACAACGCTCTGCGTCATACCCCCGCCGACAAAGCGGTGGAGTTGAGCCTGGAAACCACCGGCAATCGTGTGCAGTTCGTGGTGCGCGACCATGGGCCGGGGATTGCCGAAGAAGATCTGCAAAACCTGACCCAGCGCTTCTGGCGCAACGGCCAGAGCACCGGTTGTGGTCTGGGCCTGGCGATTGTCCAGGCCATCGTTCAGCGTTGCGGTTGCACGTTGCATTTCGATAGCCGGCCGGACGGCTTGCGGGTCGAGCTGACGATGCCACTGCAACCGGCCTGAAAAACACCATACCCCCCCTGTAGGAGCGAGCTTGCTCGCGATGTTCGATAACGATAACGCGTGCTTTCTGAATGCACGCGGTGTTCTTGAGTCCATCGCGAGCAAGCCCGCTCCCACAGGTGACCGCATTCCAAATGTGGGAGCAGGCTTGCTCGCGAAGAACGATAACGCGGCCCAACTGAGGTCACGCCCCGCCAAGCCCCTTGATCAACAAGTCCACATTCCCTTCCAGTTCAGCCACCGGATCCTCGGCATCGGTACTCAACACCACCCACCGGCTACCCGACTCGGCAATCACCGCTTTCAGTGCATCCGACGGCTGCCGATGATGCAGCACCACCGCCACGTCATTGTCCTTGAGTGTTGTGGCCAACTGCCTGAGCGCTTCGGGTGTCCACTCGGCCTCGGGGCGTGCGTCCTGGCCGATCAATTCCAGATTGAGACTGCCGATCAGGTAGCCAAAGTGATCGCTCAGGCTCATCACACTGAGGTTATCCGCGTTGGCCAGGCGCGCCTCGCTGGCGGCGCTGAGTTTGAGCAAGCGCTGCTTGAGCGCTGCCAGGTTGGCGTCGATTGTCGGCTTGGCCTCGGGGGCCAGGCGCACCAGATCCGCCGCCATCACGTCGGCCATCCGCCCCATGTTATTGCTGGAAAACCACGGCTGACTGTTCAGCCCGTCGACCTTGTTGCCGGGTTGCACGGCAATGCCGGGCAGGGCACCGTCTACCGGGCGGGCGGCGTCGACTTCGACGATACGGATATTGCTGCGGCGCGCGATCGGGTACAGCGGGTCATCCGGCCACAGTGAGCGCAGGCCGATCACCGCATCGGCATCGTCCGCCAGTCTGGCCAGCGCCGGGGCGCCACGGCCAGTGAAGTAGGCGGTCTGGCGGCTGCCGGGCAGGTTGGCCGGGGCTGCACGTTCGAGGCTGACATCGGTGCCCTTGAGCAACACTTCACCCAGCCCATACGTAATCGGCAAGGAGGCCAGCACACGCAGCGGTTTGCCGTTGTCGGCGGCAATGCTCGTTGTCGCCAGTCCACACAGGGCAACGGCCAGGGTCAGTTGACGCAGTGAAAAAATCATTTATCCAAGGTTCCCTTTCAGGCTGGGGACAACGCCGCGCGCGATGGCGGCCAGGGCGAAGGCGATACCGGCCATGAGGATGATGGCGGCGCCGGACGGGATCGGCAGGTCGAAGACAATCGGTGCGAGAATCCCGCATAGCGTGCTGACGGTGGCGATCAACACCGAACACCAGAAAAAGCCCTTCAGCGATTGACTGAGCAGGCGTGCCGCGGCGGCCGGAATCACCAGCAGGGCACCCACCAGAATCGCGCCGATGACTTTCACGGCGGCGACGGTGATCAGCGTCACCAGAATCACGAACAGGTAATCCAGGGCTTTCACCGCCACCCCGCGCACCGCCGCCAGTTGCGGATTGAAGCTGGCGAGCATGATGCGATTGTACAGCGGCAAAGCCAGGGCCATGACCAGCGAGCCAACGATGGCCAGCACCAGCAGGTCATTGCCGTTGACCGTCAGCACCGAGCCGAACAGTACGTTTTCCAGAATGTGCACGTTGATCTTGCCCGCCAGAATCAGCAGCAGGCTCGCCCCCAGGGCGAGCGACACCGAGAGGAACACGCCGATCAAGGTGTCCGGCGCCAGACCGGTGCGGTTGCGCAGGTAATTGAGCAGGATGCCGAACAGCAGGCAGTAGCCGAACAGGCTGCCGTAGGGGCCGGTATAGGGTTCGCCGAGCAGAATGCCGATGGCCACGCCGGTCAGCGCAGCATGACCGACCGCCTCGGAGAAAAACGCGAAGCGCTTGACCACCACCAGCGTGCCCAGACCACCCAGCACCGGGCCGATCAGCAGGCCGGCGAGCAGGGCGTTGACCACAAACCCATAGGCCAGCGCCTCGGGCAGATAACCCGACGATGCCCAACCCTGGACCATCAGGCGAAAAGCTTCGTAACTCATCAGGCAAGGCTCCGTGGGTGGGTCGAGAACAGCGTCAACAGACGCTCCGGTGTCAGAGCCTGTTGTGGCGTGGCGTCAAACTGCACCCGGCGATTGAGTCCGGTGACGTGATCGGCCAGGCGCCCGACCGCTTCCAGGTCGTGCTCGATCCACAGCACGGTGATGCCCGCTGCTCGCCAGTCGCCGAGCAAGCGCTCGAACACCTGAATGCCGGCCTCATCGAGGGCTGACATCGGTTCGTCGAGCACCAGCAGTTGCGGAGGCGGGATCAGCCCCTGTGCCAGCAACACCCGTTGGCGCTCACCGCCGGACAGCGCGCCCATGCGTCGCTTGCGTTTGTCCTGCATGCCGACCCGTTCCAGTGCCTCCCCAATCGCCGCCGCGTAGTGTTTGCTCAAACCGAGAAATGCCGGGCGGCGCTGGCACATGGCGGCCATGAAATCGTCGACAGTCATCGGCAAGCCCCGGTCGAACTCCAGGGCCTGTGGCACATAGCCAATGGTCCCCGGTCCGGCGGGCCATTGCAGGCTCAAGCGGCCCTGGTGGGGCATTTGCCCGAGCAGGGTCTTGATCARCGAACTCTTGCCGCCGCCGTTGGGGCCGACCAGTGCGTGCACGCTGCCGGGGCGGACCTGAAAGGTCACCTTGTTGAGGATCGTCGTGCGCCCGAGGGTCAGGCTGACGTCGGAAAAATCCAGGGTCGGTCCCGAAACCTGTGGGAGCGAGCCTGCTCGCGATTGCGGTGTGTCATTCAACGATGATGTTGACTGACTGGGCGCCTTCGCGAGCAAGTCGAATCGTCGCACCGCCGCTCCCACAGGGTATTCGGCGCTTGGGGTGGTGAGCGTTTCTTTCGATGTCATGCGCCCGACTCCTGAATCGCCCGCACCACGGTGTCGAGGTTGCCGGTCATTTCCTTTTCATACTTGTCGGCGGCGTATTCGCCGTAGGAGATGTGCGACAGCGGATACAGCTTCACGCCGGATTCGCGCTGGATGGTGTCGACGTAAGTGGACGGGAAATCCATCTCCGAGAAGATCACCTTCACGTCCAGCTCACGCAGTTGGTCGATGGTCTTTTTCAACTGGCTCGGGCTCGGTTCGATGCCATGGGCCGGTTCGACCACGGCCGTCACCTCCAGGCCGAATTCGCGCAGCAGGTAGTCGTAGGCCGCATGCACCGTCGCCACACGCAGTTCGGCATTCGGTGCCTGGGTCAGTTTGGCCAGGGCGTCGGCGCGCATTTTGCGCAGGCGCTTACCGTAGGCGCGGGCGTTTTCGGTATAGGTTTTGGCATTGGCCGGGTCGAGCTTGCCCAGCTCCCGGGCGATGTTGTTGACCTGGGCAATCGAGGCGCTGATCGACAGGAAGGTGTGCGGGTTCACCACTTTGCCCGCGCCGCGCGCGGCAACACCGGTGGCGGCCAGCAGCGGCACGTTTTCGTTGGCTTCGATCACCGGGACATTTGGGGTTTCGCTGGCGGCGATCATGCGGTCGGCGAAATCATCATGGCCGACACCGTTGAGCACGATCACGTCCAGCCCGCTGATGCGCTTGATGTCTTCGGCGCGGGGTTCATAGGCATGCGGGTTGAAACCGGCCGGAATCAGCGGCACCACGTCAGCCTTGTCGCCGACGATGTTCGCCACATAGCTGTAATAAGGGTGCAGGGTGATGCCGATGCGCAGGTGCTTGGTTTCGTCGGCGCTGGCCAGTGATGGCAGCAGGCAAGCCAGCAGGCCCGCCAGCAGCAGTCGCAGGAAAGAACGTTGAGATGAAATAGGCATGGGAAAACGGTCTTCTCTCGGGTGAGGGTTCAGTGCCGGTACTGRCGGGTCACGCCGGCATCGAATTGCGCGACGATCTGCTGCCAACCGGCGCTTTCGAGCGCTGCGTCGCTGAGGTCGGCCGGAGCCGTGAGCCTGTTGTCGCGGTTGAGCCAGATGTCCGGTGCGGCATCGTCGGTTGCGCTCATGTGCAGCAGAAACGAACCGGCGACTGTCGGCTTCTGGCTCTGGCCGAAGTAGGCCTTGGTTTCGAGCAGATGCCAGGCGTGACCGCCACGGCTGACGGCACTGGCATCCTGGGCAAACGGGGCAAAACCTTCCTCGGCGAGGGCCTCGGGAGTCGGCAGCGTTTGCTGTTCCTGGCGCAGCAAATGGATCTCGTCCAGCGTCACACGCAAATCGGCGTAGATGCCTTGCTCGGCAGCACTGAGGTCGCGGCGGGCATCCAGTTGATGGCTGCTGACGCTGCTCACCTCATGGGTTTCACCGCGCCAGAGCACCACAGTCCCTGCGACCRCGAGAATCACCAGACACAGCAACAGAATGTAGAGGGTTTCGTGGCCGGCCCCGGCCGGGCACACGACTTGGGTCGTTGGAGTGCTCATGGCGCTTCGATGTCCGTCTGGTCAATTTCCACCACGTGGCCGGGGCCGGCATCGAACAGCACATAGAACTCGGCGCCGGGTTTCTTGAAGGTCAGGGTCGAATCAGGCCCGAGCTTGCCCGGCACCAGAATGGTTTCGTCGTAGCCGATCACATCGAGGGTCACGCCCGGAGCGCCGCTGCCGTCGGAAAAACCGCCGGTGCACTGGATCTGTTCGGCGTCGATGGCCTTGCATTCGCACATCGGATTGTGGGCCAGGGCGCTGGTGCTGAAGCCGGCGCAGAGCACCAGCAACACAGCGTTGAGCGGGCGAAGAGGGTTGATCATGGTTTGCCTCCTTGTTTGTTCAGCCAGGCGATGGTGGCGGGGGATGCCTGACTCAACGGAACGAATGCCTGATGCAAGGTGCCGTCCCAGCCTTCCATGGTGATCCACAGTTCAGCGCCGGCCGTGGTTTTTTCCGGGACGGGCAGTGAAGCGCCCATGCGGTACGGCGTACCGAAGAAAATCACCCCGGCGGCGCGCAGGCTGCGGGGTTTGCCAATACGCAGGTAAGTGGCCTTGACCTGTCCGATACAGGCATCGCACAGCGCGGCGTTGAAGCCTTTCATGTAACCGGCCGGTCCTTCGAGCAGCGGGGCTGAGTTGCGCAATTCCGCCAGGCGCAGGCTCCAGGGGCCGACCCGGACTTCGCCGACCTCGCGTTCGCCCAGGCCGCTGTCGCCACGCATCAATGCTTCGTCGGCGAAATACTTGGGCATGAAACCCAGTGGAATCAGCAGCAACAGGACATTCAGGTGAAAGCGCCATTTGTGCCAGAACACGCTCAGGCGCGAGGGTTGCGAGGCCGCAGTGACTTTGCTCACAGGTTGGCCTCCGACGCTTCGTTGTTCGTGGCCGGTTGCGCCGCGGAGCCGCGCTGTTTCTTGTGGCTGCGTTTGAAGGCATTGGCCGTGGCCAGTGCCGTGCGTTTGGTCCAGATCAGCAGACCGCTGAGCACCATCATGCTCAGCAGCAGGCCGAAGAATGCCCAGATCAGTTTGATCCACAGTCCGCCGAAATCTCCGGTGTGCAGCGGGCGCATGGACTCGGTGACGAACTCCAGGGCCGAGCGGTCCGAGATCAAGCGCGTGGCGGCGATTTCGCCGTTGTACGGGTTGAGGGTGGCGGTCTGAAACATCAATGGATACCAACCGCGTCCACCGACATCCAGATGGCTGTAGGCATTGCCCGGCAGGCTGACGAAACTGGCCTCCAGACCGGAGATCTCCTGCGTGGCGATTTCAATCGCGCGGTCAAGGTCAATACGCGGCGGGGGCGACCCATCGGGCGACAGCGGTACCGCTTCGCGGGACATCGCCGGGATGATCTTTTCCGTGGAAATGGAAATCTGGTTATCGGACAGCAAGGCCTGGATCAGGAACCAGGTGCCGGTGATGGAAATCACCGCGATGAACCAGATCGACCAGATGCCGCTCAAGCGGTGAAAGTCGCCCCAGAAAATTCGCGCGCCGTGGCGAATACGCAAGGTCGGGTGGAAAAAACCTTTCCAGAAACGTTTGTAGACCACAAGCCCCGTGACCAGCGAAGCCAGCAGCGGCAGACCGAGAAACGACACCAGGTACCAGCCCCAGCTGTAACCGTTGGTGAACGGTACCAGCCACCAAGCGTGCAAGGCGCGGGTGAAGGCGCGGAAGTTGAACTCCGGCGCGACACCCTGGATCACGCCGCTGTACGGATTGACATAAATCACCACCGAGCGCCCGTCGGGGTAGCTGACTTCGACATCCAGGGCAAAGTGCGATTCGTCGGGACGGCTGATGCTCTGTACCACAGTCTGCGGTTCGGCCTTGTTGATGGCCTCGATGACCTGCTGATAGCTGAGCAGCGGGGCATCGTCCGAGGGTTGGGTGGCACGCATTGGCGGGTTGACCAGCCAGACGATTTCCTGGCYGATGACGGCCAGGGTGCCGGTCACACACACAATCAGTACGAAAAACCAGATCGGCAGCGCCAGCCAGCTATGGACCAGGAACCAGATTTTTGAACCGGACTTCTTTGACATGTTGGAGGTCTTGCCTGGATGAGTGGCCGCTCGGCTGCGGGCTTCGCAGGGCTGAGTGCCGTAAAGGTCCAGTCGTGGCTTTTGCCTACGCGAAAGGACTGCATCTAGGTAGGACGGATGAGCAGGGGAAATCCCGAAAGGGGAAATGAAAGAAAATGTTTCGCGAGAGGCAGAGAGGCAGAGCGAGCGGAACAAGCCCGCTCCCACAGGGGCCTTCAGAGATCACAAGTCCCGCGTAAGATCGGGGACCCACTGTGGGAGCGAGCCTGCTCGCGATGAGGACCGAGAGGGTAACGAAGGTCTCAACCCTGACTGAACATCTCCTTCGCCCGTTGCTCTATCTGTTCCTGGGTCAGGTCTTCCTTGCGCGTGGCCAGGAACCACAGGTGTCCGTAAGGATCTTTCAAGGTGCCTGTACGGTCGCCGTAAAACTGATCCTTGACCTCGGATACAACGGTTGCGCCGGCATCGATGGCTTGTTTGTAGGACTTGTCGACATCCGTCACGTACAAATGCAGACCCACGGACGGCGAATTGTCCGGGTTGCTCAGCGGCCCTTGATCGCACGGTGTGCCCAGCATGATCGGGCAATCGCCGATGCGCAGTTCGGCGTGACCGACACCGCCATCGGGCATGGCCAGGCGCATGACTTCAATGGCGCCGAAGGCTTTTTTGTAGAAAGCGATGGCTTCGGCAGCTTTGTTGATGGCCAGGTAGGGGGTGATGCTGTGATACCCCTCTGGAATGGGTTTGACGCTCATGATGGATCTCCCTGTTCCTGTTCTGCGAATAGATAGACAGTGCCTGCGCCGTTACTCGGCCGAATAAATATAGGTCAGCCTCTTTCGCCTCACCGAGCGCCCGACGAGCAGCAGCGCCACACAAGTGCCATCAAACCGGCTCCAGCCAGTGCGCTCCCGGCCCGCGCTCTCCCGGCACATCGACAATGATCGCCATTTCTTGATAGCCACTATTGAAAGCGTTGATTTCTGCTGCCCGGGAGGCGCGGGTAGCCTGTGTTCATTGCCTCGAACCCAGTCGCCAGGACGCCAAAATGAAACCGATGATTGCCACTTTGCTGATGCTCGCCGTCACCGTACTCGCCGGATGTGCCAGCCATGTTTCCCCTGAGCTTCGCCCTTACACGGCTGAAGAAAGCAAGGAACTGGCATTGGAGGCGCTGAACCGCCGCGGTTTGTCCTTCGACGAATACCATGCGAAAAAAGCCGAACTGCTCGGCCAGCCGCAGAAGGCGTTCGGCTTCGACAACCAGGGTGAAATGAACGCCGGGCGATCTGTACAGCTGCACGGTCGTCCGAGCTGAGACAAAACTGTACTGCTCCAAGTTTCGCGTAACTGTCCATGGGTTTCGCCCAAGGTGTGCGATAGGGTCAACACCTGACCGACCCTGACGGACTGCCACCCATGACGCTCTCACTCGATCTGCTGCTGGGCTTCGCCCTGTTTGCCCTCGTTACCTCGATCACGCCCGGCCCGAACAACACCATGTTGCTGGCATCCGGGGTGAACTTCGGATTCAACCGCACGATTCCGCACATGCTCGGCATCACCTGTGGCTTCTTCGTACTGGTGGTGGCGGTCGGTTTTGGCCTTGGCGCGGTGTTCCAGACTTACCCTTTGCTCTACACCGTGCTGCGCTATGTGGGGGCGGCGTATTTGCTGTATCTGGCCTGGAAAATCGCCCATTCCGGACCAATGTCGGAGAGCCAGCAGGGCGAGGCGAAACCGATCAGCTATTTGGGCGCCGCCGCATTCCAGTGGGTCAATCCCAAGGCCTGGATCATGGCCATTGGCGCCATCAGCACCTACACGCCGATGCAGGGTTACTTCACTAATGTGATCGTGATAGCGGCCGTCTTTGCGATCATCAACCTGCCGAGCGTCGGTGTCTGGGCCGCTTGCGGCACGCTGTTGCGCAACGTTCTGAAGGACCGCCGCTGGCTGCGCCTGTTCAATTGGGGCATGGCCGCGCTGCTCGTGGGTTCGCTGTATCCACTGTTGCTCGAAAGCATTAGCTGACGCATTGCTTCAACCGGTTGCCCGATGCCTGTTAAGCTGACTTTTCAGGAGCGTTCCTACGCACTATTAAATGAAGTAGTTCTTCTTTAACGGCATCCGATCAGGTATTGGTAACGTCCTGGAAACCGCGCGCAGCTCACAAGGCTGCGCTTTGCCGTTTGCAGTCACGAGCTTCCTGACCCCGGAACACGCTCTGCGAGTCTTTTATGAATAAACGTCCGTTGTATTTCGACTACGCCGCCACTACGCCGGTGGATGAGCGGGTCATCAAGGTGATGGTCGAGTGTCTGGGCTTTACCGGCAATTTCGGCAACCCGGCTTCCAGCTCCCACGCATTCGGCCAGCAGGCCCGGCAATCGGTGGAACAGGCGCGACGCCAGGTCGCCGAACTGGTCGGCGCGACACCTGAACAGATCGTCTGGACCTCAGGCGCCACCGAATCCAACAACCTCGCGCTCAAAGGCGTAGCCCAGGGCCGCGGCACTGGCGGTGGTCATATCATCACCAGCCAGATCGAACACAAGGCCATTCTCGATACCGCCAGGCAACTGCAGGATGTCGGTGTAGCGGTAACTTATCTGGTGCCGGACGCCGATGGCCTGATCACCGCGCAAGCGGTCAGCGAAGCCATGCGCGAGGACACCTTCCTGGTCTCGCTGATGCTGGTCAACAACGAACTGGGCACCCTCAACGACATTCCCGCCATCGGTCAGGTCGTACGTGATCGCGGGGCGTTATTCCATGTCGACGCCGCGCAGGGCGCGGGCAAAGTGGCGATCGACCTCGCGCAGTGGCCGGTGGACCTGATGTCTTTTTCCGCACATAAACTGTACGGCCCCAAAGGCATCGGTGCGTTGTACGTCGGTCCGCGTGCACAACAGCGTTTGCAGGCGCAGATCCATGGCGGTGGGCATGAGGGCGGTTTGCGTTCCGGCACCCTGGCGACCCATCAGATCGCGGCCATGGGCTCGGCCTTCGCACTGGCGGCGGCTGTGTTCGATGAAGAGAAAGCCAGCATCGTGCGTTTGCGTGAACGCTTGCTCGAGCAACTGTTGAGCATTCCCGGTGTACGGCTCAATGGCAGCCCGACCCGGCGCATTCCCCATACCCTGAGCCTGACCTTCAGCGAAGGCGAGTTCAACCCGGCAGCGTTGCTGTCCTCGATCGCGTTTTCCGCGACCTCGGCCTGCAATTCCGCCAGCAATACCCCATCCCATGTACTGCTGGCCCTGGGGCTTGATGCCCGCTCGGCCAGTCGCACCATCCGCTTGAGCCTCGGGCGTTTCACCACCGAGCGGGATATCGACCAGGCGGTTCAACTGATCAAGGCAGCCTGCGCCAGTGCTCCGGCATTCTGGCAATAGGGCGACGAAGTGCCGACGTTGATCGGTACTCAACAATAATGATGAAGTGGTTAGCAGGAGACACGATGAATACGCAGCTTTCGATCAATGGATCGGTGCCCCAGCGCCTGGCGCAAACCCGCGAACTGATGAGCCGGGAGGGCATTCACGCCTTGCTGGTGCCGTCGGCCGACCCGCACCTGTCCGAGTACCTGCCGGGTTACTGGCAAGGACGCCAGTGGTTGTCGGGTTTCCATGGTTCGGTCGGCACCCTGATCGTGACCCCGGATTTTGCCGGCGTTTGGGCCGACAGCCGGTATTGGGAGCAGGCGACCAAGGAACTCAAGGGCAGCGGCATTGATCTGGTCAAGCTGCAACCGGGGCAACCCGGGCCACTGGAATGGCTGGCCGAGCAAACCCCCGAGGGTGGCGTTGTCGCCGTCGATGGTGCGGTGATGGCCGTGGCTTCGGCACGGACCCTGGGCGGTAAACTTGAAGAGCGTGGCGCCCGTCTGCGCACCGACCTCGATCTGTTGAGCGGAGTCTGGAGCGACCGCCCAAGCCTGCCGAACGAACCGATCTATCAGCACGTGCCACCACAAGCGACCGTCAGCCGTGGCGAAAAACTCGCCAAACTGCGTGAAACCCTTAAGGCACGGGGTGCCGACTGGCATTTCATCGCCACTCTCGATGACATCGCCTGGCTGTTCAACCTGCGTGGCGGCGACGTGTCATTCAACCCGGTGTTTGTTTCTTTCGCCTTGATCAATCAGCAACAGGCCACGCTGTTTGTCGCCTTGAGCAAAGTCAGCGCCGAGTTGCGCGCAATCCTCGAACAGGACGGTGTGACCTTGCGCGATTACAGCGAAGTCGCTGCCGCACTGCGCGCCGTGCCGAGTGGTGCGAGCCTGCAAGTCGACCCGGCGCGGGTCACGGCGGGGTTGCTGGACAACCTCGACAGCGGGGTGAAACTGATCGAAGGCCTGAACCCGACCACCCTGGCCAAGTCGCAAAAAAGCCTGGCCGATGCTGAACACATCCGTCAGGCCATGGAACAGGACGGCGCAGCGCTGTGCGAATTCTTCGCCTGGCTGGACTCGGCTTTGGGCCGCGAGCGCATCACCGAACTGACCATCGACGAAAAACTCACCGCCGCCCGTGAGCGTCGTCCGGATTATGTGTCACTGAGCTTCAATACCATCGCTGCGTTCAACGCCAATGGCGCGATGCCGCACTACCACGCCACCGAAGAAGAACACGCGGTGATCGAAGGGGACGGTCTGTTGTTGATCGATTCCGGCGGCCAGTACCTGGGCGGCACCACCGACATCACGCGGATGGTTGCGGTGGGCACCCCGACCGATGAGCAAAAACGCGATTGCACCCGCGTCCTCAAGGGTGTGATTGCCTTGTCCCGCGCGCAGTTCCCGAAAGGCATTCTGTCGCCGCTGCTCGATGCAATCGCCCGTGCGCCCATCTGGGCGGAAAGTGTCGACTACGGTCACGGCACCGGGCATGGCGTCGGTTACTTCCTGAACGTCCACGAAGGTCCGCAAGTCATCGCCTATCAGGCCGCACCTGCACCGCAAACCGCGATGTTACCCGGCATGATCACGTCCATCGAGCCGGGCACCTATCGTCCGGGTCGTTGGGGGGTGCGGATCGAAAACCTGGCGATGAACCGTGAGGCAGGCAAAAGCGAATTTGGCGAGTTCCTGAAGTTCGAAACGCTGACCATGTGCCCGATCGACACGCGCTGCCTGGAAGCATCGCTGCTGTCGGACGAGGAAAAGCAGTGGTTCAACGCCTATCACGCCGAAGTGCGCGAGCGCCTGAGCCCATTGGTCGAGGGGGTGGCCCTTGAGTGGCTGAACACTCGTACCGCGGCTATTTGATTGCTTTCAGTTCGGGCGCTGTCTCCAGCGCCTGGCTCATGTAGTCAACAAACGCTTTGACCCTGGCGGATTGGCGACGATTCGCCGGGGATACAGCATGTATCGGCAGCGACAGCGTGCTGTAGTCCTGCAAAATCGCGATCACCCGGCCAGCTTTCAGGTCTTCGCTGAACAGCCACACCGGTGACAGCGCAATCCCCAATCCCCCCAGCACCAGTTCGCGGATCGCCTCGGAATTGTTGCTCTGCGCATTGCCCTTGATCCGCACTTCGTGACGTTGGGCGTCTTTTGTGTACACCCACAGGTTTTGACTGCTCAACAGATTGAACATCAGGCAGTTGTGCCTGCTCAGTTCCTGTGGTGTTTGTGGTTGGCCGTTTTGCCTGAGGTAGTCAGGTGATGCGACGGTCACCCGGTGGGTCGTGCCAACATGGCGAGCGATCAGGCCACTGTCGTTCAGGGCACCGATCCGGAAGGTGACGTCCAGCCCTTCGCTGACCAGATCCTGGTTTTGATCGCTCAGTTGCAGGTCTATCTGTACGTCAGGGTAGTGTTTGAGAAAGCCCGGCAATCGGGGGGCGATCTGCAATCGTCCGAAACTGACCGACGAGCCGATTTTCAACGGTCCGGCGACCCTTTCCCGACCGGACTGGAAGCTATGTTCTGCCGCATCCACGGCGGCGAGGATGATTCGGCATTCGTTGTAGTACCGCTGACCTTCATCCGTCAGGGATAACTTGCGGGTGCTGCGGGCAATCAGCTTTCCACCCAGTTGTGTTTCCAGCGCTTGCAGCACTTTGCTGATGGTCGGCTGACTGGTCTGCATCTCCCGGGCAACGGCGGAAAAGCTGCCCCGCTCGACCACCCGTACGAAAATCGCCATTGCATTGAGCTTGTCCACGGGATTCCTCATTGATGCTTTTTCAGCATGGTTACTATAGCTATATAGCGTCTTATCAGCATGAGTTGGTCGAGGCAAGATTGATCCTGCATTCAATTCTGATGGGACATTGCGAAATGACTGACTCACTGGATATGCGCGCTCTGATGGTCGACTCGGCCAATGCGCCGTTACGCCTGGTTTCCATCGCACGGCCGGTGCCCCAGGCGGGGCAGATATTGGTCAGGATCAAGGCCAGTGGTGTGAATCCGCTGGATGGCAAAATCCGCTCCGGGCAGGCGGCTCATGCAGGTCAATCGTTACCGGCGATATTGGGTATGGATCTGGCCGGAACCGTAGAAGCGTTGGGGGAGGGCGTTAGTGGCTGGCTGCCGGGGGATGAGGTGTACGCCATGGCCACCGGCATTGGTGGTATTCAAGGTTCATTGGCCGAATACGCAGCAGTTGATGCACGGCTGTTGGCTCGCAAACCGCACAACTTGAGTATGCGCGAGGCTGCCGGATTGCCGCTGGTGCTGATCACCGCTTGGGAAGGTCTGGTGGACCGGGCTCGCGTTCGACCCGGGCAGAGGGTATTGATTCATGGTGGTGCCGGTGGCGTCGGGCATGTCGCCGTGCAAATCGCCTGCGCTTTTGGTGCTGTAGTTTTCGCCACGGGTTCGGCCGTGCAGCGATCGATCATCGAAGGGTTCGGCGCGACGTTTATTGATTACCGCAAGTCTTCAGTCGAAGACTATGTGGCTGAGCATACGGCCGGAGAGGGCTTCGACATTGTCTATGACACCGTAGGGGGGGAAACGCTGGATGCGTCATTCAAGGCGGCGCGGATGTATCACGGTCATGTGCTCAGTTGCCTTGGTTGGGGGCAGCACAGCCTGGCACCGCTTTCCTTTCGCGGGGCGACTTACTCCGGTGTCTTCACTTTGCTGCCGCTCCTGACGGGCAAGGGGCGTGAGCACCACGGCGAGATTCTGCACCAGGCGGCGCGGTTGATTGAGGCGGGTAAGCTCTTGCCGTTGCTTGACCCGCACTCGTTCACATTGCAGACCGCAGAAGCCGCCCATGCACTGCTCTTTTCGGGAACGGCAAAGGGGCGGTTGGTGGTCGAGATTTAACTCAAGGCTTCGAGCACGAAGTCCAGTCGATCCTGGCCGAAGTACAGCTGGTTGTCGACAAACATGCTCGGTACGCCGAATACGCCGCGCTGCACCGCTTTCTCGGTATTGTCCTTGAGTGTTGCCTTGACTGTTTCATCGGCGGTCAGTGCCAGCACCTCATCGGGATCGAAACCGTTGCCGTTCAGCACCGCCGCCACGGTTGCCGGGTCATTGAGGTTGCGGCCGTCGACCCACAGGGCGTTGAACAGGCAGTCAATGAAGGCGACAAAGCGCTCGGGATGGTGCAACTGAATGCCGGTCACGGCGCGCATCAACATGAGGGTGTTGATCGGGAAATGCGGATTGAATTTCAGTGGCACGCCATAGCGCCGGGCATAACGGTCGAGGTCCTGAATCATGTGGCGGCCCTTGGCCGGAATGGTCGCCGGGGAGGCGTTGCCGGTGGCCTTGAACACACCGCCGAGCAGGATCGGAATGTAGATCAGTTGGCTGTCGGTTTGCTCACAGATTGCCGGTAGCTGGGTATACGCCAGGTAAGTGGTGGGGCTACCCAGGTCAAAAAGGAATTCCACGGTTTTGCTCATGGTCGGTGCGCTCTGCTTATTGTTGTAGGGGAGGGCTTACCAGCGTTCGCTCCAGGGGCGAAGGTCCAGCTCGAAGGTCCAGGCATCGCGGGGCTGGCTGTGCAGGTACCAGTAGTTTTCGGCGATATGCTCGGGATCGAGGATGCCGTCCTGATCCTTGGTGGCATATTTTTCGGGGAAGCTTTCACGGATGAAGTCGGTATCGATGGCGCCGTCGACGACGATATGGGCAACGTGAATGTTCATCGGCCCGAGCTCCCGGGCCATGCTTTGCGCCAGTGCACGAATGCCGTGCTTGGCACCTGCAAATGCGGCGAACCCGGCAGCGCCACGCATGCCTGCGGTGGCACCGGTGAACAGGATCGTGCCGCGCTGGCGCTTGGCCATGCGCTTGGCCACTTCACGGGCGTTGAGAAAACCGGAAAAACAGGCCATTTCCCAGATCTTGAAATACTTGCGGGCGGTTTCTTCGAGAATGCTGCAAGGCACGTTGGCGCCAATGTTGAAGACAAAGGCCTCGATGGGGCCGATCTGGTTTTCGATTTGCTCGACCAGCGCGATCACGTCTTCTTCTTTACGTGCATCGCAGGCAAACCCGTGGGCCTCGCCACCATCGGCCTCGATGGCATCCACCAGTGGCTGGAGCTTGTCTGCACTGCGGCGGGTGACGCAGGCGACAAAACCTTCCTGGGCAAAACGCTTGGCAATGGCGCCGCCCGTGGCATCACCTGCACCGACGACCAGTACGACCTTCTTGTTATTCATGGGTAGATCCCTTTTGGTAAACGATCGTTAACTAAACGAACGTTATGCTACGATTCGACTGACGTCAAGATGATCAACTCTGAGGGAAGGGCAATGCGTTATTCGGCCAGTCACAAGCTGGAAACCAGGCAAAGGCTGCTGGAAAGCAGTGCGTTATCGGCCAAGAAGTCCGGATTTTCAACGGTGGGCGTGGACGGCCTGATGAAAGCGATTGGCTTGAGTGGGGGCGCCTTCTACAGCCACTTTTCATCGAAAGACGAGTTGTTCGCAACCATTGTCGAGCGTGAGCTGGGTCAAAGTCTGGCGCGACTGGGGGAAGGGCAGGACCGTGAAAAGCTTGAGCGCTGCTTGAAACAGTACCTGAGCATGTCTCACGTCGAGAATCCGGAAACCGGTTGTGCATTACCGGCATTGGGGGCGGAAATTGCCCGTTCCGACGAGACTGTCCGCCAACAGGCAGAGCACTGGATTTGTCGGCTGCAGGAAAGTTGGGCGGGGGTTCTGCAAAGCGACAGCCTGGCGTGGGCGATTCTGTCGCAATGTATTGGCGCGCTGGTCGTGGCGCGCATGCTGGCTAGCCCGAATATCCAGCGCACTGTGCTGAAGTCCAGCTACGAGGAAATTGGCCGTCAGATCGCAAGTCCGAGAACCTGACGCGACGGCCCTGCCTACTTGCAGATGACAATCATACTGCGGCTGGTATAGCCCGCAGGGTTGAGGCCAAACGGATAATCGCCGGGTTCTTCCACAGCATCTCCCGACTTGGCAATGACCTTGTATCCCTTGGGTGCGCAGGAGTTGGCGGCGCTGGTGTAGCACTTGTCCCAGGACGAAGACAGTCCGGAACAGTTGATGTGTAGCCCTTTCTTGCCGTGCTTGATCTGTGTTTCCGAGGTCGCTGCGCAGCCCGCAATTGCAAGTACGGCGATCAGCATCAAAAATCGTTTCATTACTGTCCTTAAAGCGTCCCGGATCTTGTGCCCGGGTCTGGCTGCATTCGCTTGCACTTGAAGCGTACCGATATTCCTATCTGGAATTGTCCATGGTATGACCCTGGGTTGCGGGGCTAAACATGGCCTAATTGAGCGGCAAATACCAGACCCGTGTCATATCTGCTATCAATCTGCTGCTACTGCTGGCCTGGCGGCACTGCTCATGGTCATGGTTGCGCCGACGGATGCCAGTATGATGCACAGGATTGCCGTCCACTGCGACAGTGAGAGGTATTCATGAAGGAACAGCAAGCCCGATAACGCGCCGAAGGCAGGCTCGATACTCATCAGTGTGCCGAAGGTTCTGGCCGGCATGCGAGTCAGCGCGACCATCTCCAGGGTGTAGGGGAGGGCAGTGGACAAGATGGCGACACCAAGGGCCACAGGGATCAATGATGGGGTCAGCAGGGCGGAACCAGCATGGACAATGCCGATAGGGGCCACGAATAGCGCAGCGATCATTACCCCCAGTGCGGCGGTTTGCACACCATTGTCGGCCCCTGCTTTTTGGCCGAACAAAATGTACAGCGCCCAGCAGACACCTGCCCCCAAGGCATAACCGGCGCCTACCAGATCGATTCCTGCGGTCGCTTCTCCCGTCGGAATCAATAACAGTAAGCCGACGGCCGCCAGGGCGATCCACAAGAAGTCGATCGCGCGACGTGAGGCGTAGATCGCCACGGCCAATGGGCCGGTGAACTCAAGAGCCACCGCGATTCCCAGCGGGACTGTTTGCAATGACATATAGAAGAGGAAGTTCATGCCGCCCAGCGCCATCCCGTAGACGATGACGGTGCGCAGGGATCTTGCGGTGAATTTTGCCCGCCATGGACGCAGTATCAGCATCATGATCACGCTGGCAAAAATCAGTCGTAATGTTGTCGTCCCTTGAGGACCAACAACAGAGAACATGCTTTTAGCCAGGGAGGCTCCGGACTGGATCGATGCCATGGCTATGAGCAGCAGCCCAACCGAGAACAGAGTAGAGGCTAGGCTGCGAGGCTGATCATTCATTACGTGGCATCGTCCGAAAATAGGAAGTAAGGGCATTTTTTTCGTGATGGGCAATATACTGCGCACTCACCGCGGGCGCGTCTATATATAAGCAGCGTTTTTGCACATATCTGTACAAAACCAGAATCAGTGCTTGACGGCAGATTCTGGAGGCCTATAATTCGCCCCACTTCCGGCKCAGTCGAAACGGAAAACTCCTTGGTAAACAAAGAGTTACGCAGTTTTCGGCAGTGGTTGCTTCAGTTCATCGAAGCGCAAAGGAAGTTGAAAAAG
>NZ_JBFREX010000027.1:0-85324 GCF_052114525.1 Pseudomonas sp. KB_15 | reverse complement strand
AAGCAGTCGTGAGTCCAGCTGACGCGGCCTGCCTGACGTACCGCGATTACTGATTTTACGACTGCTTCGCAGCCGAACGCAGCCTCGCGGGCTCGGCAGCTGCTACAAAGGGTGTCGCGGCTGAAATTGCTTGACTGACGGGCATTAGGCATAGCTCCCTCCCGATTTGAACAACCATTTATCGCCCGCTGATCGCGGGCTTTTTTTCGCCTGGAGAAAAGTGATGACCGAAGCCGAGAAAGACCGCGGGCCGGCCAGATCGCCGTGGCCTGGACCATCCGCAACCGCGTAAATGACGGCAAGGTCAAAGCGTGGCGGGGCTATGTCGGCGTATGCCAAAAGCCCTACCCGTTCAGTTTCTGGAGCATGGGCGACCCGAACATCCAAAAACGAATAACACAATCAGCGACGAAGGCGGACCTTCTCCCAGCTGCGATCAACGTAAAACGACCCCGTGTCGCCCCGAAGAGAATAAAGCGTGGCTCTGTAGAAGGCTGTCCGGCGAGAGCAGTACAGTCCACGCAGTTTTCGGTAAGCCCATTTCCATCCGTGCTTAGGTTCGGTGCTCATATTTTTCCTAGGTCAGTATCATCCATTCCCTGATGGTAGCTCGGGGAGGACGGATGTCAAATGATTGACATCAGGCGTAAAAACTGCGTTTTAGAGCGGTTGCATTTATTTTTCCTGAAAAAAGAATGTCAAGTGCACAAGTTGCAGCAGTAAACGCTCGCCGGACTAGCCCCCTCGATGAATTCTTCGTTCTTGTCGATCGTTTGAAGGGCGCCGCGGACATTACCGCCGACCTCGGCCGCTCCGCGATGCTCAACACAAAGCGTGAGCACCATGATGGCAGCCTCCAGGGCGAGCTGGTTTTCGTTGATTTTGAACGGCACGGAAGGGAGCAGGTCTGAAGCCGGCATAGGCGATTACTCGGCGGATGAGGGCATCGCAGCAGTGGCAGTTCTGGTTCGCGTGATTGCCATGTAGCGGGTTACAGCGTTTCTAGTGATCCTGTGATACAGCCAGGGGCCATATGTCTGTACTTTTCAGTTACCATTGCGTATCTAGGGATAGTTAGCGACTACTCGCACGCGTTGCACATGGAAGGGAATCAAAAACATGGATGGTGTGCGTTCTGTACAAGTTATCGCCGTGACCGGCGGAAAGGGCGGCGTCGGCAAGTCGACTGTGGCTGTGAATCTTTCATTGGCGCTGGCGAAACTTGGAAGGCGAGTCGTATTGCTTGATGGCGATTTTGGCTTGGCGAATATCGATGTCCTGTTGGGGCTTTCCCCGCAGTACACGCTTGCCGATTTAATCGAAGGTCGCTGTGAGCTATCCGATGTACTTTTGAACGGTCCGGGCGGGATACGAATCGTCCCCGCGGCTTCAGGCCTCCAGAGCATGGTGCATTTGTCTCCGGCTCAGCACGCAGGCCTGATCCAGGCCTTCAGTGAAATCGGTGACAGTCTCGATGTGCTGGTGATTGACACGGCTGCTGGTATCGGCGCGTCGGTGGTCAATCTCGTCCGGGCGGCCCACGAAGTCTTGCTGGTGGTCTGCGACGAACCGACCTCGATCACCGATGCCTACGCGCTGATCAAACTGCTTAATCGTGATTACGGAATGGACCGTTTCCGGGTGCTGGTCAATATGGAGCAGAGCCCGAAGGAAGGTCAGGTGCTGTTCGCTAAATTGGCCAAAGTCACCGATCGCTTCCTCGACGTAACCCTGCGGTATGTAGGAGCGGTTCCGTACGATGAATGTGCGCGTAGGGCAGTGCAGAAGCAGCGGGCAGTCTACGAACACTTTCCGCGCTCCAAGTGCGCCCAGGCATTTCAGGAAATCGCTTTAAAGGTCGACGCTTGGCCTTTGCCGGCTACCCCCAGAGGGCATATGGAGTTCTTCGTTGACCAACTCGTCCATAATTCGAGAAGGTGACACTTTGTAGCAGCTGCCGAGCCCGCGAGGCTGCGTTCGGCTGCGAAGCAGTCGTAAAATCAGTTATTGCGGTACGTCAGGCAGGCCGCGTCAGCTGGACTCACGACTGCTTTGCAGCCGAACGCAGCCTCGCGGGCTCGGCAGCTGCTACAGATCGCATTACTGCTTTACTGACTGGCATTAGGCACTTTATGCCCTTGTTTTTTTGAGGGGGATGGATGAAACAAGGGCAAGTTTTGCTGTTGGCTTTGTTGTTTATGTTTTTGACCGGTTGCACGACTATGCCACCAAAAGATCAAGACAATCTCTGCAGTATTTACCGTGAGTATCCCGACTGGTATGAGGACTCGCTAGAGATGCAGAGTGAATTCGGGACACCTACAATCAGTACCTGGCTTATCACGAGGGGCGTGGGGGCTATAACCGTAACTCCTATCGCAGTAAACCCTGGCTGATGCAGGTTGCCCAGAAAGTGCAAAAGCAGTCAGAAATCTACAGCGCCCAACTCAAGCAGTGTCGCCAGGAGCTGGAGGATGATCGTAGTGGGTGGTTTTAGCGCGGAAAACGATTGGATTTGTCCAAAAGGGTAATTAACCCGACGTAAAATTGAACGACCAACGTTCCTCAAGGTGCATTCAACGCCATCGACTCCGTCGTCGGGTGTTATCTGAAATCAAGGGCTCGCAAGCGAAAGCTGATGCAAGCCCTTGTTTGTTTCTGCTCCATTGTTTCTATCTTGATCGTGCTTGCCTGATGCTTCAGGACGCCGGGTCTGCCTTGCGGCGATCGCTGCCGGCCGGGTTGCCGATATTGATCAGCCTTCTTTCCAGCAGTACGTTTTCCAAGGCCTGGCGGTCTGACGGGGTCATTTGATGTTCTCGCTCCTTGAGTTCCAACAGGATCGGGGTCGACCACTGGCGGTAGGTTTGTTCGGCACTACGATTGAGTGACATGAGTTCCTCCTTGATCGGGCTCCTGCCAATTAAGGCGCCGCAGTTCGATACGCCAAAAACCCTAGTCGACGAAGCTTGTTCTCGCCACTGCTTTACGTCGGACTTCCATATCCCCAGATGCCCGCAGCGGCAGTGCGCTGTACATAGTCGCTGAAGTCACGCGCCGGCCGCCCCAGTGCCCGCTGTACGCCATCGGTCACAGGTGTGTTGCGGCCGTCGAGCACAGTCGTGAAGAGGTACAACACCAGATCAATGAAGTCCGGAGGAAGTTGTTCCTGTTCCAATGTCTGTCGATAGGCGTCCGGCGGTACGGCGACGAATTGAATGTTGCGCCGGGTGGAGCGGGCAATTTCGGTCACGGCTGCAGCAAAGGTCAACGCCCGAGGGCCGGTCAATTCATAGAGCTGGTCAGTGTGTCCGGGTTGGGTCATTGCCGCGACGGCACACTCGGCAATGTCTTCTGCATCGACAAAGGGCTCGGCGACCTGGTCGACGGGGAGTACGAGTTCACCTTGCAGAATGGGCTCAAGAAAGTGTGCCTCGCTGAAATTCTGGCAGAACCAACTGGCCCGCAGAATCGTCCAGTCAATCCCGCTGTTCTGTATGACACGTTCGGCCTGTTCCGCTTCGACCTCTCCGCGCCCGGATAACAAAACCAGTTTGCGGACACCGCTTTTCACCGCCAGGTCGGTGAACGCCTGGATGGTTTCAAGGGCGCCTGGAACGGCGAGATCAGGTTGAAAGGAAATGTAGACGCAATGAACGCCATCTATCACGGCATCCCAGGTTGATCGATCTTCCCAGTCGAAGGGGGGATTCGCATCGCGGGAACCTCGGCGAACGGGCAGGCCCGCCGCTTCGAGTCGTTGTGTGATTCGCCGTCCGGTTTTGCCGGTGGCGCCGAGGACCAGCGTGATTGGTTGGGCAGTTTTCATCGCGTTCATCTCCATCGGTTAATGTGAGTGATGCTCACGTTTAAAAGATGATAGATGCTCATGTTTTATCGTCAACCCGTCAAAACGAATTCCCCGACGTGTGGTATCTGCTGTTGGGCGTAGCGAGTGGCGATGCTAAGGTGAGTACATGTCACGTTATTGATCGGGAAATTCGCTCGTGCGCAAAAAACCCTCTGAAACCCTCGAACGGCCTGCTGCAGAAGCTGTTCGACGTAATCCCACGCAACAGCGCAGTCGCGATCGTCAGGAGCGGATTCTGACAGTGGCGACTCAATTGATTGCGGATAAGGGCAGCGATCAACTCAAGATGAGTGAAATCGCCGAGCGCTCCGAGATCTCGATCGGTTCCCTTTATCAGTACTTCCCCGACAAGAGTTCTGTCATCCGTACGCTGGCCGAGCGCTACAACGCTGAGAGCCGTCGTTGCATTAAAGAAGCAATGGAGGCTGTCGAGGATGCCCAGGGCTTGCGGGCAGCCTACTCGCAGTTGCTCGATCTGTATTACGAGATCGTGATGGCGACACCGGTGATGCGTGACATCTGGTCCGGTATGCAGGCCGACAAGCAGCTGTTGCAGCTGGAACTGGAGGAGAGTCGGGTTGCCGGAGCGCTGCTGTCCCAAGCGATGCTTCGCGTGTATCCCGACTGCGACGAACAACAGGTCGAGGAGTCCGCGTTTTTAATCTGGCACCTGGGGGAGGCGACCATGCGCCTGGCGGTCACTTGTACGCCAGAGGAAGGGCGAGCACTGGTCGAGGCGTTCAAGCGAATGTCCCTGCGCGAAATCATGGAGCCCGCGCGCAGGAACATCGACTCGCCGTAAAAGCCTGGTGGTTAGTTCAGTTTCCCTAAACGAAGGGTTGGCCGCCAAAGCCACGGGGCAGGCGTTGCAGGCCGGCCATCGCGGTCAGTCGCTCGGTCCAGGCTGAACGCCAGTCATTGACGGTGTGCATGGCTTTGGCTTTGCGTGCTGCGCGGCGGGCAGCGTTGCGTTCAGCCTTGCGGGCTTCTTTGTAGGCGTCGGTGTTCCGGCAGCTTCGGCATTTCACCCGATTGAGTTCGCGGGTCGAGACGAGGTTGTTGCCGTGGTGACCGCAGGCCAGGTGCCCGCTGACTTTGAAATGAGTGACCATTGGAACGTCTCCTTCGTGACGTGTGAGCGGTTGACTCCACGTGAGCGGGGACGTTCGATTGGTTTTGCACAACAAAAAACCCCGGTTCCAGGCCGGGTTGTGAGAAAGGATGGAAATCCAGCAGGCAGCCAAAGGTTCGGAGACGTCAGTGTCACCGATCATACAGCCCGAATCGGGCCTGTCTTCGCACCGCAGTTCCGTGGCGGATCATCTGAACCGAGGCAAAGGCCGGTCGACAGGCTGGAGAGACGACAGCGTGTGCCGGATCAGCGGCGTGTCCTTCTCGATGTCGTTCAGGCGATCACGAATTCTGAGGGCGGTGGGATGCCCGCCTTGATGATCGACCCAGTCGGCGATTTCCTTGCAGGCGGCGGCCAGGCGGGCCTGACGGGAGTCCAGCAAGGTGAGCAGGGTGGTGATGGACTCTTTTTCGGACATGGGAAACACCTCCGTTCAAGAAACCTGGTCGTGGCAGCAAAAAGCCCGCCTGGGGCGAGCTTTCTGCTGGAAGGGTTACTGATCCTTCAGCCATTTCAGTATAGACCCGTTAAAAAATGCTGACGCTCGTCAACTTTGTCGGGCTGTCACTTGTGATTTAGCGTTCAACTGGCGGCAAACACGCATGGCGTCTTCTTCAACATCATAGCCATCTCCAATAAAGCCCAGGGTGCGGGTATCGGCGATGCGATACCAGACCGCGGCTTCCGGTGGCAGGTGGTCATGTTCACCCGCACGGCGGCCATGGATGATGATCTTGTTGCAACGCTTCACGACGAAAATGTCTTCCATGGCGTCTCCGCAGCTGATTCGTGTTCAGTTCAACTATAGAAGCCATTGGTGATCGTGCAAAAAATAGGCAAGTTAATTCGTCGGTTCAGGCGCGGACCTCTATCCGGTGCAGTCGTGTCGCCGGATTTACGCCAGCACTGCGACCGCTTTTATTTGTGCCCAGAGTTGCTGACCAGGATGGACGTTCAGTTGATCGCGAGAATATCGCGTGATCCGCGCAAGCAGTGGCGTGCCTGCGGCGTCCAGGCGAATCAGCACATGGGCGGCGTTGTCGGCGTTCATTTCACTGACGACAGTGACCGGCAGGCGATTGAGAATGCTGCTTTGCCCGGTGCTGTGCAGGCTTAGGCTCACATCCCGCGCCTGGACCTTGCAGCGCAGTGCGTGGCCCGCGTCCAGCGGCGAGTGCGGCACACGTATGTTGAGGGTCGTGTCGGGCAACTGCAGGCTCAGCAATTGATAGTCGGCGTCATAGGCGCTGACGCGACCCTCGATCACCACGCCGGCGTCATCCCCCATGGCCAGAGGCAAGTCGAGGCGCGCCAGGGTTTGGCCGATCGGGCCGCTGGCCAGTGCCTTGCCGTTGCTGAGCAACACGATATGGTCGGCCAGCCGCGCGACCTCATCCTGTGAGTGGCTGACGTACAGCACCGGGATGTCGAGTTCGTCGTGCAGGCGTTGCAAGTAGGGCAGGATTTCATTTTTACGCTGGGCATCCAGCGCCGCCAGTGGTTCGTCCATCAACAGCAGTTTCGGGCTGGTGAGCAAGGCGCGGGCCATGCCGACGCGCTGTCGCTCACCACCCGAAAGGTGTTGTGGGTGTCGGTCCAGCAAATGGCTGATGCCCAGCAATTCGGTGGCGTGGGCCATGTCGACCCGACGCTGAGGCTTGGGGATGCGCTTGAGGCCGAACTCCAGGTTGGCCAGCACCGACAGGTGAGGAAACAGGCTGGCCTCCTGGAACACGTAGCCCAGTGCGCGTTTGTGTGGCGCGACGAAAATCTTGTTTTCGCTGTCTTGCCAGACTTCATCGTTGACCTGGATAAAGCCAAGATCGGCCCGTTCCAGGCCGGCGATGCAGCGCAGGCACGTGGTCTTGCCCGAGCCGGAATGACCGTAAAGCGCGGTGACGCCACGGCCCGGCAGCTGCAGGTCGACGTCCAGGGCGAAGCCCGAATAACCCAGTTTCAGACGCATTTGAATCATCGGTCAGCTCCAGCCCGCTTTGGTTTTACGGCTGGAATACAGCGCCAGCAGGACGGCAAACGAGAACACCAGCATCGCCCCGGCCAGCCAATGGGCCTGGGCATATTCCATGGCTTCGACGTGATCGTAGATCTGCACCGAGACCACGCGGGTCTTTTCGGGAATGTTGCCGCCAATCATCAGCACCACGCCGAACTCGCCGACGGTGTGGGCGAAACCGAGAATCGCCGCGGTAATGAACCCTGGGCGGGCCAGGGGCAGCGTCACGCTGAAAAAGGTGTCCCAGGGGTTGGCCCGTAACGTCGCGGCCACTTCGAGAGGGCGTGTGCCGATCGCGGAAAAAGCGTTTTGCAGCGGTTGGACGACAAACGGCATCGAATACAACACCGAGCCGATGACCAGCCCTGCAAAACTGAAAGTGAGGGTGCCAAGGCCGAGTGATTGGCTGAGCTGGCCGATGTACCCGTGAGGGCCGAGCGCCAGCAATAGATAAAAACCAATCACCGTCGGTGGCAGCACCAGGGGCAGGGCGACAATCGCCCCGACCGGGCCGCGCAACCAGGAGCGGGTGCGCGAGAGCCATAACGCAATCGGAGTGCCGACAATCAGCAGGATGACGGTCGTCAGGGACGCCAGTTTCAGAGTCAGCCAGATGGCGGAAAAGTCGGCACTCGATAGCGACATTTAGATTTCGTAACCGTAGGACTTGATGACAGCTGCCGCTTTCGGCCCCTTGAGGTAGTCAATCAGTGCCTTGGCGGCAGGGTTGTCCTTGCCCTTGTTGAGAATCACGGCGTCCTGTTTGATCGGGTCGTGCAGGCTGGCCGGAACGATCCAGGCTGAACCGCTGGTGATTTTGCCGTCCTTGTAGATCTGCGACAGGGCGACAAAACCCAGCTCGGCGTTGCCGGTGGAGACGAACTGGTAGGCCTGGGTGATGTTCTGGCCTTCAACGATCTTGTCTTTGACCTTGTCGCTCAGACCTTCCTTGGCCAACACCTGGGTAGCCGCCAGGCCATAAGGCGCGGCTTTCGGGTTGGCGATGGACAGGTGCTGGTATTCGTTCTTTTTCAGTACATCGCCCTTGGCATCGACATAACCTTCTTTGGCCGACCACAGTGCCAGCGTGCCGACCGCGTAAGTGAAACGCGAACCCTTGACGGTGTCGCCTTCGGCTTCAAGTTTTTTCGGAGTGCTGTCGTCTGCCGAGAGGAACACTTCGAACGGCGCGCCGTTTTTGATCTGGGTGTAGAACTGGCCGGTGGCGCCAAAGGAGGTCACCAGTTTATGCCCGGTGTCCTTTTCGAAATCAGCGGCGATGGCCTGGATGGGCGCGGTGAAGTTGGCAGCGACAGCCACCTGGACTTCGTCCGCCTGGGCTGGGCCGAAGGCGAATACGGCGATAAGGCTCGCCAGGCAGGCAGGGGCAAAACGTGAGGCACGAGTGGTCATGAAACGGCTCCGTTAAAGGCAATTGCAGCAGGGGGTGAATCGTTATGTACAGAAATATATAGCGAATTGCCTTTAAACGGAATGTGCTGTCACAAAATTGTATACAATTTTAACGCAAGTGATGCTCAGGGGCGACCTAGCAGCCTCGCTAATCCTTCTTCAGCCAGTTTTCGAGTCAGTGCCTCGGTGGTCAATTCGACCCCGAGGGTAAATGCCTGACCGGCCCAGAGGTTGCTGAAGTCCGCTTCACCTTTGGCCCGCAGAGGCATCAGCGCGCCACCGGCAAGGGGGAAGGCTGGAGACTTGGCGCTCATGGGCCCCAGTTCGCGCATCACCCGATTCAGGATGCCCCGGGCCGGGCGACCGGTGAACACGTTGGTGACGGCCGTCTCACTTTCCCTGGCGGTGCGCAACGCTTTGTGATGGGACGGGCTGACCTTGGCCTCTGGCGTGAACAGGTACGCCGTACCCACCTGTACCGCCGAAGCGCCCAGCATGAAGGCGGCGGCGACGCCACGTGCGTCAGCGATGCCGCCGGCGGCAATCACGGGCACTTTCACCGCATCGACGACTTGGGGCACCAGGGCGAAAGTGCCCACCTGACTGCTCAGGTCATCGCTGAGAAACATCCCGCGATGGCCTCCGGCTTCGTAGCCCATGGCAATGATTGCATCGCAGCCATGCTGCTCCAGCCACACGGCTTCTTCGACGGTGGTGGCCGAGGACAACACTTTCGCACCGGTGGCCTTCACCCGGTCGAGCAGGGATTTTTCCGGCAGGCCAAAGTGAAAGCTCACCACTTCAGGGCGAAACGCTTCGACCACTTCACAGGCCGCATTATCGAACGGCGCCCGGTTGGAAACGGGCGTTGGCGCATCGAAATCGGCGCCAAGTTCCTGGTAGTAGGGTTGCAGCAGGTTTTTCCAGTCCTGCGCGCGTTGCTCATCAGGGGCTGGAGTTTGATGACAGAAAAAATTGACATTGATCGGGCGCCGGGTGTGTTGGCGGATCGTTTTCAGCTCTTCGCGCAGTTGATCCGTGCTGAGCATCGCCGCCGGCATCGAGCCCAGGCCGCCTGCATTGCAGGCTGCAATCACCATGGCCGAGTTGTTGGCTCCGGCCATCGGCCCCTGAATGATCGGCAGTTCGATCCCGAGCAGGTCAAGAATGCGGGTATCTGGCCATTGGTTCATGTGCTGTGTTCTCCGACGTTGAATCCGGGCAGGGACGCTAGAACAGGATTTGTAACGCAACGACTGGCGCAAGGCCAGTCGTCATTTCAGTTCGCCGGGCTTTCTTCAGCGCCCCATGTGTTGGCTGATTGGCTTAAAGTCGAGTACGACAATCGGTTGCCATGTGTTATTTCAATTGCACCACCACCAGACTGATTCCATTGAGAGGCCGTAATGTTCAAAGGTATTTTGATCGACAAAGACGACAGCGGTTACCGGGCCACACTGCAGGAGATCCAGGACGATCAGTTACCCGAGGGCGATGTCACGGTGCGTGTTGCCTACAGCACGCTGAACTTCAAGGATGGCCTGGCGATCACTGGCAGCAGCCCGGTGGTGCGCAAATTCCCGATGGTGCCGGGCATCGACCTGGCCGGTGTCGTCGAAGTCAGCGGGCATCCGGACTACAAGGTCGGTGATCAGGTCTTGCTCAATGGCTGGGGGGTGGGTGAAGGGCATTGGGGTGGATTGGCACAGAAGGCTCGCCTGAACGGCGACTGGCTGATTCCATTACCCAAGGCATTCACCGCCGCCCAGGCGATGGCCATCGGTACGGCGGGCTACACGGCCATGCTGTGCATCCTGGCTCTGGAACATAACGGTGTGACGCCTGAGCAGGGCGAAATCCTGGTCACCGGCGCCAACGGCGGCGTCGGCAGTTTCGCCATCGCGTTGCTGAGCAAGCTCGGCTACCGGGTGGTGGCTTCCACCGGACGCACCTCGGAGCATGACTACCTGAAGCAACTGGGCGCTGGCGAAATCATCGACCGTGCCACGCTGTCCGAGCCAGGCAAGCCGTTGGCCAAGGAGCGTTGGGCGGCAGTCATCGATTCGGTCGGCAGCCACACCCTGGCCAATGCTTGCGCCAGCACCAGGGCCAATGGCACCGTCGCGGCATGCGGTCTGGCGCAAGGCATGGACTTTCCAGCGTCCGTTGCACCGTTCATCTTGCGCGGTGTGACCCTGGCCGGGATCAACAGCGTGACCCAGCCCAAAGCGAAACGTGTGGAAGCCTGGAATCGCCTGGCCAAGGATCTGGACTTCAACCTGTTGCCGCTGATCAGTCACGAAATCGGCTTGAGCGAAGCCATCGACGCCGCGCCGCGCTTGCTTGCCGGGCAGTTGCGCGGGCGCGTGGTGGTGGATGTGAATCGCTGATTACGGCGACTCGCGCTCCAGCAACTGGCGTTTGCGCTCGACACCCCAGCGATAGCCCGACAGATTGCCGTCACTGCGCACCACGCGATGGCACGGAATCGCGACTGCCAGGCTGTTCGCGCCGCAGGCTTGAGCCACGGCGCGAACGGCTTTCGGCGAACCAATGCGTAGCGCGACATCGGCGTAGCTCGCCGTGCTGCCGACAGGAATCTCCCGCAACGCTTGCCAGACCCGTTCCTGAAACGCGGTGCCGCGCACGTCCAATGGCAGATCCAGGCCAATCGCCGGCGCCTCAATAAAGCCGACGACCCTGGCAATCAACGTTTCGAACTCCTGATCGGCGCCAATCAAATTGGCGCGCCGGAATTTGTCTTGCAGATCACAAACCAGTTGGTGCGGATCATCGCCCAGCAGGATCGCGCAGACCCCGCGCTCACTCTGCGCTACCAGAATCGCGCCCAGCGAACACTGGCCGACGGCAAAACGAATGTCGTTGTTTTGACCGGCTGCGCGGTAGTCCCCGGGTTTCATTCCGAGCAGTTGGTCTGCCGCTTCATAAAACCGGCTGTTGGAGTTGAAGCCGGCGTCATACAGGGCATCCGTCACCGAACCACCGTCTGCCAGTCGCTCGCGAACCTTGCGTGAGCGATGAGCATCGGCGTAGCCCTTGGGTGTCAGGCCGGTGACGGCTTTGAACACGCGATGGAAGTGGAAGCTGCTCAGGCCCGCAGCCTCGGCCAATTCGCCCAGGGCTGGCAGTGATTCCGCGTTTTCGATCTGGCGGCATGCGGCGGACACGGTGGCGGCATGTTGCGCGGCGAGTTCGCTCTGATCTTTTGTCGCGCGTTTGCTCGGGCGATAACCCGCGGCCCGGGCCTGTTCGGCGCTATCGAAGAATACGACATTGTGTGGTTTGGGCAGGCGCGCGAGGCTGCTGGGATTACAGTAGATGCCTGTCGTCTTCACGGCATAGACAAACTGCCCGTCAGCCTTGGGATCGCGCGCGACCACGGCGGCCCAGCGCGGATCGTTTTCAGTGGTGATCTTGTTCGATCGGGTTGTCATGGCGTCACGTCCATTGAGGGGTTGCCTGCACATTAACCATGGGGCAATTCCCACACACTCCGGCGCTTGCGGTCAAATTCGCAGCCTTTATCCGGCGGTGCGGAAGGTGAAGTTGATGCGTTGCTCGCCCAGTTTCGGATGATGGCCGTCCTTGATCGGCAACACGCCGTGATAACGCAGGCGATCCACGCCACCCCAGACCACGATGTCGCCATGCAGCAGGGGAACGCGTTGACTTTTGTCGCTGCGTGCAAAGCCGCCGAACAGGAACATCGCCGGCAAACCCAGCGATACCGAAACGATAGGGGCTGCGTAGGAATGTTCGTCTTTATCTTGATGCAATGACATTTTTGCCCCGGGGATGTAGCGGTTGATCAGGCAGGAGTCTGGCGCAAAATCGGTGAACCCTGCTGCCAGTGCCGCCGCTTGCGCCAGTTGGAAAAACACCTCGGGCATTCCTGGCCAGGGCTGACCGGTTTGTGGATCGTGGCGGGTGTAGCGATAACCGCTGCGGTCAGTGGTCCAGCCGAATGTGCCACAACTGCTCAGGGCGACCGACATGGTGAAGCCGCCAGGCGTGACCATCTGCCGAAACGGCGCGGCCGTCAGCACCGCCTCCAGGGCGGGTAGCAGGCGCTCCAGCCAGGGCAGGGCAAAGCCTCTGAGCACGTATGACTGTTCGCCGATCTGCTCGCACCTGGGCTGTTGCTCGGGCTCTGCATCGGCAAACAGATCGAAAGTCAGCGGATTCATGGGCTCATGACGCATCGTGAAAGATGATTCCAAGGGTATGCCGTTTGCCGCTGTGCAGGCGACTCACGCCGTGACGCAGGGTCACTCGGTAGTAACCGCGAGTCCCTTCGACCGGACGCTGGTTGACCGCAAAGATCAACCCGTCACCTTTCTTCAGACCTATGACCATCGGGCGTGACTGCATTCGCGGGCGCTGTTCAGTCAGGACAAATTCGCCACCGGTGAAGTCGTTATCCGGGTCCGACAGCAGAATCGCCACTTGCAGCGGAAAAACGTGCTCACCGTACAGATCCTGGTGCAAACAGTTGTAGTCCTGCGGACCATATTGCAGCAATAACGGTGTCGGACGGTTCTGACCGGCGGCATGGCAGCGTTCGATGAAGGCTTGATGAGACTCAGGAAAGCGGCTGGGCAAACCCATCTGTTCATGCCAGCGATTGGCGATGGGCACCAGTCGTGGGTAGAAAGCGTTGCGCAAGCGGGCCACAAGTTCCGGCAACGGGTAGCTGAAATACTTGTATTCGCCTCGACCAAATCCGTGGCGAGCCATCACCACGTGGGAGCGAAAAAGCCCGGTTCGAGGGTACAAGGCGCTGACTTGCTCACAAGCCTTGTGGCTCAACAGTGACGGGATGACGGCGTAACCGTCCTGATCAAGTTGCTGTTCCAGCCGGAGCCAGTCCAGCCTGTCCAGATATTGCTCGCTCATTGCCAGGCCTCTTGTTGTTGAGGTGGCCAGTCTGGAAGGCAAGGATGAAGCAGGCACTCCGGCGCTTGCGGTCCAATTTCGAGCGGGAGCCGACGTCCATTGTCGCTCCGGATCGCGTTACAGCGCTTTGCTGACGCTGATTTCGCTGATGACGTCGTCCTGTCCATGAATGGCATCCAGCGCCGCTTTGGCTTCTTCTGCGGTACCGTTTTCAAGCTGGGCAAACTCGAAGCGACGCTCGCCGTTGAGTTTGTATTTGATGACGTACTTGGTCGTTTGGGCCACGGTTGTATCTGCCTGTCTGTTGTTTCGGGTTCGTTGTTCAGCTCAGTTTCGAGCTGGAACGGCGAATGATTTTGATCGAGTGAGTCAGGGTGGGTTTGCGGGTCACGCTGATAGGGCGGCGGTTGACGGTATCGATCGTGATGTTCCAGAAACCGGTGCTTGGGGCGGTGATGCGGGCCGGAAACGTGTCGAATGCACCGCCGTGATAGGTGTGACGGCCGCCATTTTTAAAGCTGCGGAAGTTGGCGTCGTTCATCAAACGGATGTTGCACATTTGGGAGCATTGAATGACGACAATGTCGTCTTCATTGAGGTGCTCGCGCTGATGGATAAATTTCATGAGGCGCCTCCAGAAGGGCTTTTTCTACAAAATCAAAACGATAGCATGGGCGATTGGCGCAGTTTATCAGCCCGAACGCCTTATTATCCGGCCGCTTTGACAATTAAAAACGCTTATTTCACGTTTGATGAGCGATAAAGCAGTTTGTCTCGGAGAAAAATCGCACCTGCGCTGTCCGAGGGTCTTTATTGGAGGATTTGTATGAAGTGGGGTTTGTGGTTGTTGCCGATGGCATTGACGGTGAGTGGTTGTGCGAACGTCTCGGAAATCAACGAGTCCCTGCCGACGATGAACGTGATTTCTGGCAAGAAGCCCCATGAGTACGCGCAATGTCTGAGCGAAAAGCTGGCCGAAAGCCGTGGCGCCTTGCAGATCGAGCCGCACAAGGATGGTTTGCGTGTGATCGTGCCACTCAAGTATTCCTCGGGGCCGTCTGCCGTATTCGACATTGAAGAACGCTCGGGCGGCAGCAGCATCAAGCTGCACGAGAGCATGTCCAATGTCCCGGTGCGTCCAATGGACGTACAGAATGCTGCCAACGAGTGCATTTCCGGCTGATAAACTATCGACAATCAGCACCGATGCCGCCCAAGCCTCGCTTTGGCGGCATCGTTATTTCTGGAGTCGACTATGAAGCGAGAGCAGGTCCGGGAACGTCATGCAGAGGGGGCAATCTCCGCCACCCATGTGATTCAGAATCCGGCGGAGCGGGGAGAATGGATCGTGTTTTTCAAGAAAAGCGCCGGGCGCAGCTATTTCCTGGTAGATGACAATGATGAAGTCGAGTCTTTCAGTCGCCTTGATGATCTGATCGATACCGTGCGCGGGCTTGGCATCAAATTCGCCGAAATCCATATGTAGGGCGCGGCGCCTTACTTGCAGATCACCACGACGTTGCGGCTCTTGTAGTCGCCGACGTCGACGCCGAGAGTCTTTTCGCTCTCCCTGAGCGAGGGTGTGCCATCGGTTCCGACAATCCTGTAGCCGGTGCCAGCGCAGGACGCATCGGCTTTTTCGTAGCACGCAGCCCAGGAATTGGCTTCCCCGGAGCAGTCAATGGATAGACCTTGCTCTCCGTTACCCAGGTAGGTTTCTTTCGACGTTGCGCAGCCACTCAGGGCCAGTATTGCGATCAGAGGCAAAAATTTTTTCATGGCGTGGTCGTCGTCAGGGGGGGGGCTAAGGCTGAGACAGCGTCGCAGGCAAAAGGTTATAGCCAAAGGCCACGCCTTTGCATTTATTCATAAAAAAGCCCTGCGCAATGGCAGGGCTTGTCGCATCGGGCGTCGCTCAGCTTTTGTCCTTGCCGCGTCGCTTGGGTTCCGGGTGCTCAAGCTCCAGCACCGAGGCCACTTCGATTGCCAAGGCTTCGGAAGGGAAAGGTCCGGCGATATTTTCACCGGCGACACTGGCCACCCACCATTGACCGTCTTTCTCCTGATTGATCAGGAATCCGTTGACGCTTTTTACTGCCGACATCTATTTGCCTCGTTGTCTGGTTCAATCGCGCCATGATACCGCCAAACGCACTCAACGGGTGCCGATGGGCGTATGGTGGGGCGTTCCGGGTCAGTGAAAACCGTGCAATTGCGCAAGTCTCTGCTATGTATAAGAGGTTGCGCAGTGACCTGCGCACTCCCGCAGGGAACTATCGGCAAGATTATTTCTCTATGTTGGCATCGGTTAGCCAGAGCGGGGCATTGTAAGGTGCTCGCCGCCTGATTAGACTGCGCCGAAACTCGTACACGCACAGCCTTACAAGGACTTATATGATCAAGAAATGCTTGTTCCCAGCAGCCGGTTACGGTACTCGCTTCCTGCCAGCGACTAAAGCCATGCCCAAAGAAATGCTGCCGGTGGTGAACAAGCCACTGATCCAGTACGGCGTCGAAGAGGCACTGGATGCCGGCTTGAACGAAATCTCCATCGTCACCGGTCGCGGCAAGCGCGCCCTGGAAGACCACTTCGACATCAGCTACGAGCTGGAAAACCAGATCAAGGGCACCGACAAGGAGAAATACCTGGTCGGCATCCGCCGCCTGCTGGATGAGTGCTCGTTCTCCTACACTCGCCAGACTGAAATGAAAGGTCTGGGTCATGCGATCCTGACCGGTCGTCCGCTGATCGGCGACGAGCCGTTCGCCGTGGTGTTGGCGGATGACCTGTGCGTCAACCTGGAAGGTGACGGCGTACTGAAGCAGATGGTCAAGCTGTACAAGCAGTATCGCTGCACCATCGTCGCGATCATGGAAGTCGACCCGCAAGAAACCAGCAAGTACGGCGTGATTGCCGGCGACCTGATTGGTGACGACCTGTACCGCGTGCGCAACATGGTCGAGAAGCCAAAGCCGGAAGATGCCCCGTCGAACCTGGCGATCATCGGTCGTTACATCATGACGCCGGACATCTTCAGCCTGATCGAACAAACCGAGCCAGGCAAAGGTGGCGAGATCCAGATCACTGACGCCCTGATGAAACAGGCGCAGGATGGTTGCGTGATTGCCTACAAGTTCAAGGGCAAGCGTTTCGATTGCGGTGGCGCTGAAGGCTACATCGACGCGACCAACTTCTGCTTCGAGAACTTCTACAAGACGGGCAAGGCTTACTGATAGCCGGCGACCTGTTTGTATCGAAAAGCCACCTACGGGTGGCTTTTTCATTTTCCAGCCCCATATCGTCTTCAGCGCTTGCCCCACAAATGTCTACGGGTATGCTGGTCACCTGCCGAGGAGATTGAAAATGGCCTACGATTTTGACCTTTATGTGATTGGTGCCGGTTCCGGCGGTGTGCGGGCTGCACGGTTTGCCGCCGGGTTTGGCGCGAAAGTGGCCGTGGCCGAGAGCCGCTACCTGGGTGGTACCTGTGTGAACGTCGGCTGCGTGCCGAAAAAATTGCTGGTCTACGGTGCGCATTTCGCCGAAGACTTCGAGCAGGCTTCCGGTTTTGGCTGGAGCCTGGATGAAGCGCAGTTCGACTGGGCGACGCTGATCGCCAACAAGGACCGCGAGATCAATCGCCTCAATGGCATTTATCGCAACCTGCTGGTCAACAGCGGTGTGACCTTGCATGAAGGTCACGCCAGGATCGTCGATCCGCATCAGGTCGAGATCAATGGCGAGCGTTTTACCGCCAAAAACATCCTGATCGCTACCGGCGGCTGGCCGCAGATTCCGGAGATTGCGGGGCATGAGCACGCGATCAGTTCCAACCAGGCGTTCTTCCTCAAAGAGTTGCCCAAGCGTGTGCTGGTGGTCGGCGGTGGCTACATTGCGGTCGAGTTCGCCGGGATTTTCCACGGTCTGGGCGCCGAGACCACGCTGCTGTACCGTGGCGAATTGTTCCTGCGCGGCTTTGACGGTTCCGTACGCAAACACTTGCAGGAAGAGTTGACCAAGCGCGGCATGGGCCTGCAATTCAACGCGGATATCGAGCGCATCGACAAGCAGGCCGATGGCAGCCTGAAAGTCACGCTCAAGGACGGCCGCCAGCTGGAAGCCGATTGCGTGTTCTACGCCACGGGGCGTCGTCCGATGCTGGACAATCTCGGGCTGGAAAACACCGGGGTCAAACTCGACAAGAAAGGCTTTGTCGAGGTCGATGAGCTGTATCAGACCGCCGAGCCGTCGATCCTGGCGCTGGGCGATGTGATCGGTCGCGTGCAACTAACGCCGGTGGCCCTGGCTGAAGGCATGGCGGTTGCGCGACGCCTGTTCAAGCCTGAGCAGTATCGTCCGGTGGATTACAAGATGATCCCGACGGCGGTGTTCAGCCTGCCCAACATTGGTACCGTCGGTTTGACCGAAGAAGAAGCCCGCGAAGCCGGCCACGAAGTGGTGATCTACGAAAGCCGCTTCCGGCCGATGAAGTTGACCCTGACTGAATGTCAGGAGCGCACGCTGATGAAGCTGGTAGTGGATGCAAGGACTGACAAGGTGCTGGGCTGTCACATGGTCGGCCCGGATGCCGGTGAAATAGTCCAGGGCCTGGCGATTGCCTTGAAGGCTGGCGCCACCAAGCGCGACTTCGACGAAACCATCGGCGTGCACCCGACGGCCGCCGAAGAGTTCGTCACCATGCGCACGCCGGTCGCCGGTTAATCGTCCTTCGCTGCGTCTGCCGCTGCCGCAATGGTCGCGGCCAGACGTACACGTTCCTCCAGATCCGTCCGGGTCCTGGCTAAATCAATTTCCAGTGACTTGTTGATCTGCGACTGTTCATCGACGTTCTGTTTGAGTGCCTGACTTTCCAGCAGGGCGACGCGCAGGCGTTCCTGGAGGAGGGTGCGCTCGCCGTCGACGCGGGTGGCCTGTTCCAGCAACTGATCCTGACGGGTGTTGCTTTGCTTGAGCTGCTCTTGCAGCAGGCTCAGCTCGCGCAGTGTGCCGCGGTTTTCAGTCAACAAGCGTTCATTGTCACGGTGCAACTGGGTGATTTCATCCTGGCGTACCAGAGCGCTTTGTTGAGCCTGGCGCAGTTCCATCTGTAGCTGTTGCACCTGGCCTTCGTGGCGGCTTATTTCCTGTTCGCGCTGTTCCTTGACCGCATTGCGGTAGTGCTCCAGTGCGTCGCGAGTGTGCAGGTGTTTTTCTTCCAGGGAGCGGATCTGCTCGTCCTTGTCTTTCAAGCGCAATTCGAAATCGGCCAGCGCCTGGTTCAGCCCGGCGTTGCGGGTTTGCTCCGTTTGCAACATGGCGCGGGTTTCTTGCAGGGCCTCGGACTCCTGGGTCAGCGCCAGGCTCTGAAACTCGTATTGCTGGTGCAGTTCGCTGTTGGCCTCTTGTGCTTCGCTGAGCTGCTTTTCCAGCGTCTTGCGTTGTTCCTCGTACTGCGCGCGGGCCTGGTCGATGGGCTCTTGCGCTTGTTCCTTGAGTCTTTGTGCGAGTCGCGACACCAGCGCCATCAGTTCGTCGTCAATCGGTTCCGCCGGTGCTTCGACCGATTCGTTCCTGTCATCGAGTTCCTTGAGGTAGCGATGAATCGTGGTTTTCGAGCCGGTATTGCCCATCTCGATCCGTACGGCATCGATGCTGGGGTTTTCGCCACGGGCGAGGATCGCCAACCGGGCGGCTTGCACCACCGCTTTATTTACACCGCCGCGTGCCATGAGTTCTCCTGTGTTTTTGCGATGTGGTACGTACCACGTAAATACACATTGTACCATTCAATTCATAAAGTTAAATACTGAATCCAACTAACACGGGATATACTGGTATTACCCCGTGTGAACGCAGTTTCGAGGTATTCCTCGCGCTATTTCCGTACACAAACCCTTGTAGGAGCGAGCTTGCTCGCGATAACCCCTGAGACCGCCGCGGGGCAACTGCCAACCAGCGTCATCGTTAACGATCATCGTCGGTTCGCCGCCCGGAGCGAGCTCGCTCCTACAGTCGGTCAAAACAGGTTCATTTCCTATGAGCGATCTGGATCGCTATCTGCAAGCCGCGACTCGCGACAACACCCGTCGCAGTTATCGGGCAGCCATCGAACACTTCGAAGTCACGTGGGGCGGTTTTCTGCCGGCAACCGGCGATAGCGTGGCGCGCTATCTGGTGGCCCATGCCGGCGTGTTGTCGATCAATACGCTGAAACTGCGTTTGTCGGCATTGGCGCAGTGGCACAACAGTCAGGGCTTTGCCGATCCCACCAAGGCGCCGGTGGTGCGCAAGGTGTTCAAGGGCATCCGCGCGCTGCACCCGGCCCAGGAAAAACAAGCCGAACCCTTGCAGCTTAAGCATCTGGAACAGGTGGTTAGTTGTCTGGAACTGGAAGTGCAAACCGCCAGGGCCGAAGGTGACCGACCGGGATTGCTGCGGGCCAGGCGCGACATGGCGTTGATCCTGCTGGGCTTCTGGCGCGGCTTTCGTAGCGATGAGTTGTGTCGGCTTCAGGTTGAGCATGTGCAGGCAAGTGCCGGTTTCGGCATCAGCCTCTATCTGCCGCGCAGCAAGAGTGATCGCGATAACCTCGGCAAGACGTATCAGACGCCGGCCTTGCAACGCTTGTGTCCGGTGCAGGCTTATATTGACTGGATCACCGAGGCGGCACTGGTGCGTGGGCCGGTGTTCCGTGGCATCGACCGCTGGGGGCATCTGGGCGAGGAGGGACTGCACGCCAACAGTGTGATTCCGCTACTGCGCCAAGCGTTGGCGCGCGCGGGGATTGCCGGCGAGCATTACACCAGTCACTCCTTGCGTCGTGGTTTTGCCACCTGGGCGCATCAGAGTGGCTGGGATTTGAAGTCCCTGATGAGTTATGTGGGCTGGAAGGACATGAAGTCGGCCATGCGTTACATCGAAGTCAGTCCGTTCCTCGGCATGACTCACATCGCCCTGGATCCACGCGATCCGTAGCAGCTGGCGAAGCCTGCGCAGCGGTCGTCAACCCGGCGTGCATGGCCTGCCTGATACACCGCGAGTTCTGATTTCACGACCGCTGCGCGGCCGAACGCAGGCTTCGCCAGCTGCTACAAAAAATCCTGGATACCGTTTTCTTCTATTAATACAGTCGGCTAATAGCAAAAGCCAATCAGCAGCATGAGGTTTGCCAATGAGCCAACCGTCCGTCGAGTGAGTAAAGTTCTCTCCATCAACTTCTTAACCCCTGACGGAGAGTCAACGATGCCTATCATCAATAGCCAAGTTAAACCGTTCAAAGCTGACGCATTCAAAAATGGCGACTTCGTAAAAGTCTCGGACGCTGACCTGAAAGGCAAGTGGTCTGTAGTGTTCTTCTACCCGGCCGACTTCACCTTCGTATGCCCGACCGAGCTGGAAGACCTGGCTGACAACTACGACGCATTCCAGAAACTGGGCGTCGAGATCTACAGCGTTTCCACCGACACCCACTTTGCCCACGCTGCCTGGCACAACACTTCGCCAGCCATCGGCAAAATCCAGTACACCATGATCGGCGACCCGACCCACGCCATCTCTCGTAACTTCGACGTGCTGATCGAAGAAGCAGGCCTGGCTGACCGTGGCACCTTCGTGATCAACCCGGAAGGCCAGATCAAGATCGTTGAACTGAACGACGGCGGTGTAGGCCGTGACGCTTCCGAGCTGCTGCGCAAAATCAAGGCTGCCCAGTACGTCGCTGCTCACCCTGGCCAGGTTTGCCCAGCCAAGTGGAAAGAAGGCGAGGCCACTCTGGCGCCGTCCCTGGACCTGGTCGGCAAGATCTAAGTCTGTGATCGCTTCATCAGGGCGGAACTCCGCACCTGTTCGGTAAGCTGCACCGCCCAATAAAAACGCCCGGGCGAGATTCGCTCGGGCGTTTTTTTATGCCTGCTTTATATGAAACAGCAAAAGGAAATCGCCCGTATGTTGGACACCAATCTTAAAGCCCAGTTGAAATCGTACCTGGAACGGGTCACTCAGCCGATCGAGATCGTTGCTTCCCTCGACGACGGTGCGAAATCCCAGGAAATGCTCGAACTGTTGAAAGACGTTGCCGGTCTTTCCACCCAGATTACTTTGCTCGACAACGGTGATGATGCACGCAAGCCATCGTTCTCGATCAATCGCCCGGGAGCCGACATCAGCCTGCGTTTTGCCGGCATCCCCATGGGCCATGAATTCACTTCGCTGGTGCTGGCCTTGCTGCAAGTCGGCGGTCATCCGTCCAAAGCCAGTGTCGAGGTGATCGAACAGATTCGCTCGCTCAAAGGCGAGTTCAACTTCGAGACTTACTTCTCGCTGTCGTGCCAGAACTGCCCGGACGTGGTCCAGGCCCTGAACCTGATGGCGGTGCTGAACCCGAACATTCGCCACGTCGCCATCGACGGCGCGCTGTTCCAGGCCGAAGTCGATGATCGCCAGATCATGGCCGTGCCAAGCATTTATCTGAATGGCGTGAATTTCGGCCAGGGCCGCATGGGCCTGGAAGAAATCCTCGCCAAAATCGACACCAGCGGCATCGAACGCCAGGCCGAGAAAATCAGCGCCAAGCAAGCCTTTGATGTGCTGGTGGTCGGCGGTGGCCCGGCCGGTGCTTCGGCGGCAATCTATGCGGCCCGCAAGGGCATTCGCACCGGTGTCGCGGCGGAGCGTTTTGGTGGGCAGGTGCTGGACACCATGGCCATCGAGAACTTTATCTCGGTGCAGGAAACCGAAGGGCCGAAACTGGCCGTGGCCCTGGAAGAGCACGTCAAGCAGTACGACGTGGACATCATGAATCTGCAGCGTGCCGACAAACTGGTGCCCGGCAAAAATGGCGAGCTGCACCAGATTCACTTCGCCAGCGGTGCATCGCTGAAAGCCAAAACCGTGATCCTGGCGACCGGTGCGCGGTGGCGTGAAATGAATGTTCCGGGCGAACAGCAATACCGCAACAAAGGCGTGGCGTACTGCCCGCACTGCGACGGCCCACTGTTCAAGGGCAAGCGCGTGGCGGTGATAGGCGGCGGTAACTCCGGCGTCGAAGCGGCCATCGACCTGGCCGGTATCGTGTCCCATGTCACGCTGCTTGAATTCGATGTGCAGTTGCGTGCAGATGCGGTATTGCAGCGCAAATTGCACAGCTTGCAGAACGTCACCGTGATCACCAGTGCACAAACCACTGAAGTCACCGGCGACGGTCAAAAGGTCAACGGCCTGCGCTACAAGGATCGTCAGAGCGACGAATTGCGCAGCGTGGAACTGGAAGGGATCTTTGTGCAGATCGGTCTGCTGCCGAACACCGATTGGCTCAAGGGCACGATCGAATTGTCACCACGTGGCGAGATCATCGTTGACGCTCGCGGTGAAACGTCGGTGCCGGGTGTGTTCGCCGCCGGCGACGTGACCACTGTGCCATACAAGCAGATCGTGATCGCGGTGGGCGAGGGCGCCAAAGCTTCTCTCAGTGCCTTCGATCACTTGATCCGGACCTCCGCCCCGGCGTAAAACCCGGCGCTGAAAACACAAACCCCTGTAGGAGCGAGCCTGCTCGCGATGGACGTCAACGATAACGCTGGTTGGCAGATGCCCCGCGGCGTTCTCCGGGTTATCGCGAGCAAGCTCGCTCCTACAGGGGGCATTGGCCGCCGGCGCTGAATACACAAAACCCCATGAGCGATCATGGGGTTTTTTTGTGCCTTACACATCACCAATGTGGGAGCGGGCTTGCTCGCGAAGGCGTAGTGTCAGTCACTTCAATGTCGAATGATACGACGCCTTCGCGAGCAAGCCCGCTCCCACAGGGGATTCCTGGTGGATCTTACAGCGGTGCTGGCTGGATGATTTCGACCCAGTAGGCGTCCGGGTCCTTGATGAAGGCCAGGCTCTTCATGCGGCCGTCGCTCAAGCGTTTCTGGAAATCGCAGCCCAGTGCTTCAAAGCGCTCGCAAGCGGCGACGATATCCGGCACCGAGATGCAGATGTGGCCGAAACCGCGCGGGTCGGTGTTGCCATTGTGGTAGGCGAAGTCCGCATCGTTCTCGGTGCCGTGGTTGTGGGTCAGTTCCAGAATGCCGGGGATCGATTTCATCCACTCGGTGCGCGCGGCGGCATCGGCCGGGATCTGGTTTTTGTCCACCAGCGCCAGGAAATACAGGCTGAACTCGGCTTCCGGGAAATCGCGTTTTTCCACCAGGGTAAAACCCAGGATGCGTGTGTAGAAGTCCAGGGACCTGGTGATGTCCTTGACCCGCAGCATGGTGTGGTTGAAGACAAATTTCTGTGTAGCGGCGTCCGGTTGGGCGGTGACGCCGGGGAAGGTGTTCAATTCGTGCAGGCTCATGGGCCCTCCGGGAAATATGTGGGCTAACGAATGGCGACAATGATACGCAAGGGTTCGGACATCACCAAACCCAAACAGTCGGCTATTGCCTGACAGCCGGCCTGGGCCCAGACTTTACGGCTTGATCCTTGAGTGCCCATTGCAATGATTCGATTCCGTAAACTGCTGTTCATCCTGCTAAGCGTGCTTTCGGTGGTGGGCGCCGCTCGTGCCGATGCGCCGGTGGTGACCTGGCCGGAAGGCTGGCAGGTCGAAGTCGTGCCTGAATCGGCGCCGGGAGTCAGCCGCCAGCGGGCGGTGAAAAATGATCAGAATGGCTCGCCGGTCATGGTGATGGAGCTGACCATGAGTCAGGTGCAAAGCGATCATCAGGTGAACCTTGAAGGCGTATTGCTGGAGATGCGCAAGTCAGTACAAAAAGACTTCTTTCAGGGCGGGTACCAAAGTGTTTGCACGCGAATACATTCGACTACGTTGAGTCGTTTGGCTGCGCTGGAAACAACCTGCACCATCACGCAAAACGGCAGGCATGTGCTTTCTCAAACATTGGTGGCCGCGGTGGATGCCGATAAGGCCTATGTTCTTTCCTACGCAGGACAGGCCGAGGCTTATAAGGCGAGCCAGGAGGAAATAGACGCTGCCCGTAACAGCTTGAAACTTTAGTAAGCGACAGTGCTTTTTCGATGCATGAAGAAAATTTTAGATACCCAAATGGATTAAGCACAAAGTTGTTGGCTGTTAGGTAATTGTCCGGCGCCTGCCCTCCGGCATTTAGATAGCCCATGAAAAAGCCCTGCATGAGCAGGGCTTTTTTGTCGCTGCGAGAGTTAGCCGCGCAGCCAGGAATCAACGGTGGCTGCACCGTACTGTTCTTTCCAGGCTTTCAGGCCGCGGTGGTTGCCGCCCTTGGTTTCAATCAGCTCGCCGGTGTGCGGGTTCTGATAAACCTTGACCACACGGGCGCGACGGGTTTTAGGTGCGATTGCCTGCTGCAGGCCGGATTTTGCCGGGTTCGGATCGAGAATGGCGATGATATCGCGCAGGCTCTTGCCATAGGTTTTCATCAAACCCTGGAGCTTTTCTTCGAATTCGATTTCTTTCTTGAGCCCGGCATCGTTCTTCAAGGATTCCAACTGCTTGAGCTGTTCTTGAAGGGCCTTTTCGGCTGCACGGAATTCAGCGAGTCTGGACAATATCTTTACTCCAATAGTGTGTTTGGCTGATACCAACCGCAAACAAAGCTATAAGCCAAGAGCCTTGAAGCGACTCGGTGATAGTGGCTCACCTGCCAATTTATCGCAGGCATGGAAAATTGTAGTAGTTAATTGGCCAAGAGTAAATCATGGCTTTTTCTTCATGTAACGACAGTAGTGTTTTGATTCAAAATGGTGCGTGTAATCGCTGTTTTGTCGGTTAAATCCGCTAGTTAATGGTTGCTTAATGCACTAATGAATTCAGCACCCGGCATGGGTTTGCCGAACAGATAACCTTGCAGGAAGTTGACCTGATGTACGCTCAGGTAATCGCTCTGCTCACGGGTTTCGACACCTTCGGCCACCAGGGCAAGGTCGAGCTTGACCGCCAGTTCGATGATGCTGTCCAGGATGTGGCTGGAGAGTGTGTCGATGCCGATCATGGCGACAAAACTCTGGTCGATTTTCAGAAAATCGACATTGAACTGCCGCAGGTAGCCAAGGCTTGAGTGACCCGTGCCGAAGTCGTCGATGGCGATTTTCACGCCCAGTTCGCGAAGTTGCTCGAACAGTTGCAGGGTAATGGCCGTGGGCTCGATCAGTTCACGCTCGGTCAGTTCCAGCACCAGATAGATCGAGCCCGGTTCGAATGCATTGAGAAACTCGCGACAATCCTTGATCAGCTCCAGGTCCTGGCAATGGCTGGCGGTGATGTTGATGCCGATGTGAAACGGTTTGTTGAATCTGGCGGATTGCGGCGCGAGCAGGGCGGCGGTTTGACGCATCAGCGAGCGGGTCATCGGCACGATCAATCCCGAATGCTCGGCAAACGGGATGAACAGGTCCGGACGCACCAGGCCTTCCTTCGGATGTTTCCAGCGCATCAGCACTTCAGCGCCGGACCAGCTTTTGCTGTCCCCATGTACTACGGGCTGGAAATACGGAATGAACTCTGCGGCTTCCAGTGCCCGTTGCATTTCCTGGGTGGGTGCCGATGAGCGCTTTTGCAGGAAATGCCCAATTGACCCGGCAATCACACCGAAGAAAATCAACAGGCTGAACAACGGTGGATACTCGCTGCTCATGTATCGCCAGGTTTCGCCTTCGGGGAAGCCGGCTTGCACCGCATAAGCATAGCGCCCGGAGGTCAATCGACTCTGCGCAACGGGCAGTTCGGGCGCAGCGCCCCTGTGTACCTTGCCGTCGGCAGACATCCAGTCCGGGCCAACTTGCAGCCATAGCATGGTCTTGCGGCCTATCAGGCGCAGAATATTGCACAAGTGATAACCATCGACGGTCGCCAGCGCACCTTTTTTGCCTTCGCTCAGCCGGTACACCAGCACGGCGGTGTCGGGCGTCACCGCATTGCCCCTCATGAGCCATAAGGCGCCCTGGGTGTAGTCACCGGGCTTGACCTTTTCCTGATAGTCGCCGAACAACGAGCTGCAGTAGAGGTTGTTGTCCCACGCCAGATTGGTTGATCGCACGAATGGGCGACGAGTGACCTGCTCGCGCAGAGACAAGTTGACGTCGCCACAACTTTGACCGGCCAGCGGCAGCAATTCGCGAGCGGCCTGGGCGGTGTTGTCGAGCATCAAGTCGAACTGGCGAATCGCTTCTTCGGCGGTTTGCTCGGTGCTTTGCTTCAGCGCATGGCCCGCTTGCATGTAAAGAATGGCGGCCCCCAGCAACACCGGGAGCAATCCACTGATCAGAGTGACAGCAACTTTTGTGCTGCGACTGCGGGTTTTGGCTTTCAGTGGCATTCGCGAGTCCTGTCACGAAGAAGTAAGGCTCTCAATTGATGGCAGGGTAAAAACGCCTCCCATGAAGAGTTCGGGTATGGGCCATGATAGTTGGCCGTTGACGGTTATGCCGCTCAACGCAAGTCAAGGCTTTCGGCCAGCTTGATAAAGGCCAGCGTTGCGGGTGATGCCTGGCGTCGGTCGAGTACCGCCAGGCCAACCTGGCGCAACACCGCCGGCGACAGCTGTTTTTTCACGCAGCGGCTGTCAATTTGATTGGGCAATGAACCTTCGGCAACCACCGTCACCCCGTCACCCCGAGCGACGACATCCAGGGTGCTGATCAATTGCGAGCAGCGATAACGGATGTTGGGCGTCAGTCGGGCCGTGGTGAACAGGCGTGAAACCAGCTCCGAAGAACCGGCCTCGGTCAGCACAAACGGAAAATCGCATAGATCCTTCAGGCTCAGGCTGTTGTGAACCGCCAGCGGGTGGCCAGCGGGCAGCAGCGCGACCATCTGGTCTTCGATCAGCGCGACCGTGTCGAAACGCTCCTCGGGCAACACCACAAAGCCGATGTCGATCCGTCGCTCTTCCAGCCACTGCAGCACCTGGCGGTCGGGGCCTTCGTCGATATGCACCTCGATGCCGGGATGGGCGGCGCGGTACTGCTGCAGGATCAACGGCAACAATTTGATCGATGAGGTCGGGCCGAAGGAGCCGATACGCAACGTGCCGCGTTTCATGCCCCTTGCATCGGCCGCTTCCTGGCGCAGGGTGTTGGCCAGGCCCAGCATCGCCCGGGCGCGCAGCAACAACTGCTGGCCAATGTCGCTCAGCTCGACCTGGGATTGATGCCGGCGCAACAGTTCGACACCCAACTCCAGCTCCAGGGACTTCAAGGCATGGGACACCGCCGATTGGGAGATTCCCAGGCGATTGGCCGCTGCCGTGAAGCCGCGGAGTTCGGCCACGAGGGAGAAAATCTCCAGTTGAGTGAGGGTCATGAGTGTTTAATCATTTTACGATGACTTGGTATTAGCAGAATGATACGTCATCTCTCCGACATCCGGCCCTGGAATCTATGACGATCTGCGAGCAAACCTTGTCAAAACCATCGAATCTTCCGGTGTATCTGAAACTGGCGGGGGTCACCATGGTGTGGGGTGGTACCTTCGTTGCCGGACGCTTTCTGGCCGATAGTCTCAGCCCGCTGCTGGCGGCCAGCCTGCGGTTTTTACTGGCCAGTGTGGCGTTGCTGCTGTTTTTACGCGTGGCGCGGATACCGCTGCTCCGGCCCAGCGCCTGGCAATGGCGGCAATTGCTATTGCTTGGCTTTTTCGGGATCTTCTTTTACAACCTGTGCTTCTTTTATGGCCTGCAATACATCAACGCTTCACGGGCGTCCTTGATTGTGGCGCTGAATCCGGCGGTGATCGGCATGGCCTCCTGGCTGCTGTTCAAGGAGCGTTTGAACCGGGCGAAAGTCGCCGGTATTGCGATCTGCATGGCGGGCGCGAGCATGGTGATCGTCAGCCGCAACCCGCAATTACTGGCCGGCGGTGCTGACGCCTGGCTCGGTGATCTGCTGATTTTCGGCTGCGTCCTCGGCTGGGCTGTCTACTCGCTGTTCTCCAGAGAGCTGAACCAGACCCTGGGGCCGGTGCAAACGGTGACCTGGTCGATTCTGCTGGGCACCGTCATGCTCTGGATGACCTGCATTGTCCGCGGCGAGGCGAGTGTCACCGCGATTGCCCACCTGGGTGCGCCGCAATGGTTGAGCCTTTTGTACCTGGGTGTGCTGGGGTCGGCGCTGGCGTACATTGGCTACTACGACGGCATCCGCAAAATCGGCGCGACGCGTTCCGGGGTGTTCATTGCCTTGAACCCGTTGACAGCAGTGATCCTTGGCGCGCTGCTGCTGGATGAGCCGCTGACGCTGGCCATGTGCCTGGGTGGCGGGCTGATTCTGGCGGGGATTTTCCTCTGCAACAAACCCCTTGCGCGGGCATGGAAAAAGGGGATTTGATACAGAAGGCGGACAAACTGATTTACGCTGTGTAGAATCGGTTTACGCATACAATAATAATCGTCTTCTGGCAGCAGAAGCCTCGCCCGCAAGAGCCTTGGGTCGACAATGAAGATATTCGGGTTTCAACTGATCTACGGTGATTTTCTCGCCCGCAGCGTGCGGGGCATCTCCTGTGCGCCACCCACCGGTCTCAGCATTGCTTACAACTAACCTTAGTTAATTGATAAAAAATGATGAGGCGCCAACCATGGCAGATTTATACGAAAACCCAATGGGCCTGATGGGCTTTGAATTCATCGAGCTTGCATCGCCGACCCCGAACACCCTGGAGCCGATCTTCGAGATCATGGGTTTCACCAAGGTGGCGACCCACCGTTCCAAGGACGTGCACCTGTATCGCCAGGGCGCGATCAACCTGATCCTCAACAACGAACCCCACAGCGTGGCCTCGTACTTCGCGGCCGAGCACGGTCCGTCGGTGTGCGGCATGGCGTTCCGCGTCAAGGATTCGCAGAAGGCCTACAAGCGTGCCCTGGAACTCGGCGCCCAGCCGATTCACATTGAAACCGGCCCGATGGAGCTGAACCTGCCGGCGATCAAAGGCATCGGCGGCGCGCCGCTGTACCTGATCGACCGTTTCGGTGAAGGCAGCTCGATCTATGACATCGACTTCGTGTTCATCGAAGGCGTTGACCGTCACCCGGTCGGGGCCGGCCTGAAGATCATCGATCACCTGACTCACAACGTGTATCGCGGTCGCATGGCCTACTGGGCCAACTTCTACGAGAAGCTGTTCAACTTCCGCGAAATCCGCTACTTCGACATCAAGGGCGAGTACACCGGCCTGACGTCCAAGGCCATGACCGCACCCGATGGCATGATCCGCATTCCGCTGAACGAAGAGTCGTCCAAGGGCGCCGGGCAGATCGAAGAGTTCCTGATGCAGTTCAACGGCGAGGGCATCCAGCACGTTGCTTTCCTGTCCGATGACCTGCTCAAGACCTGGGATCACCTGAAAAGTATCGGCATGCGTTTCATGACCGCGCCGCCGGACACCTACTACGAAATGCTCGAAGGCCGCTTGCCAAACCACGGCGAGCCGGTGGGCGAACTGCAAGCGCGGGGTATTTTGCTGGACGGTTCGTCCGAGTCGGGCGACAAGCGTCTGCTGCTGCAGATCTTCTCGGAAACCCTGATGGGACCGGTGTTCTTCGAGTTCATCCAGCGCAAGGGCGACGACGGTTTCGGCGAAGGCAACTTCAAGGCGCTGTTCGAATCCATCGAGCGTGACCAGGTTCGTCGTGGTGTTCTCTCCACCGACTAAACCGTTACACCAATAAAACTGTGGGAGCGAGCTTGCTCGCGATAGCGGTTGTACATTCAACATTAATGTTGACTGACACACCGCAATCGCGAGCAAGCTCGCTCCCACATTTGTTTTTGCGTGGCCTCAAGCTCTGCGCTGTCGGACCAAGTGCTTGAACCCTTCGAACATCAGCACCAGCACGGCCATCCAGATCGGGATGTACGTCAGCCATTCGCCGGCCTTGATACTCTCTCCCAGCAGCAACGCCACGCCCAGCAGCAGCACCGGTTCGACGTAGCTCAACAGGCCGAACAGGCTGAACGGCAGCAGGCGGCTGGCAATGATGTAGACCACCAGTGCCGACGCGCTGATCACGCCGAGCATCGGAATCAACAGCGACAACCATGGATGCTGGTCAAACACACCGAAACCTTGTGCGCCACTCTGAACGAACCATAAGGCCACCGGCAGCGTCAACGCCATGTCCAGCCACAAACCGCCGAGATTGTCCGCCGCCAGCCGTTTGCGCACGACGAAGTAGGTCGGATAGCCAATGCAGACCAGCAAGGTCGCCCAGGAAAAACCTCCGACCTGATACACCTCGTTGATCACGCCCAGGCAGGCGAACACCACGGCGATTTTTTGCAGATAGGACAGGCGTTCGCCATAGGCCAGGCGGCCGGTCAGGACCATGGTCAGCGGCAACAGGAAATAGCCGAGTGATACGTCGAGGCTGTAGCCGTTGAGCGGCGCCCACATGAACAGCCACAGTTGCACGCCGAGCAGGGCAGCGGAGGCGATCAGCCCGCCAATCAGTTTCGGGTTGGCCATGGCGCGCCGCACAATTTCGAGCACGCGTTTCCATTCCCCGGACCACACCATGAACACGGTCATGCAGGGCACGGTCAGCAGCATGCGCCAACCGAAGATTTCCACGCCGCTCAAGGGGGTGAGCAGCGACGTGTAGTAATAACCTGTGGGAGCGAGCTTGCTCGCGATAGCGGTACACCAGCCAACATTGATGTTGAATGTGAATCTGCTATCGCGAGCAAGCTCGCTCCCACATGGGAAAGGGCTGATCAGCTAATGCGCGGTGTACGCCCCGACACAAAATGGCTCACATCATTGAACCCCGGTGTCGACGCATGTCCCGGCGTCACCAGCGAATCGATGAACGCCTCGTCCTGTGCCGTGATCTTCACCGCCTGCGCCTTAGTGTAGGCGTCCCACTGCGCTTCGGTGCGCGGCCCGACAATGGCCGAGGTGACTGCGCTGTTGTTCAGCACCCAGGCAATCGCGAACTCGACAATGCCGACACCGCGCTCCTGGGTGTATTGCTGGATTTGCTGGGCAATACGCAGGGATTCGACGCGCCATTCGGTTTCCAGGATGCGTTTGTCCTGGCGTCCGGCACGGCTGTTGGCGTCCGGTTGCACATCCGGCGCGTACTTGCCGCTGAGTACCCCGCGCGCCAGCGGGCTGTAGGGCACCACGCCCAGACCGTAGTTTTGGGCAGCCGTGATTTGCTCGGTTTCGGCCTGGCGGTTGACGATGTTGTACAGCGGCTGGCTGATTACCGGCCGGTCGACCCCCAGCTTGTCGGCCACGCGAATCACTTCAGCGATACGCCAGCCACGGTAGTTCGACAGGCCCCAATAGCGGATTTTGCCCTGGCGAATCAGATCACCAATGGCCGATACCGTGACTTCCAGCGGCGTATTGTGGTCTTCGCGGTGCAGGTAATAGATGTCGAGGTAGTCGGTGCCCAGGCGGGTCAGGCTCGCATCGATGCCGTTGAACAGGTGCTTGCGGCTCAGGCCGCTGCGGTTGGGGATGCCGTCCACGGGACCGAAGCCGACTTTGGTGGCCAGCACCCATTCATGACGGCGACTGGCGATGGCCTCGCCGACGATTTCTTCGGAACGGCCGTTGGTGTAGACGTCGGCGGTGTCGATGAAATTGATGCCCTGGTCCCAGGCCTTGTCGATGATTCGCAGGGAATCATCGGTGCTGGTCTGTTCGCCGAACATCATGGTGCCCAGGGTCAGGGTGGACACCTGAAGACCCGAATGACCCAGTGTGCGATAGCTCATGAGCAAATCCTTTTACCAGTGGGAAAGGCTCAATCAGATACCAGAACAACTGCAGGGATCAAACTGAAATATCGAACACACCGGGATCAAATTGTGGGAGCGAGCTTGCTCGCGATGGCGGTTTTACATTCAACATCTGTGTTGACTGACAGTCCGTCATCGCGAGCAAGCTCGCTCCTACAGGGGGGGCGGTGATCAGGCGCGCAGCGTACGAGTCATGCGCAACGCCAGCAGACTGCCGCAGACAATCACACCCGCCAGCAGGTACAGCGCCGCATCGGTCGAACCGGTGCTGTCCTTGACCCAGCCCACCAGATACGGGCTGAGGAAGCCGGCCATCTGTCCCATCGAGTTGATCAGCGCCAGGCCACCCGCAGCGGCGCCGGCACTGAGCAGGGCGGTCGGCACCGGCCAGAACATCGGCAGGCCGGTGAGGGCGCCCATGGTGGCGATGCTCAGGCCGAGAATGGCGATGGCCGGGTTGGCGGCGAAGTTCACAGCGATCAGCAGCCCCAGCGCCCCCATCAACATCGGCACCACCAAATGCCAGCGACGCTCTTTGCGCAAGTCCGCCGAGCGGCCAACCATCAGCATGAACACCGCTGCCAGCAGGTACGGAATCGCACTGAGCCAGCCGATTACCAGGTTATCGTTGAAGCCCAGGTTCTTGATGATCGATGGCAGCCAGAAGTTGATCGCGTACACACCGCTCTGGATGCAGAAGTAGATCAGGCCGAAGGCCCAGATCGCCGGGTTCTTGAACACCGCCAGCAGCGAATCAGTCGTGGTTTTCGGTTTGTTGGCCAGATCGAAGGCGTGGTCGGCTTCCAGCACCGAACGCTCGAACGGGGTCAGCCATTTGGCATTGGCGTAACTGTCGCTGAGCAGGAAATAAGCCAGCGCACCGAGGATCACGGTTGGAATGCCTTGCAGCAGGAACATCCACTGCCAGCCAGCGAGTCCGCCCTGGCCTGCGGCGAAGTGGTTGAGAATCCAGCCAGAGAACGGGCTACCCAACAGACCGGATACCGGAATCGCCGACATGAACAGCGCCATGATGCGGCCCCGGCGGAAGGTCGGGAACCATTGCGAGAGATACAACACCACGCCCGGGAAGAACCCGGCTTCGGCGGCACCGGTGAACAGGCGCAGGGTATAGAACCCGGTCGGGGTGGTGACGAACAGCAGGCAGGTCGACAGCATGCCCCAGGTGATCATCATCAGCGCGATCCAGCGCCGCGGGCCGAACCTGGTCAGGGCCAGGTTGCTTGGCACGCCGCACAGCACGTAACCGATAAAGAAGATGCCGGCGCCGAGGCCGTACACGGTTTCGCTGAATTTCAGTGCGTCGAGCATCTGCAGCTTGGCAAATCCAACGTTTACCCGGTCGAGGTAGTTGAACAGGTAGCAGATGAAAATGAAGGGGATCAAACGCAGGGTAATGCGTTTGTAGACGGCGTTTTTGTCGTCAGCGATGGCGTCGGACGCTACGGCGCTCTGTGTCATGGCGGCTCTCTCTTTATTATGATTTTTTGCGATGCAAAGGGTAACGTTGATCGCCAGGAGAGTCTCGACCACCCTCAGGGTGGCTGTCTTTGTGCCTGAGCACAGGGTTTGCAACCAAGGCCTGTGCGGGTGAACAACCCGTTCCATCACTGTCTTCAAGGATCACTTGTATGTTCGAACTCGATCACGACCTGGCCCAGGACATCGTCGACCGGGCGATGGCCATCCTGCCGTACAACGTCAACGTCATGGACAGCCAGGGCCTGATCCTGGGCAGCGGCGAGCCGGAGCGGGTCAACACCCGGCATGAAGGCGCGCAACTGGTATTGGCCAACGGCCGCGTGGTGGAGATCGATGCGCAGACGGCGATTCATCTCAAGGGCGTGCAACCGGGCATCAACCTGCCGTTGTTGCTTGATCAGCGCCTGATCGGTGTACTGGGTATCACCGGCGAGCCCGAGCAACTGCGCACCTACGCCGAACTGGTGCGCATGACCGCCGAAATGCTGGTGGGCCAGCGCAACCAGCAGGCCGAACAGCAATGGCGGCGCCAGCGCTGCGATGATTTGCTGGCGTTGCTACTCAGCGAAGCCGGGGATTCTCCGCGACTGGTCGATGAAGCGCAGCAGTTGGGCCTCAAGCCACAGATGACCCGAGTGCCGTACCTTTTCGAGCTGGGCCTGGAGCACGCACCCGGGCAAACCGTCGAGGCACTGAGTGCCTGGTTGACGACCCGTCACCCCGACAGTTGGTGCGTGAGCTCGGCCAAAACTTCGTTGCTCTGGTGCCGGCCGGCCAGCCAGTCGGTCGAGAACGAGCGCTTGCTGGACAAACTCGACGGCCTGGGCTGGAACATCCTGCGCATAGCCGTGGGTGGTCAGGCCGATGGGCTGGCGGGTTTGCGCCGCTGCTATCGCCGGGTCGGTGACTTGCTGGCCTATGGTCGCGATGTGTTGCCGCGCTCCAGATTGCTGACGCTGACCCGCTATCGGCTACCGGTGATGCTCTGGCGCCACCGCAACGACGACGCCCTCGACGAATTGCTCAGCCCGCTGCGCAAGGTCATTGCCAAGGACAGCAATGGTCAGTTGCTGGCGACCCTGCGCAGTTGGTGCGAACACGACGGCCAGAGCCAGGCCTGCGCCGATGCCCTGGGCATTCATCGCAACAGCCTGCGTTATCGCATGGAACGGATTGCCGAACTGAGTGGAGTTGATCCTCTACGCCTGGACGGCATGCTCGCACTGTACCTCGGCGTGCAATTACTCCCACAAACCGACGTCAACCCGTAGCAGCTGCCGAGCCTGCGAGGCTGCGTTCGGCGCGGGCCGCGTTCGGACGGAGCCGTCGTCAATTCTATGCATGCGGTTTTCCTGAAATACCGTAGCGTTTGAATTCACGACGGCTATGCCGCCGAACGCAGCCTCGCAGGCTCGGCAGCTGCTACGGGTGAAGGTGGCAGGGAGAAGGTTTTGTGGAAATGAACAATAATCCTCAAAGCCGCTTGTGCAGCGGACCGGCGTTATTGTTCATGCCTGCTGGCAGCATGGGGACATTGGAACTGGAGAATTCCCATGAAAATCGTGATCGCCCCCGATTCGTTCAAGGACAGCCTCAGCGCTCAAGGCGTGGCCGATGCCATCGCGTTGGGGCTGGCGCAGGTGTGGCCGGATGCTCAATTGATCAAATGCCCGATGGCCGACGGCGGGGAAGGGACTGTCGAGTCGATTCTTGCAGCGTGCGAAGGCGAACTGCGCCGCACCCTGGTTCGCGGGCCGCTGGGGCCGACGGTGGATGCTGCCTGGGGCTGGTTGCCGCAGAGCCACACCGCGATCATCGAGATGGCCGAGGCCAGCGGTTTGCAGTTGGTCCCGGTGGCTCAACGGGATGCGTGCATCAGCAGCACCTTTGGCACCGGACAATTGATCCGTGCCGCGCTGGATGCCGGTGCACAACGGGTGATCCTGGCGATTGGCGGCAGTGCGACCAATGACGGCGGCGCCGGTGCCATGCAGGCCTTGGGCGTGAAACTGCTGGACGCTCAGGGGCAGACGCTGTCACCAGGCGGCCTCGCCCTTGGGCAATTGGCCCGCGTCGACCTGAGCGAGATTGATCCGCGTCTGGCGCAGGTACGCTTCGACATCGCGGCTGACGTCAACAACCCGCTGTGCGGCCCCCACGGAGCCTCGGCGATTTTCGGCCCGCAAAAAGGCGCCTCGCCCGCGCAGGTCGAACTACTGGACCGCGCCCTCGGACACTTTGCCGACCATTGCGCGACTGCCTTGAACAACGACGTGCGCGACGAACCGGGCAGCGGCGCGGCGGGTGGCCTGGGGTTTGCCGCCAAAGCGTTCCTGGGCGCGCAGTTCAAGGCCGGGGTCGAGGTGGTTGCCGAACTCGTGGGCCTGGCCGACGCCGTTGCAGGCGCCGATCTGGTGATCACCGGCGAAGGGCGTTTCGATGCGCAAACCCTGCGCGGCAAGACGCCGTTTGGTGTGGCGCGTGTCGCCAGGCAGCACGACGTGCCGGTCATCGTCATTGCCGGCACGCTGGGCGAGGGTTATCAGGCGCTCTATGAACATGGCATCGACGCTGCGTTTGCCCTGGCGAGCGGGCCGATGACTCTGGAACGGGCTTGTGCCGAAGCACCGCGCTTGCTGCGTGAGCGGGCGAACGATGTGGCGCGGGTGTGGCGGGTGGCCAGGGCCCAGGTGCGGATCGGGCCCGAAGAATAAAGAGCATCCCTGCAATAGTGGCGCATTTCCTGAATTGAGATAGGGTTGAGGCTGGAGCACCCGCGCGACAGGAGAAAGACATGCGCTATTCAGCCTTGACTCAACGAATCGCCGGTGACGGAGCGGCGGCCTGGCAGATTCACGATCGAGCGCTGGCGTTGCGCGAACAGGGCGTCGATGTCTTGCTGCTGTCGATCGGTGACCCGGATTTCGACACGCCGCAACCGATTGTCCAGGCGGCCATTGCCAGCCTGTTGGCCGGTAATACGCACTATCCTGAAGTGCGCGGCAGTCGAGGGCTGCGCGACAGCATTGCTAGCCGGCATCGGCACCGTAGCGGTCAGGCGGTGGATGCCGAACATGTGATCGTCTTTCCAGGCGCGCAGTGCGCGGTGTATTCGGTGGCGCAATGCCTGCTCGATCCGGGCGATGAAGTGATAGTCGCCGAGCCGATGTACGTGACTTATGAAGGCGTGATCGGCGCTTGTGCGGCCACAGTGGTCCCGGTGCCAGTGCGCCCGCAGAACGGGTTTCGCGTCGACCCGGCGGATGTCGCGGCACGGATCACACCGAAAACACGCGCCATCCTGCTCAACAGTCCGAACAATCCATCCGGCGCCAGTTTGTCACTGGCGAGCTGGCAGGAGCTGGCGGCGCTGTGCATTCGCCACGATTTGTGGCTGATCAGCGATGAGGTCTACAGCGATCTGTTGTACGAGGGTGAGCACATCAGTCCGGCGAGTCTGCCGGGCATGGCCGAACGGACGGCGACGATCAACAGCCTGTCCAAGTCCCACGCCATGAGCGGCTGGCGAGTGGGCTGGGTGATCGGGCCCAAACCCATGGCCGGGCATCTGGTCAACTTGTCGCTCAGCATGTTGTTCGGTATCCCGGATTTCGTGCAGAACGCCGCGCAGTTGGCGCTGGACCGGGACCTGCCGGAAGTGGCCTCGATGCGCGAAGAGTATCGCCAGCGTCGTGACCTGGTGTGTGCAAGTCTCGATCATTGCGCCGGTCTGCGGGCGATCCGCCCCGATGGCGGCATGTTCGTGATGGTCGATGTGCGCCCCACCGGGTTGTCGGCCCAGCATTTCGCCGAGCGGCTGCTGGAAGGGTACGGTGTGTCGGTATTGGCCGGTGAAGCCTTCGGGCCGAGTGCGGCGGGGCATATCCGCATCGGCCTGGTGGTCGATCGGCCGAAACTGGCGGATGCCTGCCGGCGCATCGTGCTGTGTGCCACGGACCTGCTCGAAGCACGCCGCGCCTGATGCCACCACTCGGCCCGTAGCAGCTGGCGAAGCCTGCGTTCGGCTGCGTAGCAGTCGTGAAATCAGACCACGCGGTGTTTCAGGTAGACCTCGCACTCAGGTTTTACGACTGCTGCGCAGCCGAACGCAGGCTTCGCCAGCTGCTACGGGGGATGCGGTACGGGGCCGGGGGTATTGGACCATCCGATAAAGGATTATCTAACTTCCTCAACCCTGCCACGCTACCCCATTCACCAGGTTCACCGGCCGCTCACCCGCCAGCGCCGCCAGCAGATTGTCCACCGCACACTTGGCCATGGCTTCCCGCGTTTCATGGGTCGCCGAGCCTATGTGCGGTGTCGCTACCACATTGTCCAGCTGCAAGAGTGGCGAGTCGGGATTCAACGGCTCGCGCTCGAAAACATCCAGTCCCGCCGCGCGAATCTGGCCCGTACGCAACGCCTCGATCAGCGCCGCTTCGTCCACCACCTTGCCCCGGGAGATGTTGATGAAGATGCTCTGCGGGCGCATCAGGGCGAACTGTTCGGCGCCGATCAGGCCTTCGGTATCCGCGGTCAGTGGCAGCGTCAGGCAGATGAAATCCGCTTGTTGCAGCAGTTCGGGCAGGGTCCGGTACTGCGCATTGAAACGCTGCTCCACCGCCGGTTTCGGCGAGTGGCTGTGATAGATCACCGGCATGCCGAAACCGCAATGCCCGCGCTGGGCCAGTGCCTCGCCGATGCGGCCCATGCCGATGATGCCCAGGGTCTTGCCATGCACGTCGCTGCCGAAATGCGTGGGGCCGATGTTGCGCTGCCATCCGCCTGCGCGAACAAGGTTCGCCAGTTCCACCACGCGCCGGGCCGTGGCCAGGATCAAGGCGAAGCCGGTGTCGGCGGTGGTTTCAGTGAGCACGTCCGGCGTGTTGCTGAGCAGGATGCGCCGCTCGCTCAGGTAGTCGATATCGTAGTTGTCGACGCCCACCGAAACGCTGGCAATGGCTTCAAGGTTCGGCGCCAGGTCGAGCAGTCCGGCATCCAGTTTCAGGCTGGCGCCGAGCAGGCCGTGGGCGCGGGGCAGGGCGTCGCGCAGCTTGGCCAGGCCTTCGCTGTCGAGGTTGTCGATCAGCGTCACTTCGGTCTGCTCGTGCAGGCGCGCCATCAACAGCGGCGAGAGTTTCTTGTACAGGACGACCTGTTTTTTCATGGTGTTCATCTCGACATCAATTCAGGAATGGGCTGTGGCGGTGCGCGCTACAGTAGCTGTGGGCCGCTCCCGGTCGCTGGCACCGGGCTTGAGGAAAATCGTCAGTACCACCGAGAACATCAACGCGCCGCTCATCAACAGGTACGACGCACCCGGCGAGCCGGTGGAGCTGTTCAGGTAGCCGACCAGCCAGGAGCCGCCAAACGAACCGAGGGCGCCCATGCTGTTGATCAGCGCCATGGCGCCACCGGCGACGTTGGCCGGGAGGATTTCCGGGATGATTGCGAAGAACGGGCCGTAGGGCGCGTACATACAGGCGCCGGCAATCACCAGCAGCGTGTAGGACCACCAGAAATGCTCGGCACCGAGGGCATAGGAGCCGTAGAACGCAATCGACGCGATCAGCAGCGGCGGCCAGACGAAGCGTTTGCGTTTTTGCAGCTTGTCCGAACCCCAGGACACCAACAGCATGCCGATCACTGCCGCCAGGTACGGCAGCGCGGAGAGCCAGCCGGCCTGGACCATGTCCATCTGCGCGCCGGCCTTGAGGATCGACGGCAGCCAAAGCACAAAGCCGTAGACGCCGATGCTCCAGCAGAAAAACTGCAAGGCCAGGATGACCACTTTCGGCGAGCGGAAGGCTTCGGCGTAGTTCTTCACGGCCTTGATGCCAACCTGCTCGGCGGCCAGTGCGCTTTCCAGATCCTGCTTTTCCTGATCGTTGAGCCATTTGGCTTGTGACGGACGATCATCGGCCAGACGCCACCAGATGAAAGCCCAGAGCACTGCCGGCAAACCTTCGACAATGAACATCCAGCGCCAGCTGTAGTGCTGCACCAGATACCCCGACACCACCGACATCCAGAGCATGGTCACCGGGTTGCCGAGAATCAGGAAGGTGTTGGCCCGCGAGCGTTCGGCGCGGGTGAACCAGTGGCACAGGTAGATCAGCATCGCCGGCATCACCGCGGCCTCGACCACGCCGAGCATGAAGCGAATGACGATCAGCCAATAGGCGTTGGAGACGATACCAGTCAAAGTCGCGAGGCTGCCCCAGAGGATCAGACTGACGAAAATCAGCTTCTTCACACTGTGTTTCTGCGCGTAGATCGCGCCAGGCACCTGGAAGAAAAAGTAGCCGAGGAAGAACAGCGCGCCGAGCATCGACGACAGGCCCGGTGTGATCATCAGGTCGGCGGCCATCCCGGAGGCGGCGGCAAAGCCGTAGTTGGCACGATCCAGATACGCCAGGCTGTAGGTGATGAACACGATGGGCATGATGTACCACCAGCGGCGGGTGGCGAGCGTTGCGGTTTTCATGAGTGGTGCTCCTGAGCTTGTTGTTTTTGTCGCAGCAGGTAACGGGTTGTTATTCAGTGCCTGTACTGGCCTCATCGCGAGCAAGCTCGCTCCCACATTGGATCTACGTTCGACATAAATCCCCTGTGGGAGCGAGCTTGCTCGCGATGGCGGCCTCAAATTCGCTGACCATTTCGGATCGGGTAGGCAACCCCTCCATATCCCCCCGACTCTGCACCGCCCGGCTGCCAATCCAGTTGGCGCGCTTCACGGCGTCGGCAAAGCTATGGTTTTCCAGAAGTGCGCTGATCATGCCCACGGCAAAACCATCGCCGGCGCCCACCGTATCGACCACCGTTTCCACCGGCACCCCGGCGACGAAACCGGCATCCAGGTGCGTGCGGTAATAAGCACCGTGCGGCCCCAGTTTGATCGCCACGGCTTCGGCGCCCTGGTCGAGGTAGAACGCGGCGATGTCCGACGGGTCTTCGAAACCGGTCAGCAAGCGACCTTCACTCAACCCAGGTAGCACCCAATGGGCGAGGGCGGCGAGGCGGTTGATCTCGGTGATCATTTGTTGCTCGCTGGCCCACAGGCCGGGACGCAGGTTCGGGTCGAAGGACACGCTGCGCCCGGCATCGCGCATGCGGGTCATCAATTCGAACGACATCTGCCGGGCCGTTTCCGACAGCGCCGGGGGGATGCCGGTGGCGTGCAGGTGCCGGGCCTTGAGCAATTCGGGGACGATCGAGTGCGACGACAGGTGACTGGCCGCGGAGCCGCGCCGGAAGTACTCAACGGAGGGATCGCTGCCATCATCCGTGCGGGACTTGAGTTGAAAACCGGTGGGGTGGGCAGTGTCGATGTCGACGTGACGGCAATCCAGGCCTTCTTTTTCCAGGGTGTCGACAACGAACCGACCCAACGAATCGGCCCCGACCCGGCTCAACCACGCCACCTTGAAACCCAGCCGCGACAAACCGATCGCAACATTGCTGTCTGCCCCGGCGATGCGTTTGTGGAAAGCGCTGACCTCGGCCAGGTCGCCAGCCTGCTCGGCGACGAACATCGCCATGGTTTCACCGAACGAGAGGATATCGATCTCAGACATGAGCGCTCTCCAACTGCCATTGGCCGAGGTGAGCGAGGGCGGCCACATGTTCGCGGGTCAGTTGCACCAGGTCATCGCCTTGCAGCGGATATTCCGCTGCCCGCATAACGCCTTGGGCCATGTGCCTCAGCAGGTGTTCCCACTGTTGCAAGTCGCTGGCGGCCGGCGGAATGGCGACCAGCTTGCCATCGGCGCGACGGGTGACCGCTTTGCAGTGCACATAGCCGACGTGGCGTCCGAGAAGCCGCGCGGCGCTGCCGGCGGACTGGTCCTGCCAGTGCCAGTTGCCGATATCGAAAGTCATTTTGATCGGCAGCTTGTGCTGTTCGACGTCCGCGAAAAAACGCTGGAACGGCTCGATGCGACCACCGTGCAAGGTCTGGTCGTTTTCCACCAGTAACTGCACGGGGCTTTGCCCGAGCATGCGGGCGAGGGCCTGCAAGTCGCAGTTGTCTGTGAAATAGCCCAGCGACACTTTCAGCCAATTGGCGCCAAAGGCCCGGGCACGTTGCAAGGCGGTGATCAGCTCGGCGTTGGGTTTCGATTGGCCGGCCAGCCACAACTCCATCGGTGAGGAGTAGACACTTTCCAGACCCTCGGCCTGGGTCGCCTCCGCCAGTTGCGCGGGCACTTCGCCGGTCAGCAATTCTTCGCGCCATTCGATGCGCGTGGCGCCGGCGGCGGCCAGTATTTCGATGAAACTGCCTTGGCCGCGTTGGCGCACAAGGTCGGCGCCGTAGCTCGACAGGCTGATGGAAACAGCTGGTTTGTTCATTGTTGTTTTACCTCTGAAACCGGTTTCATTTTTGTTCAAAAAAATAGTGGGTGATCTTGATGGCCCCTTCGCGAGCAAGCCCGCTCCCACATTCGACCGCATTTCTTCTGACGGAACTCGATCAAATGTGGGAGCGGGCTTGCTCGCGAATACGCCAGACCAGTCAACGCGAATTCCCAAAAGTCGACCCTCTAACAATCAACCGCGCCGAAAAATCCAGAGTCCTTACCGCCCCGTCATCCCCGCGCAACCGCTTGAGCAAACACTCAAACGCACTGGCGCCAATCTCGGTGGTCGGTTGGGCCAGCGCGGTTATCCCGCTACCCACCAACGGATACCAATCCAGATCATCCAGAGCAATCAGACCCACATCCTCGAACAGCTTGCACTTGAGCTCACGCAACGCATGGGTGCAGGCCAGCGCCGCAATCCCGTTCGCGCAAAACAATGCTTTCGGGCCAGGGCCGGGCGTGTCGAGAAAGGTTTTAAGTTGTGCGGTCAGTTCGCTGCCGGTTTCGATGATCGTCCCGTTGAGCGTCGGGCGCTGTGCGATCTGCGCCTTGAAACTGCTGACCCGCTCGATCCGCGAACTGGTGCCGTCAAAGGGTTCGGTCACCATCAGCACGTCGTGATAACCGCGTTGTTCAAGATGGACGATGGCCGTCTCGACGGCGGCCGGGTTATCGAGGCCGACCATATCGCTTTCCAGGTCCTCGACCTTGCGGTCCACCAGCACCAGGGGCATTTCCCGGTGCAGTTCGTGCAACTCGTCACGGTGATGGCCGAGCGTGTTCACGATCAGACCTTCGATGTTGTACGAGCGCAGCAAGGCCAGGTGCTGGCGTTCCTGCTCATCATCGCGGTCGGTGTTGCACACCACCAGGCTGTAGCCGTGCTGACGGCAGGCGGTTTCCACCCCGTGCATCACGGCAATCGAATAAGGGTTGCGGATATCGGCCACCAGCATGCCGATCAGGCGGGTACGCCCGCGCTTCAGGCCTCGGGCCATCTGGTTCGGGCGATAGCCCAACTCCGCAATCGCCTGCTCGATGCGTTGGGCAATGGCATCGGAGAGCAGGGCGCGGTCTTCGCCGATGAACCGCGAAACGCTGGCCTTGGAGACCTTGGCGTGTTCGGCCACGTCGAGCATGGTCACGCGGCTGCGCTGGGCGGCGGAGAAATCGTTCACGGTCTGAAACCTTCTTATTGGATTTATGAGGTTTGCGCATTGCGCTGAAACCGGTTTCAGAAGACACCAAAACCAAATGCCTCGTCAAGCCCCTGAGTCGATTTATACCGACGGGCGGATTCAGGACGATGACTGGAACGTTTGTGCAGTTGTCAGTTGAACAGCCCGGCGGCAATGTTGATCGAGAATCCAAGGATGGCCGTGTTGAACAGAAAACCGATCAACGATTGCGCCAGTACAATCTTGCGCAACTCCCGGGTCGCCACGCCGACATCGGAGGTTTGCACCGCCACGCCGACGGTGAACGAGAAATACAGGAAGTCCCAGTAATTGGGCGTCGTCAGGCCTTCGGCGAAGCGCAATGCCGGCTCCTTGCCGCTCCAGGTGTAGAACAGTCGCGCGTAATGCACGCTGAAAATCACCCCGATCAGCAGCCACGAGCCGATCACCGTCAGCGCGGTGAAGCCGTAGTGCAACAGCTTGCGCGTGGTTTCCAGTTCCTTGCTGCCCGCCAGTTCGAAGGTGATGGTCGCCAGACTGGCCAGTGCCGCGACGCACACGATTGCCAGCACCAGCCCGGCGTTTTCGTCCTCGATTTCGGCGATGCGTTTTACGTCAGTCGCTTTCGAACGCACGGTGAGCCAGAACATCAGCAACAGGTAGATCCAGACGCCGGCATTCCAGCCGAAGAGGATCTTGCTGATCAGCGAATCGGCCGGAGCCAGAATGCCCACCGCGATGCCCAGCAGGATGGCGGCGGACAGGCGAGGGTGGGTGTGGGTGAGGAAGGACATGGAGGCTCGATGGGGTTGGGGCTATGCAAACACCTTAGCCCAGGTGACCCCATTCTTGAAATCACTGAGATCCCTTGTGGGAGCGGGCTTGCTCGCGAAGACGGACTGTCAATCAACACGGATGTCGAATGTGACGGCTTCTTCGCGAGCAAGCCCGCTCCCACATTGGGACAGTGGTGTTGATCAGGTGTTTTTATGGCGCTTGCGCACGAGTTTCATCACCACCACAAAAAACACCGGCACGAACACCACCGCCAACGTCGCCGTGATCATCCCGCCGATCACCCCGGTGCCGATGGCCTGCTGGCTCGCCGAACTGGCGCCGGTCGCGATCGCCAACGGCACCACGCCAAGGATGAACGCCAGCGAGGTCATGACAATCGGCCGCAACCGCAGGCGTGCCGCTTGCAGGGTCGCGTCGATCAGGTCGTGGCCTTCGTCGTACAGGCTCTTGGCGAACTCGATGATCAGGATCGCATTCTTCGCCGACAAGCCGATGATGGTGATCAGCCCGACCTTGAAGAACACATCGTTGGGCATCCCGCGCAAGGTCACGGCCAGCACCGCGCCGAGCACGCCCAGTGGCACCACCAGCAGCACGGAGGTCGGGATCGACCAGCTCTCGTACAACGCCGCCAGGCACAGGAACACGATCAACAGCGACAGCCCCAGCAGAATCGGCGCCTGGCTACCGGACAAACGTTCCTGCAACGACAGCCCGGTCCATTCCTGGCCCAGGCCGACCGGGCCTTGCGCCACCAACCGCTCGATCTCGGCCATGGCCTCACCGGTGCTGTGGCCAGGCGTCGGCTCACCGGAAATGCTGATCGCCGGGTAGCCGTTGTAGCGGGTCAGCTGCGCCGGGCCCTGAGTCCACGTGGCGTGCACGAAGGCTGACAACGGCACCATTTTTTCATGGGTGTTGCGCACGTGAATCTTCAGCAGGTCAGCTACCTGGCTGCGCTGGTCGCCCTCGGCCTGCACCACGACGCGCTGCATCCGCCCCTGATTGGGGAAGTCGTTGATGTAGGCCGAGCCTACGGCCGTGGACAGCACGTTGCCGACGTCGGCAAAAGACACGCCCAGCGCGTTGGCCTGCTTGCGGTCGACGATCAGTTGCACCTGCGGTGCTTCGGCCAGGGCGCTTTCGCGCACGTTCATCAGGATCGGGCTTTTTTCGGCCGCCGCGAGTAACGCGGTACGGGCCTCCATCAATTTTGCATGACCGAGACCGCCACGATCCTGCAGGCGGAACTCGAATCCGCTGGAGGCACCGAGGCCATCCACGGGCGGCGGCAATACGGCAAACGTCACCGCGTCCTTGATCTGGCTGAGGGCGACGTTGGCCCGGTCGGCAATCGAGCCGGCCGAATCGTCGCTGCCCCGCTCGGACCAGTCTTTCAGCGTGCTGAACGCCAGCGCCGCATTCTGCCCGCTGCCAGAGAAGCTGAAACCGAGAATCACCACGCTGTCCCGGATACCCGGTTCCCCGGCGTTGTGCGCTTCAACCTGCTCGGCCACCTGCACCGTGCGGTTCTTGCTCGCACCCGGTGGCAGTTGAATGTCGGTGATGGTGTAACCCTGGTCTTCCACCGGCAGGAACGACGAGGGCAGGCGACTGAAGCACAGCCCCAGCCCTACCAGCAGCACGCCGTAGATCAGCAGAAAGCGCCCGCTGCGTTTCAGTGCATAGGCGACCCAGCCCTGATAGCGCCCGGTCAGTTGCTCGAAGCGACGGTTGAACCAGCCAAAGAAACCGGTTTTTTCATGGTGCTCGCCTTTGGCAATCGGCTTGAGCAACGTCGCGCACAAGGCCGGGGTCAAGGTCAGGGCGAGGAATGCCGAGAACAGGATCGAGGTGGCCATCGACAGCGAGAACTGCTGGTAAATCACCCCGACCGAGCCCTGCATGAAGGCCATTGGAATGAACACCGCCACCAGCACCAGGGTGATACCGATGATTGCTCCGGTGATCTGTTTCATGGCCTTGCGCGTGGCGTCCTTGGGCGACAAGCCCTCGGTGGCCATGATCCGCTCGACGTTCTCCACCACCACGATGGCGTCGTCCACCAGAATGCCGATGGCCAGCACCATGCCGAACATGGTCAGCACGTTGATCGAAAACCCGAGCGCCAGCATCGTGGCAAAAGTGCCCATCAACGCCACCGGCACTACCAGCGTCGGAATCAGCGTGTAGCGGATGTTTTGCAGGAACAGGAACATCACCGCGAACACCAGCAGCATGGCCTCGCCGAGGGTGTAGACGACCTTGGTGATCGACACTTTGACGAAGGGCGAGGTGTCGTACGGGATCTTGTATTCGACGTTCGCCGGGAAATAGCGCGACAGCTCATCCATCTTCGCCCGCACCAGGGTCGCGGTGTTCAGCGCATTGGCTCCGGGCGACAACTGTACGGCGACGGCGGTGGACGGCTTGCCGTTCAGGCGCGTGGAAAACTGGTATTCCTGGCTACCGATCTCGACCCGCGCCACATCGCTGATGCGCACGGTCGAACCGTCCGGGTTGGCCTTGAGGACGATGTCGGCAAACTCTTCGGGGGTCGACAACTGGCCCTTGACCAGAATGGTCGCGGTGATTTCCTGGGTGGTGCGGGTCGGCAGATCGCCGATGCTGCCAGCCGACACCTGGGCGTTTTGCGCCACGATGGCGGTGTTGACATCCGCTGGCGTCAGGTTGAAGGCGAGCAGTTTCTGCGGGTCGATCCAGATCCGCATCGCCCGTTCGGCACCGTACAACTGTGCCTTGCCGACACCGTCCAGACGCTTGATCTCGTTCATCACGTTGCGCGCCAGGTAATCGCTGAGCGCTACGTCGTCGAGTTTGCCGTCGCTGGACGTCAGGGTGATCAACAGCAGGAAGCCGGAGGAGACTTTCTCCACCTGCAAACCTTGCTGGGTCACTGCTTGCGGCAGGCGTGACTCCACGGCTTTGAGGCGGTTTTGCACATCGACCTGTGCCAGTTCCGGGTTGGTGCCGGGCTGGAAGGTCGCCTTGATGGTGGCGCTGCCCAGGCTGCTCTGGGATTCGAAATACAACAGGTGATCGGCGCCGTTGAGCTCTTCCTCGATCAGGCTGACCACGCTCTCGTCCACGGTCTGTGCCGAAGCGCCCGGATACACGGCGTAGACTTCGATCTGCGGCGGCGCGACATCGGGGTATTGCGCCACCGGCAGTTGCGGAATGGCCAGCGCACCGGCCAGCAGGATGAACAGGGCAACCACCCAGGCGAACACCGGGCGGTCGATAAAGAACTGCGGCATAAAAAAGCGTCCTGCTTACTGACCAGTCACCTGGGCAAGTGGAAGAGGGGTGTCGTCGATCTGTACTTTTTCGCCGACGCGGGCGTGCTGCAAGCCCTCGATGACGATGCGGTCGCCCGCTTTCAGGCCAGCGGTGACGATCCAGCGATCATTCTGCACGGCACCCAGTTCGACCGGTTGCTGCCCGACTTTCTGTTCAGCGTCGAGCAGCAGCACCTGGGCGATGCCGGCGCTGTCGCGCTGGATGGCCCGCTGCGGCACGCTGATGCCCTGCCGGTTGACCGCTTGTTCCAGGCGTACGCGCACGAAACTGCCGGGCAGCAAGTCGAGGTCGGGGTTGGGGAACTCGCTGCGCAGGATGATCTGGCCGGTGCCCGGGTCGACGCTGATGTCGCTGAACAGCATTTTGCCCGGCAGCGGGTAGAGGCTGCCGTCATCCTGAATCAGCGTGGCCTTGGCCTGGTCCTGGCCGACCTGCTGCAACTGGCCGGAACGGAAGGCGCGGCGCAGTTCGTTGAGTTCGCGGGTGGACTGGGTCAGGTCGGCATGAATCGGGTTCAGTTGCTGAATCAGCGCCAGCGGCGTGGTTTCGTTCTGCCCGACCAGCGCGCCTTCGGTGACCAGCGCCCGACCGACACGCCCGGAGATCGGCGCGGTGACGGTGGCGTAGCCGAGGTTCAACCGGGCGCGCTCCACCGCTGCCTTGTTGGCGGCGACGTCGGCGGCGGTCTGCCGTGCGTTGGCCCGGGCATTGTCGTAATCCTGACCGCTGATGGCCTTGTCGTCGATCAACTGGGCGTAGCGCTGTTCCTGCAATCTGGCCTGGAACGCGTTGGCCTCGGCCTTGCGCAACGCCGCTTCGGCGCTGTCCAGGTCAGCCTTGAACGGCGCCGGGTCGATGCGGAACAACACATCGCCTTGTTTCACATCACTGCCTTCACGGAAGGTCCGCTGCAAGACCACGCCGGCCACGCGGGCACGCACTTCGGCCATGCGCGGTGCGGCAATCCTCCCGCTCAGTTCGCTGCTGATGGTCAGTGGCTGCGCTTCGATGGTTTCGATGCGCACCGTGGCCAACGGCGCCTGCTCCTCGGCGTTAGAGGACTTGTCACACGCAGCCAGTGTCAACGCCAGTGCAATCAGACTGAGCCTGGCAAGCAGATTCTTCGACATGTATTACCCCATTAAAGACTCCCGGCATCCTACCGGGCGAAGGCGAGGGTAGCGGTGAAGCTTTGTTGGTGCTGTGTGAAATTGTGTAAGGGTTTTACTCAGAGACGAGTGAGGGCGTATATCCTTCAGTCCTTGAATTTTATTGCACCTGTTCCGGCCTCATCGCGGGCAAGCCCGCTCCCACAGTGGTCAGTGGTGTTCACAGAGAGTGTGTCCACATCAAATCCCTGTGGGAGCGGGCTTGCCCGCGAAGAGACCGGCACAGACGCCACTGCTTTTTTCTGGAAACACCCAATGCCTAACATCCTCCTGGTCGAAGACGACACTGCCCTCGCCGAACTGATTGCCAGCTACCTGGAACGCAACGGTTATTCCGTCAGCGTGATCGGCCGCGGTGATCATGTGCGCGAACGTGCACGGCTCAATCCGCCGGACATGGTGATCCTCGACCTGATGCTGCCAGGCCTTGACGGCCTGCAAGTCTGTCGCCTGCTGCGTGCCGATTCGGCGACCTTGCCGATCCTGATGCTCACCGCCCGCGACGACAGCCACGACCAGGTCCTGGGCCTGGAAATGGGCGCCGACGACTACGTGACCAAGCCCTGCGAGCCGCGGGTGCTGCTGGCCCGGGTGCGGACCTTGTTGCGCCGCAGCAGCCTCAGCGAGCCGCAGACCGTCAATGACCGCATTCTGATGGGCAACCTGTGCATCGATTTGTCCGAACGCACCGTGACCTGGCGCGAGCAATTGGTGGAACTGTCCAGCGGTGAGTACAACCTGCTGGTGGTACTGGCCCGACATGCCGGTGAAGTGCTGAGCCGCGACCAGATCCTGCAACGCCTGCGCGGCATCGAATTCAACGGCACCGACCGTTCGGTGGACGTGGCGATTTCCAAGTTGCGGCGCAAATTCGACGACCACGCCGGCGAGGCGCGCAAGATCAAGACCGTGTGGGGCAAGGGTTATCTGTTCAGCCGTTCCGAGTGGGAATGCTGAGCCGATGTTCAGAATCCTCTTTCGTTTGTACCTGGTGACCATCGTCTCGTTCAGCGCGGCGATTTATCTGGTGCCGGATCTGGTGATCAAGGTCTTTCATGAGCGCTTCACTACCTACAACCTCGATTACTCCCGAGGCTTGCAAACCCTGATCGTCAAACAGTTCAAGGCCGTGCCGACCGAACAATGGCCGGCCTTGGCCGCAGACATGGACAAGGAGTTTCATCCGCTGCACATCGTCCTTAGCGGCAACGACGATGCGGATTTTTCCCTTGATGAGCAGCAGCGATTGCAGCGCGGCGAAAACGTGGTGCGGATCGGCGACTGGGGCTGGCGCACTTTGGCAGTGGCACCACTGAACGAGCGCAGCGTGGTGCAAATGGTCGTGCCGCCGGACCCGATGGACGTCAGCCTGTTGTACTGGAGCATCAACGTGCTGATCGGCGCGACCATGCTCGCGTGCCTGCTGCTGTGGTTGCGCCCGCACTGGCGCGACCTGGAACGCCTGAAAAGCGCGGCGGAACGCTTCGGCAAGGGCCACTTGAGCGAGCGCACGCAGATTGCCCCGAGTTCCAACATCGGCAGTCTGGCCAACGTCTTCGACACCATGGCCGGCGACATCGAGAACCTGTTGAACCAGCAGCGCGATCTGCTCAACGCAGTCTCCCATGAACTGCGCACACCGCTGACACGGCTGGATTTTGGCCTGGCGCTGGCCCTGTCCGACGACTTGCCGGCCACCAGCCGCGAACGCCTGCAAGGGCTGGTCGATCACATCCGTGAGCTCGATGAACTGGTGCTGGAACTGCTGTCCTACAGCCGCCTGCAAAACCCGGCGCGGGTTCCGGAGCAAGTCGAGGTGTCGCTTGACGAATTCATCGACAGCATTCTGGGCAGCATCGACGACGAACAATCCCCGGACATCGTCATTGACGTATTGCTCCACGGCCAGTTCGAACGCTTCAGCCTGGACCCGCGCCTGACCGCCCGCGCCCTGCAAAACCTGCTGCGCAACGCCATGCGCTACTGCGAAAAGCGTATTCAGATCGGTGTGCAGGTCTATGCCGGCGGCTGTGAAATCTGGGTCGACGATGACGGCATCGGCATTCCGGATGACGAGCGCGAGCGGATCTTCGAACCGTTCTACCGCCTCGACCGCAGTCGTGACCGCGCCACGGGCGGCTTCGGTCTGGGACTGGCAATCAGCCGCCGCGCACTGGAGGCCCAGGGCGGCACGCTGACGGTGCAAGCCTCACCGCTGGGCGGGGCGCGGTTTCGCTTGTGGTTGCCGACGTTGGTTTGAATCTGCGGTTAACTCTCACGTACTTCAGCGCTTCATTGACCCCGTGTCTGGCAAATCAAATCCGTAGCAGCTGTCGAGCCTGCGAGGCAGTCGTAGACTCAGGTAAACCGCACTCTCAGGGGCTGCGAGGACTGCGTCCTCGAACGCAGCCTCGCAGGCTCGGCAGCTGCTACACAGAATCAGACACTCAAGCGTGTGCGCAACAGCCTGGCCATCTCCTCCAGATCCGCCATCGGCTGATGCCCGATCAGCATCCAGGCGTGTTCCATATCGGCCCAGTACACGATATTCAGCTCGCGCCGCTGTTCCCGGGCGAAATGACGGCTGCCGCTGTTGGAGCGGGTGACGCACAGCGCCATGGGGCCGTGGGCCGGGTCGAGGTAGGTGATCTGGGCGATGGGGGCGCCGTCGTACTCGAGGATTTGCGCACGCTTGAACTCGGCACGGGGCAGGCTCAGTTTTGCCGGAGCGAGGTCGAGGCCCAGGCGCGCATCGATGGTCCGCAGTTGTGCCCGTTGCGCGGCTTCATCACTGGGTAAATGATCCAGGGTTTCCGGCACGTAGAGTGCCATGTAATCGGCCACCAGGCCGCGCCAGTTGTGTGTCTGCCGACTCGCTTGCCAGCCGAGGAATAAACGGTCCGCCAGCACGCCGCCAGCCAACAACCCGGCCGCTGCGGCAAGGAACCAGCGTCGACTAAGGCCGGGGCGGGCGGGTGAGGGCAGCGTGGCGAGCATGCCTTGCAGGCGATCCACTGGTGCCTGTCGGGCCAGTTCATCGTAGGCGTCCTTGAACGGCAGGCTGCTGCGATTCAGCCATTGCAGGCGCAGGCCGAGCATCGGATCGGCAATGATGGCCGCGTCGATGCGCGAGCGCTGCTCGGTATCGAGTTGATTGTCGAGGTAAGCCACCAGTTGTTCGTCCGAGGGTATCGCGTTCATCAATGTTCTCCTCGGTAGGGGGTGGGCACCGCGTGCAACGGCGGATATTCGGCCAGTTTTGCTCGTGCGGCGGCCAGGCGACTCATTACCGTGCCGATGGGCACTTGCAGCACTTCGGCGACTTCGCGGTAGGACAAGCCTTCGACGTAGGCGAGAAACACCGTTTCGCGCTGGGTCTCGGGCAACGCATCGACGCGGCGGATGACCTGCGCTGCCAATACGTGGGTCTGCGCCACGGATTCACCATCGAACGACAAGGCCTCATCGGCGTCCACGCAGCCCTGACCCTGACGCACCCGCCGGGCGCGGACTTCGTTGAGCCAGATCGAATGCAGAATGCTCAGCAGCCAGCGGTCCATGCGCGTCCCCGGCACGTATTGCCCGGCCCGTTCCAGCGCTCGCACGCAGGTGGCCTGCACCAGGTCATCGGCGACATGCCGTTGCCGGGACAGCAACAGGCCGTAGCGCCATAAACGCGCCAGATGCTGGTTCAGTTCCGTTCGTATTGCCTGATCGCTGGCGATGGCGACCTCCGTCCGCTCGGGTTGTCAGGTTTTTGATGAACCGTTGATGGCTTCGGCCAGGTCCTGGTACTCCTCGCACTGGGTGTTGCCGCAGATGGATTTGATCTGCTGCAGTTGCTCCTGCGCGAGATCCAGCCGGCCTTTGACCACATAGGCCTCACCGAGGTATTCGCGGACTTGCGCGTACTGCGGGTCGAGTTTCACCGATTGCAGGTAATAGCCGATGCCTTCGTCGGTGCGCCCCAGTTTACGCGTTGCGTAGCCGCGATAGTTCAGCGCTTTTGCCGTATTTGGCTGTTTCAGCGTGTCGAGCAGCGCCAGGGCTTCCTCATAACGCCCGACCTTGGCCAGTTGATAGGCATAGTTGGTGCGGTCTTCGTCCGGCAACAGGTTGCTGGTCTGCCTGACGCAGCGATGCGATCTGGTATCCAGTACCTGACCTTTCGGGCAGCTGGGTCTGGTGGGCATGTCGTCACCGCCGCCACCACCATTGGCAAGGGCGAGGGACCCGGATAACGCAACGGTCAGCAACAGCGGGGTCATCAGAACGGCAAAACGAATATTCATGGGCTTTGCTCCATAGGTTCATGGGGTTCGGTTCAGGTCGCGCCCTGCCAGATGCAGCGCATGGTTGAGACAGTCAACGGCTTGAACAATTGAAGGGGCCTGACTGCCCCGACAATCTCATGTTCATGGTTGATGTCTTGAGAACACCGCAGCCTGAACAATTATTCATTACGTTCTGGCGGTGTTTTCAAGGAAAGCTCATATCGGTTTTGTGCCTTACACAGCTTTGTGTGCGCTGAAGATCCCTGTGGGAGCGAGCCTGCTCGCGATGCGGAGTGTCATTCAACTTTGATGTCGACTGATACACCGCTATCGCGAGCAGGCTCGCTCCCACATGGGAATTTCGTCGAATACAAGATCTGGGCGGCGTTCCGACGAAGCATGATGACGCGGTATCAACCCAGCAGACGAATTGGAGCCCCTGCCGCCCAAGCCTGTATGCCCTCGATCATTTGCGAGAAAAACAGCTGGTAGTTCTGTTGGCTCACGTACCCGACATGGGGGGTTGCCAGCACATTGTCCAGGGTCCGGAGCGGATGGTAGGCGTGCAGCGGCTCATGTTCGAAGACGTCCAGGGCGGCACCGGCCAGCCGTTGTTTCTGCAGCGCCTTGATCAGCGCCGTTTCATCGACGATCGGTCCGCGCGCGGTGTTCACCAGTAAAGCCGTGGGCTTCATCCAGCCAAGGGCCTGTGCGTCCACCAGGCCCCGACTGCGCTCGCTGAGCACCAGGTGCACCGACAGCACGTCGGCCTGTTCGAACAGTTGCTGCTTGCTGACATAGGTCACACCGGCCTGCGCCGCACGTTCGGCCGTGAGGTTTTCACTCCAGGCGATGACGCGCATGCCGAACACCTGACCGAACTGCGCGACTTTCTGGCCGATGCTGCCCAGACCCAGGATGGCCAGCGTCTTGCCATGCAAGTCGCCGCCCAGGCCTTGTTGCCACTGGCCGGCACGCAAGGCATTGGCTTCGACCACCAGGTTACGGGTCGCGGCCATGATCAGCGCCCAGGTCAGCTCCGGCGCGGCGTGTTTGTAGCTGTCGGTGCCGCAGACCTGAATACCCAGCGCGGTGGCGGCTTTCAGGTCCAGGGCCGCGTTGCGCATGCCGCCGGTCACCAACAGTTTGAGTTTTGGCAGGCGGCGCAGCAGGTCTTCGTCGAAACGGGTGCGCTCGCGCATCACGCAGATCACCTCAAACCCGGCCAGGCGCGCGGCCAGGGACGGGTTGTCGGCGGGGTAGTCATGGAGAAAACTCACCTGGCCGACGCTGTCCAGTGCCGACCAGTCCACTACATCCCGCGCCACATCCTGCCAATCATCGATCACTGCAATCTGCACCGGCATCAGCCTTTCCTCTTCAACGCACGGGGTGGGTCTTGTTCAGCCAGGCAAGCAAAGCCTGGTGGAATTCTTCCGGTTCTTCCATCTGTGGCGCGTGGCCCATGCCAGGGAATTCGACCAGCGTGGACTGGGGAATCAGCCTGGCGACTTGTTTGCCGAGGACGTCGTAGTGACCGATCTTCGCCTTGACCTCGGGAGAGGCGATGTCACTGCCGATGGCGGTGGTGTCGGATGTACCGATCAACAGCAGGGTCGGTACTTTCAGGTCTTTGAATTCGTAGTACACCGGTTGAGTGAAGATCATGTCGTAGATCAGCGCCGAGTTCCACGCGACTTGCGTATGCCCCGGGCCCTTGTTCAGGCCGGCGAGCATGTCGACCCAGCGATCGAATTCGGGTTTCCAGCGGCCGCCGTAATAGGTGGTGCGTTCGTAGTTGCGGATACCGTCGGCGCTGAGTTTGAGTTCGCGTTCGTACCATTGATCAACCGTGCGATAGGGCACACCGAGGGCTTTCCAGTCTTCCAGGCCGATGGGGTTGACCAGTGCCAGTTGCTCGACCTGTTCGGGGTATTGCAAGGCATAGCGGGTGGCGAGCATGCCGCCGGTGGAGTGCCCCAGCAGGGTGGCTTTCTGAATGCCCAATGCCTTGAGCAATTGCTGGGTGTTCGTCGCCAGTTGCTGGAATGTGTACTGATAGTGCGCCGGTTTGCTTGAAGTGCAGAAACCGATCTGGTCCGGGGCGATGACCCGGTAACCGGCGTCGCTGAGGGCTTTGATCGAGCCGTCCCAGGTGGCGCCGCAGAAGTTCTTGCCATGCATCAGCACCACGCTGCGACCGTTGGCCTTGCCATGGGCAGCGACGTCCATGTAACCCATTTGCAGGGCTTGGCCCTGGGATTCGAAGGCGAAGTGCTTGAGTGTGTATGGATAGTCGAATCCTTGCAGTTCAGGGCCGTACGCCGGTCCTTCGGCGTGGGCGATGACGGGCAGGGCGGTGGTCAACAACAGGCCGGGCAACCAGCGGGGGAAAGTGCGTGACATGGGAGAACTCCATAGAAAGTCCGCCGATGCTGGATCGAGTCGATTAGGGCGACGTTAAACACAGGCAATCGCCGCTAATGCCAGTCGGTTAAGCAATTTCAGCCGCGACACCCTTTGTAGCAGCTGCCGAGCCCGCGAGGCTGCGTTCGGCTGCATGGCAGTCGTGAGTCCAGCTGACGCGGTCTGCCTGACGTACCGCAATGACTGATTTTACGACTGCTTCGCAGCCGAACGCAGCCTCGCGGGCTCGGCAGCTGCTACAGATCGCATCACCGCTTAACTGACTGGCACTAGGCAATCGCCGCCCTCGATGGTTCAACCCACCCAGCCCAGCGTCGCCACGGCCAGTACGCCATAGCGCGCGCCTTTGGCCAGGGTGACGATCAGCAGGAAGCGCCCCAATGGCTCGCGCATGACCCCGGCGACCAGTGTCAGCGGATCGCCGATCACCGGCAGCCAACTGAGCAGCAATGACCAATGGCCGTAGCGTTGGTAGTGCAGCCGGGCTTTTTCCAGGTGCCGGGGGCTCACCGGAAACCAGCGTCGGTCGCGGTACCGCTCGATCCCACGCCCCAACCACCAGTTAAGCAGCGACCCCAGAACGTTGCCGAACGTTGCCACCGCCAACAGCGCCCAGAGCCCATACCGATCACTGAGCAGCAGTCCGACCAGCACGGCTTCGGATTGCAACGGCAGCAGCGTGGCGGCACCGAATGCCGCGAAAAACAGCCCGAAGTACGCGCCGGACATCAATGGGCGGGGTAGTCCGCAACCACCACGTCAGTGCCGTCCTTTTTCAGACCGATGACCTGATAGGCATCGCTCATGCCGTCCATCTCCATGCCGGGCGAACCCATGGGCATGCCGGGCGCAGCGACGCCCAGCAGATCATTGCGCTTGCTCAAGGCCAGGACCTGGTCGGCCGGGACATGACCTTCAACGAATTTGCCGTTGATCAGCGCGGTGTGGCACGAAGCCAGACGCGGCGGCACGCCGTGCCGTTGCTTGAACTCACTCATGTCGGCTTCGACGTGGTCTTCGACCTTGAAGCCATTGGCTTCAAGATGGCTGATCCATTTTTTGCAGCAACCACAATTGGCGTCGCGATGAACCTCGATCGCAATGAGGTCGGCAGCCTGGGCCAGGGAGGAAATGAACAGGGCGCTCAGGGCGATCAGACGCAGTGGGTTTCGCATGGGATTCGTCTCGGCTAACGGGCAAAAAAAACGCATTCTGACCATTTTTCCGGGTCAGGTATTCATGGAGTGTTTCGAAGTACTACAAAGCTCGGCAGCTTGATCATCGTAGATCAACGCTGACAGGTAGATGAGGGATGCATTACAAAATTGTCAGGTCGGACCTTGAGCGCCGCCGGCGACGCTCAAGGGTGGCGCTTATCGGTCGAGCAGCTTCATGACCTCTTCCGGATAACGCAGGCCAGCGGTGGCATTCGCCCCAAAGACCGCCTCCAGCGCGTGCAGCTCTTCGGCGCTCAACGTCACCTGCAGTGCGGCCACGTTTTCTTCCAGGTACTTGCGTTGCTTGGTGCCCGGAATCGGTATCAGGTAGTCGCCCTGAGCCAGCACCCACGCCAGCGCCAGTTGGCCCGCCGTCACGCCTTTCTCTGCCGCCAGCGCTTGTACCTGTTGCACCAGCAGCAGGTTTTTCGCGAAGTTTTCGCCCTGGAAGCGCGGGCTGAAACGGCGGTAATCGTCTGCCGCAAAATCATCCGGACTTTTCAATGCGCCGGTCAGAAACCCTCGGCCCAACGGGCTATAAGGAACAAAGGCGACGCCCAGGCGCTGGCAGGCTGCCAGGCAACCGTTTTCTTCCTGATCACGGCTCCACAACGAATACTCGCTTTGCAGCGCACTGATCGGATGAACCTTGTGCGCTCGCTCCAGGGTCGCCGCCGAGGCTTCGCTCAATCCCAGATAACGCACCTTGCCGGCACTGACCAGTTCGGCCATCGCGCCGACGGTTTCCTCGATGGCCACCTGCGGGTCGATTCGGTGTTGGTAGTACAGGTCGAGGGTGTCCACGCCCAGGCGCTTCAGGCTGCCGTCGATGGACTGGCGAATGTATTCCGGTCGACCGTTGACGCCTCGGGCGGTGGGGTTGGCCGGGTCGCGAACGATCCCGAACTTGCTGGCCAGGAACACCTGATCGCGCTTGCCGGCAATGGCCTTGCCGATCAGCTCTTCATTGGTGTGCGGGCCGTACATATCGGCGGTATCGAGCAGGGTGACGCCCAGCTCAAGGGCGCGATGCAGGGTGGCCGTGGCTTCGCGGGCGTCGGTGCCGGTGGTGTAGAAGTCGGTCATGCCCATGCAGCCCAGGCCGATGGCCGACACCTGTGGACCGTTCTTTCCCAATTGACGTGTGTGCATGAAATCAGCTCCTTGTGAAGTGAATCGCCATTGTTCACCTCGACAGAAACAAGATAAACCGGCTAAAACAGCTATCACTATTCGTTAATTCTAAACAATCAGTCGGTGGAGCCAGTAATGGACCGTTTCAACGCCATGCGCGTCTTTACCCGAATCGTCGAGCTCGGTGGCTTTGCCAGGGCGGCCGACAGCCTGCAATTGCCCCGGGCTTCGGTGACCATTTTGATAAAGCAACTGGAGGCGCATCTGGGGGTGCAACTGCTGCAACGCACTACGCGGCAGATCAGCCTGACGCTCGACGGTGCGGCCTATTACCCGCGTTGCGTGCGCTTGCTGGCGGATCTGGAGGAGACCGAAGCGGTGTTCAGTGCTGCACGCCACAATCCCAAGGGGCTGCTGCGCGTGGACATGCCGGCGGGAGTAGGGCGCCTGGTGGTGATTCCGGCGCTGCCGCAATTCACCGCCCGCTATCCGTTGATCGAGCTGGAAATCGGCTTGAATGACCGGCCGGTGGACCTGATTCGCGAAGGTGTCGATTGTGTGTTGCGCGGTGGCGCTGCGCTGGACGATTCGCTGGTGGCGCGGCCGCTGGTGATGATGGATCAGGTGACCTGTGCCAGCCCCGACTATCTGCAGCGACATGGAACGCCAACGACCCTGGATGACCTGCGCGGGCATCAGGTCGTCGAGTATTTCTCCAGCAGCAGCGCAAAACGCTATGGGCTGGAGTTTGTCGTGGATGGCCAGGTGCGCCCGGTCGACCTGCCCAAGCAGGTGGCGGTCAACAGTGCCGATGGCTATCTGGCGGCGTGCGAGGCGGGATATGGTCTGGTGCAGACGCCGTACTATCACGTCGCCCGGCAACTGGAGGAAGGGAGTTTGTGTGAAGTGCTGAGGGAGGTGCCGCCACCGGGCATGCCAATGTCGGCGCTTTATCCGCCGCACCGCCAGTTGTCCCGGCGGGTGCGTGTATTTGTCGATTGGCTGGTTGAGCTGTGTGCCCGGCCCGGCAATGACTTTTACAGAAAGGATTCAGGACGTTGAGCAGCTATCAACGGTGCTGGTAGTAACCCGGTCCGCCATGGTTATCGCCGCAATGAAGCTAAAACTCTTCATCGGCTGTAACATGAGACCCCGCTTGTAGCGGCTTATCCCCGAAACAGGGTGAGCGCTTGGCATGCGTATCGATACAAACCGGATACATTTTCAGATTCAGGAACCCGCAATGACTCAGTCGCAACGTTTGAAATACTCGATTCTGATCTCCCTGATTGTGCTGGGGATCATGTTTGGCCTTTCCTGGTTGCAGAACACCGGCGTCATCAGCGAAAAAATGTTCCAGTACATCGCCATCGGCGTGGCGGTGATCGTGGTGGTCGTCAATGGTGTAATGCGCCGCAAGGTCAAGCCCTGATCATTCGATCATTGGTTGCGCAGGATGGCAGCAGCCTGTGGATGCAGGCTGTAGCTTTTGTCGGGGTTGAGGACAATCACGCCTTCGCTGCACAAGCGCTTTAGCACTTCACGCACGCTGAGAAAGGACAGAGGAACATCCAGGTCCAGCAATTGGCTGTGTACGCCACGCACACCCAGGCTGCGCTCGCTTTCGGCGGCGGTCAGCAGGGCATCGATGACTTTCAGGCGGATCAGGCTGGTTCGCAGGCCAAAACTTTTGAGCAGGATTCTGATGCGCTCGTTGCCGTGGCGATCGGTACGCGGCTCGAATACGTCGACTCCCTTGGAAGGACCCTTTGGCGCATTGCTACCGTCCGTTGGCAGTTGCGAGTTGTACATTGCAAAACTCCTTTTCAGAGCCTGATCAGGAAAAGTGGGCGCTCTTACGTGACTAGACGTATGAGCGCCCCAAATCATGAAGGCTCAAATGTAGAAAATTTGTCGCCGTCGTGTGATCAACCCGTGAGTCCTTGCGCAGTCGCGCAGTAAAACCCTAAATGACCCGAACTATCAGGTACAAACGATCAGTCAGCAGGATGCAAAGGTGCCCGCGCAGTAAAGAAGTGGAGATTTGCATGAGCACTGAAGGTCGCCTCCCGAAAGGGTGGCGGCCTTTTCAGCCTTTAGGGGATTTTTGCGGAATCGCGTTGACCACCAGGTTGCCATTCTGATTGCGGGTCAGGTAGACCGGCAGGACCCGCGGCAGGGACTTCACCAGGCCGTTGATCTCCTTGATGTTGTAGATACCGCCGATGTGAATCGAGCCGGCGCCGTTGTCAGCGACCATCAACGGTTTGTCCAGGTAGCGATTGATCAGCGGCAGCGCATCGTTGAGTGCCAGATCGTCGAGCACCAGTTTGCCCTGGCGCCAGGCCAGCGAACTGTCGTTGTCATAGGTCTGGCTGATGCGGGGGATGAAGTCGCCGTGGCGATAACTGGCCTGCATTGCCGGGTCAAGGCGCAAACCGTCGCCGGGCAGGTCGTCGTTGCTGCTGACCAGTACCGAACCCTCGATCAGGCTCACCTTGACCTGGTCTTCGTACATCCACACATTGAATTGGGTCCCGGTCACCCGAATCCGGCCTTCGGCGGCCTTGACCACAAACGGGTGACGGGTGTCATGGCTGACACTGAAGAAGGCTTCGCCCTTTTTCAGCGTGACTTGCCGCTGATCCTTGAAGTTGCTGTACGTCAGCTCGCTGCCCAGGTTCAGTTCCACCTGGCTGCCGTCGTTCAAAGTGACGGTACGAACATTGTCGGTCGCTTCGAAATGCTGGTAAGCGTTCGGTACCCAGCCCAGGTGCCAACCGCCATAACCGGCCAGGGGCAGTGCCAGGGCACACACCGCCGCTGCAATACCCCGGCGGCGCCACGCTTTTTCGGGTTGGGGGCGAACCAGCGGCACGACCGGCTCGGGACGGGGCAAGTCGTCGGCGACATCCCAGATCTCCAGCATCGCCTCGTACTCGAAGGCGTGGAGCGGATGCGCATCTCGCCATTGCTCGAACGCCTGGCGCTCTTGCTCGGTGCAGTCATTGGCGTGCAGACGCATGCACCAATGCGCAGCGGCATCGGTGACGGCGTCGTATTCGGCTTCCGAGAGCGTGTGGTCGGTCATTGGCTCATCCTGATTTCGTGCATTCTAACCGTGGGGGAAGTCTGCGAGAACATCAGTCATGGCATTTAACTATCAATGTGCAGTTCTTTTTCAACGCCTCGCCTCTGGAGCACTTGTTGTCGGGTAGCAGTATCCATAGGACGGGTGAAAAAAAGATCAAAATACGCGCCGCTGTACCGCGCAGATCCGGGGATCTGTGCGGTGTTACGTCGGGATCAGGTTTCAGGGGGCGAAGTGACGGGCACCGGGTCCAGTTGCCGGCCCATTTCGCAGATCAGAAACGCGATCGAGTCGGCATTGTGCAAAATGACATCGGTTCGGAACTTCGGATCCTGCACGTTTAAAAAGGCTTCCCGTGCCTTATCCATGGTCTTGCTGCCTGTTAATTTCAGGATGGCCTTGCCGACGTGATAAGAACCCGGAATCGAATCCAGGCTGATCCACGTTTGCAGCCCACTGTTCCAGCGTGCGAACAGTTCCTCCTGCGGCGTTTCCATCGACAAGGCTTCTCGCTGGAAGTCCAGCTGTGATTGTTTCATGGCGGCGCCATAGGCGGTGATCGGCGCGACCAGATCGCTGAACGGGCGCCTGGCCTCCAGGGTGGCGATGTCCACGGCCTCGGAAAACAAATGGGCGAACTCGTGTATCAGCGTGGCGGCCTGACTGTGGCCGTCGACGTTGAAGGGCTGGGTTAAACAGGATTTGTACCAATCGAGTTGCTGATCGAAGAATCGTTCCGTGAAGTGCACATTGCGCTGTTGATCCTTGTCCAGGACAAACGCGATGAGGTTGTCTTGCGGGTTCCGGTTTGAGCCCACGATAAAGCGTCGCGAGTTCAACCAGTCTTCATCGGGATCGACCAGCGCGTTGCAGATGGGAAGTATGGCCTGTTTGATTTTGTCGAGCAGCCCTTGGTCGATCTGCCCGACGCCAAAAAAACCTTTAAGGAACGTATCCAGCCGTGTACCCGGGAGAAGTTTGCGTAGCTGCACCATGTTGTGGAGGCTGTTGAACGCGTAATAGCGAGCCATGTCGATGGCCTGCACAATCATCCGGGCTTTTTCGGGATGTTTTGCGCGGATTTCTTCCATCCCCCGGGCCTCGATGTTCAGCACATCCCGGGCAAATTGGGCGTTGGCAAACTGATTGTGCATTTTCGAAAGGGCTTTGCCGAAGTGGACGGTGTGGGTATCCGGGTCGATCAGCAGTTGCTTGTCAGGTGCGGCCAGTAACACGGGGCCTTCTTCTTCGCCCTTGACCATTCGCCAAACCGCCCCGGTCTTGTTCACGCCGTACACCTTGCCGGCAATGGCGGCGAAGGTCTTCTGGCTGGCCGCTTCGAGGTAGGTGCCGTCAGTGCGGCTTTTCGTCAGGGCTTTCAGTTCGACCGTGGTTTCGAACGGTTGCAGCTGCGTACGCAGCGCGGCTGTCGACCGGACCTGCGACCAGGGTTGTGCAATCACGGGGTTGGCAACCGGTTGAGCAACCGCCTCACCGGTTGCCTGGGCGGTGTCGGTCCATCCTTCAAACGATAACCGGCCCAATGACACGAGTTGCGCGGCACCGGCAATAAAGTTCCGTAATGCCGCCCCCCAGTGATGGTCCTGCAGAGCTTCAGCCGAATTTTGGGCGTCCTTGAAGGTCTGCCAAAGAAATTGCCCATACGCGAGTTTGCCCGGCAGCAGGGCTGAAATGCGATCAATGCCCGAGCCGAACAGGTGTTTGACAGCCTCCCAGTCCGACTGACCGGCAGCCTGCGACTGGCTGGCGAGCAACTGCGCCAGCAGTTGGGTGTTGTCATGGAAAAAACGGGTGAGCAGGTTGCCGTCGATGGGGTTGGACGCGAGGGTGATTTCGCTCGACTGGCCGACGGTGGACTCGAACAGGTTGCGAAACACCGTTTGCTCACGGTCCGGCAGGCGCCGAATCAACATGTCCTGCAATGGCCCCGGCGTGTTGAGCGCAGCGACAACGCTCGCCTCATTGTCGAACTCGACAAACGGTGAGCCGCCGGGGTGGTAAGGGGCATAGAGGATTTGCGGGCCTGCCTTGCCACTGCCTGGGCCAATCAGATACAAGCCCAGCGCCTTGACGGCGGTGCTACCAGTAGTCTTGATCAGTTCCAGTGGCCGGGCAATCGCGTGCGCACCCTGCACGGCCGCCCGGGCGATGGCGTCCGGTATGTCCAGCACTTGCCCAAGCAAATCGAAAGCTCCATCGGACAGCCGTTGCTGCAGCTTCAGTTGGTGGGCGTGTTGCAGCAGTTGCCAGGGCAGTTGCTTGACGAAACGCAACATCCGGCTTTCGACGCCAGCCGCTTGATTCGACAAGCTGTCCGTGACCTGTCTGGCGTAGTTCTGCGCAATGCCCAGTGACAGTAGCAGTTGACGGACCACCGCCTGGTCCAACCCCACGGGCAGTGCTTGAGGGGTTGCCGAGCTGACGTTGAACCCGGTGCCTTGCGCAATGTTGACATGGCTCAGGGCGAACTCAGTCAGGCTCCGGGCGGGGCCAGCCAGGGTCAGGTCGGGGGTGATTTCGATGTCGTCGGGGTCCAGCGCTTTTGCGGGGAAGCGCCTGCCGAGCAACGACGTCAGCGTTTCATGCACATACGACTTAAGCGGTTTGATCCCGTGCAAGTAGTCTTTGTCCTCATCAACGTTGTTGCGGTATTGCTCCAGCAGTTCAAGGTGCAGTCGCTGGTCTACCAGCGGTGCCATGCCAAGCCAGGCGGGCAGGGTCTGCTGTCGGCTGATCGCCCGGGAAATCGAGGTAGCTCTTTGCAGATTGGTGTTGAAGACCGTCGTGGTCAGGGCTTTCAGGGCTTTTTTCTGCTTCGTGTCGTTCAGTTCGAAGGTGCGCACGTGTTCGCAGCGAGCCAGAAAATGCTCGATGGACGATTGCGCGACCTGCTCCAGTACAGGCCCTTCGATCAGCCGCAGCGGACCCAGTGAGTAGCGTTGGTGAAAGACGCGCTGGGCCGGGGTGAGGTTTTCCAGCAGCGCCAGGCGATGTCGTGGGTCGAGCAGGCGGCGGTTCAGTTCCAGCCGTGCACGACTGATGGTGTCAAACACTTCCAGGCCCTCGGCGGGTGTCCACAGGATCGTTCGACCGGAATGCGAGGGATCGAGCCCGCCACGCTCGGTCAGAAGCAGACAATGGGCCAGGGGCAGGACATCTCTCTGGCCGGAGCACGCCAGGGTCAAGGAGTAGGCATCGGGCCGGAAGCCCTTGAGTGACCGACGATTTTGCCGGCTACCCTGATCCGGGTTGAAAACCGTTTCGACAATGGCCCGGTCCGCGTCCCGCAGTGTCGCGCCGAGCCCGCGAAGACTGGCTTCGCCACGGATGCCGACGGAAAGCGCATGGGCCAGGCGGGGTTTCATGTTTTCCAGATAAACCCGCTGCAAAGCCAGCGAAGCGAGCGGTTGTGCTGCAAAGTCTGCACTGAGCAGTGTTTCGATGTCGCTGAAGGTCTTGGCGAAAGCTGCCGCCGTATCGACCAGCACCATGGAGGGAAGCTGATTTCCGGACAGTACTGGCCGGGTGCTCCAGCGTCCGTCGGCATCCAGCGTCAGCAAGCGTTCGCCGATCATCGAGCGGATATCCAGCGCCTTGTCGAACAGGGCGTGGATGTCCACGGCGCCGTCACTGTGACGGAACACCTGCAGGGCATATTCGATGTTCTGCAGTTGCTTGGTGACGATCGCGTCGAAGAGCTTGTTGAAGATCGCGCCGGAAATCACTTCCCCGGTCACATTCGGCCGATCAAAACCGATGAAGCGTTGGCGTTCGTCCAGGCTCAGCAGGCCATAGAGCTCATCCTCGTGACCGGCCGCGCTGAACTTGCCCAGCACGGTATCGCACAAGTCCTGATAGTCCTTGAGCACCTGCAGGCCTTCGGTGGGCGTGTAGAGAAACGCATCACTGGCGCTGACCATCAGGGAACCGGCCAACTCGACATAGTTGGCCTGGTACTCCCACAGGCGCACGGTTTCAACTGTCATTGACTGGTTCGTCCGGCTGGCCGTCGTGATCAACGCGTGCAAGTCCTGGCTTTGCTCCGGGCTGATGATCCCGGCTTCGCGTTTGAGCAGCAGTTGCACCCGTGCCTGAGCGGCGATGGCGCGACCGAAGAACTCGCGACGCGATGCACCATCGGCACTCGCCGCCGCCCAGAAACCATCGAGCTGCCTGACCAACAGGTTGATCAGTGTGCGTGAGAGCGTCGTGACCGCGGCTTCCCAGCGTGGCTGGTCGGCGTTTGCGGGGGACTTTTTCGGATGGGAAAATTCATGGGACTGTCCGGACGGCCAATGCTGCTGGCGATGGTGCAGGAGTACGGCGTCACTCAGGGACAGGGAGTTGATCCAGCGCCGCGCTGGACGGCTTTCATCATCGTTCTCCTGCGTTGTTGCCAGATTTGCCACATGGAAATTCACCCGGGTCTGGCGCTGATCCAGGCCGGGGAAAGACGAAGCCAGCTGTTCCCCCAACCATGTATCGAGCAGTGATGTCAGGGACGGCAGTGCTTTGAGTTCGTCGAGCAGGGCCTGGTCGTTGATCTGCTGTTGGGTGGAGAGGGTGTTGCGCTGGTCCTCGAACACGTCACCGTCGATGGTTTGAAAGCCCAGCCCGATTTCGGCAGCGTCCACTACAACCTTGCGCAGAGACAACGCCATGAAGGCCAGCAGATCGTCTTCTTCGCTGGCCGCCTTGAGTTGAGTCACAAGGTGTAGGGTCAGGGCCGTACGGTCAGCGAACTTTTTTATTCCCGTGTAGGGGGTGTAGAGGATCAGGCCATTGTCATCGGGCGTCGCGGTCAGCAAAAAACTGCCGGCCAGCACCACAGGTTCCAGACCTGGGATTTTCAGCAGGATTCTTTTCGCGAGCATGGGCGGAGTCTGCTGATCGCGCAGTGCCTGGCTGGCCAGTTCGATATGGCTGAACCATTCGAAGTCCTTTAGCGTCAGCCCGTGGGTTTTGCCCAGTTCTCTCCAGAGGCCGCGCAACGTCAGCGCCTCAGGGAAAAACAGCGGAGTTACAGGTGTAGACATCGTCGAGTCTCGTTCAAGGTGCCAAACAAAGGCACCTGTGGATTGAGCATCGAGACTAAAAGTTGGCGGGACGACGCAGGTGGTAAATAGATAACGCACGGGACGTGCGCATTCGTGATACGGATAAACGTCATTGACCCTTAGCGAAAGGTTGACAGGTCACACGCCGCGCGTTGTTAATCGGCGGGTCTTTGTACGCTGTTGTTCCCTCCAATAATTAGTCTGGAGCTTCAGATGTCTGCGCCACACGATCACGCGTCTACTGCGGTCTCGTCACACCTGTCACTCAAAGCACTGAGTGATTTGCTAGAGAAGATTTTTCTGCGTCATGGCACATCGGCCGACGTTGCCAGGGTGCTGGCGCAAAACTGCGCCGGTGCCGAGCGCGACGGCGCGCACAGTCACGGGGTATTCCGGATTCCAGGTTATGTTTCGACGCTGCAAAGCGGCTGGGTCAATGGCCAGGCCGTTCCGGTGGTCGAAGATGTGGCTTCAGGGTTTGTGCGGGTCGATGCCAATAACGGGTTTGCGCAACCGGCCCTGGCGGCGGCACGTGAACTACTGGTGCAGAAAGCCCGAAGTGCCGGCATTGCTGTGCTGGCGATCCGTAACTCGCACCATTTCGCGGCCTTGTGGCCGGATGTCGAACCCTTCGCCTATGAAGGCCTTGTGGCGTTGAGCGTGGTCAACAGCATGACCTGCGTGGTGCCCCACGGCGCCGACCGGCCGCTGTTCGGTACCAACCCGATTGCCTTCGCTGCACCACGGGCTGATGGCGAGCCGATTGTTTTCGACCTGGCCACCAGTGCCATTGCCCATGGTGATGTGCAAATCGCCGCACGCGAGGGTGAGCGCTTGCCGGCAGGGATGGGCGTGGACAGTCTCGGTCAGCCGACCACAGACCCGAAAGCGATTCTTGAGGGCGGCGCGTTGCTGCCTTTTGGCGGGCACAAGGGCTCGGCGTTGTCGATGATGGTCGAGTTGCTGGCGGCGGCACTGACTGGCGGCAACTTTTCCTTTGAGTTCGACTGGAAGAACCACCCCGGCGCCAAGACCCCCTGGACCGGCCAATTGCTCATCGTGATCGATCCGAGCAAAGCGGCCGGGCAAAGCTTTGCCGAACGCAGCCAGGAACTGGTGCGGCAAATGCACGGTGTTGGCTTGAAGCGTTTGCCGGGTGACCGGCGTCATCATCAGCGTGCGAAGTCACAGGTCAGTGGCATTGAGCTGGATGCCAGGACGCTGGCGAACCTGCGGGAGCTGGCCGGGGACTGATTCTTTAGATGCGCCGCATTCCCCTGTGGGAGCGAGCTTGCTCGCGATGACGTCAGCCTGTTCAACTCAGATGTTGACTGGACTGCCGCTATCGCGAGCAAGCTCGCTCCCACAGGGGAGCTCATGGCTGACGGATTGCGCTTTTATCTACGTCCCAGCAACAACCCCACCACCAGGCCAAACCCGGCGGAAATCGCCACGGTTTGCCATGGATGCCCGCCAATGTAAGTTTCAGTGGCCTCGACCGCGGGCTGGGTGCGGTCGCGTACGCTGCTCACCGAATCCCTGGCCTGCTGGAGTTTCAGGGCGATTTGTCCGCGAAGGGTCTCCGCTTCTTCCCCGACCAGTGAAGCACTGCTTTTCAGCAGCTTTTCCGACTCTTCGATCAGCGATCGCAGCTCGCTGAACGCTTGATCCTTGATTTGATCTTCGGCGGTATTGCGGGCCATTGAAGTACTCCTTGCAGGTAAGTGGACAGTGACCAATGGAGTCTGCCGTCGTCGGAAAAGTTGCAGCTATTTTGCCCGGGGAGGCCATCTTGCTGAAAAACCGGCGCAGGACATTTCGCCCTACAGTGTAAGATGTCGCCAATTTTACGCAGCAGGAAATTCCCATGAGCTTCAATCTGGCCGACAAACCCCTCGCCGAGCGCGCCGCGCTTGAAGACGAGAAATCCCGTCTGTTCGAACTCTGGCAAAACAACCTGGGCAAAGCCAAGGGCGAGGCCGCGCGGTTGTTCGGCGAACGGGCCAAGCGCAAAGGCAAGTGGGCTGAATGGGTGCGCGCCGAGCTGGACGGCATGTCACCCCCGGAATTCGCCAACATGGTGCGCAGTGAAGTCAATCGCCTGATGGCGGCCAAGTAGGAGCAGCCTGCGGCAGCTCCTGCGCGAAACACGCGACAATCGCCTCGCGCACTTTCAACACCACCGGGTCGAGCGGGTTGCTGGTGCGCCAGCCCAGTTCGATCGGGTAGCGCGGCAACGCCAAGGGGCAGGGCAGCAGCTCCAGCCCACTGAGCGCCGCGATGCTTCGGGCGGCATGGGCCGGAATGGTCGCCACGGCCGAACTGCCCTTGAGCAAATGGGGCAATGCGGCAAAATGCGTGGTCGAGGCGCACACCCGCCGACTCAACCCTAGCGCCGCCAACCCCTCGTCGGTAATACCGATAAAACCGCCGGACGACACCAGAATGTGTTCGCGGGCCACAAACTCTTCAAGACTGATGCTCTGCTGGCCCTCGACCAGGCTCGACGGGTCTGCCAGGCACAGATATCCGCCTTCCCCCAGCACCTGACGGCTGAGCAGCCGCTCGGCAAACCCGCCTGCGGTAATCGCCAGGTCGATGCTGCGTTCCATCAACGCCTGAGCCACGATCTGGCTGTGGGTCTGGCGGAAAATCAGCCGCAGTTTCGGCGCGCAACGGGCGATTTCTTCGATCAGCCGCCGGCCGTAGGCTATTTCGAAATCATCCGACATTCCCACGGTCACCGAGCGTCCTTCGTACTGCCGGGCGGCCGGATCGACCATCGCCAGGCTCTGCCGGCATTTGTTCAAGGCATCGCTGACCACCGGTTTGAGCTGATTGGCCTTGAGTGAGGGGGCCAGGCCTCGTCCGGTACGCACGAACAGCTGATCGCCATACACCTCGCGCAACCGGCGCAAGGCCGCGCTGACCGCCGATTGGGTCACACCCAGACGCAAGGCGGCACGGCTGGCGCTGGACTCCTCGTGCAGCGCTTCGAAGACTTTGAGCAGGTTGAGGTCGATGTCGGTGATATTCATTTGGCTCATATCATTCAGCAGTGAATCGGTCTTTATTGATGATTGCGTGGCGCCGGAGAATGAGCAACACCTGATGCGAATGGAGTCTGTGCAATGCCCAAATCAATCGTTGCTGCCCTGCAGATCGGCGCCTTGCCCGGTGGCAAGGCTGAAACCCTGGAACAGATCCTGTCTTATGAAAACGCGATCATCGAATCCGGCGCCGCGTTGGTGGTGATGCCGGAAGCACTGCTGGGGGGTTATCCCAAAGGCGAGGGCTTTGGCACGCAGCTCGGTTATCGGCTGCCGGAAGGGCGCGAAGCCTTTGCGCGCTATTTTGCCAATGCCATCGACGTACCCGGCGCGGAAACCGAGGCGCTGGCGGTGCTGTCCGCACGCACGGGGGCCAATCTGGTGATCGGCGTGATCGAACGGGCAGGCAGCACCTTGTACTGCACCGCGCTGTACTTTGACCCGCAGGCCGGGCTGGTGGCCAAACACCGCAAGCTGATGCCCACGGGCACCGAGCGGCTGATCTGGGGCAAGGGCGATGGTTCGACGCTGCCCGTGATCGACAGCCAGGTCGGGCGCGTCGGCGCGGTGGTGTGCTGGGAAAACATGATGCCGCTGCTGCGCACCGCGATGTACGCCAAGGGCGTGGAGGTGTGGTGCGCGCCGACCGTGGACGAGCGGGAGATGTGGCAAGTCAGCATGCGCCACATTGCCCATGAGGGGCGCTGTTTTGTGGTCAGCGCCTGTCAGGTCCAGGCATCGCCGCAGGCCTTGGGCCTGGACATCGCCAACTGGCCGGCGGATCGGCCGTTGATTGCTGGCGGCAGCGTGATTGTTGGTCCCATGGGCGACATTCTCGCCGGACCGTTGCGCGACAGCGCCGGTTTGCTTACCGCCTCAATCGACACTGACGACCTGGTGCGCGCCCGCTACGACTATGACGTGGTCGGGCACTACGCTCGCCCGGATGTGTTCGAGCTGACCGTGGACGAGCGCGCTAAACCGGGGGTGCGCTTCACTTCCTGATGCCTGAGGGCTTTGGCCAAAGCAGTCAGACAACTTGATAGCTTTGACCATTGCCCGCCACCCCAAGCAGAGCGAGTATTTCCCTGTTGTTTACGGTTCCCCCAACCTAACAAAAACACAGAGGGATTCTGGCAATGCGCGATTACTTGTCTGCTACTTCTCAGTTCAATTATCAGCACACCGTCGATGCCGCACTCGCAGGCGATTTGACGGCCCTCAACGCCTGTGTCGAATGTTGTGACCGGCATGCCTTGCCGGGTCGCATCGCGCTGTTCTGGGAAGGCCGCGACGGCGCCAGTGCAACCTACACCTTCACCGATTTGCAGGACAAGGCTGCGCGTTTCGCCAATTTCCTGCTGGCCCAGGGCGTGAAGAAAGGCGACAAGGTGGCCGGCCTGTTGCCACGCAACATCGAATTGTTGATCACCGTTTTCGCCACCTGGCGCATCGGTGCCGTGTACCAACCGCTGTTTACCGCATTCGGCCCCAAAGCCATCGAGCACCGTCTGAGCTGCTCGGGCGCCAAAGTGGTGGTCACCGATGGGGTGAACCGGCCGAAACTCGCCGAAGTCGCCGATTGCCCGACCACGGTTACCGTCACCGGCGCCAAAGGTCAGGGCCTGGTTCGTGGCGACTTCAGTTTCTGGGCTGAACTGGCCAATTATTCCGCTGACTGCGAGCCAGTGCTGCTGACCGGCGAAGATCCGTTCCTGCTGATGTTCACCTCGGGCACCACCGGCCCGTCGAAAGCACTGCCGGTGCCGCTCAAGGCCATCGTTGCGTTCCAGAGCTACACCCGCGATGCGGTGGATCTGCGCCCGGAAGATGCCTTCTGGAACGTCGCCGATCCGGGTTGGGCCTATGGTATTTATTTCGGTGTCACAGGGCCGATGTCCATGGGTCATCCGATCACCTTTTACGACGGCCCGTTCACCCTCGAAAGCACCTGCCGGGTGATCAACAAGTACGGGATTACCAACCTCACCGGTTCGCCGACGGCCTACCGTCTGTTGATTGCCGGTGGCGATGAATTCGCCAGATCCATCAAGGGCAAGCTGCGTATCGTCAGCAGCGCCGGCGAGCCGCTGAACCCGGAAGTGATCCGCTGGTTTGCCGACAACCTCGGTGTGGTCATCCACGACCATTACGGGCAGACCGAACTGGGCATGGTGCTGTGCAACCACCACGGTCTTGAGCACCCGATCCACATGGGCGCCGCCGGTTTTGCCTCGCCGGGCCACCGCATCGTGGTACTGGATGACGAGTACAAGGAACTTGGCGTTGGCCAGCCGGGCATTTTGGCCATCGACCGCAGCCAATCGCCGATGTGCTGGTTCGCCGGTTATGAAGGCGGGCCGACCAAGGCCTTCGTCGGCAACTATTACCTGAGTGGCGACACCGTCGAGTGGAACCCGGACGGCAGCATCAGCTTCGTCGGTCGCAGTGATGACGTGATTACCACCTCCGGCTACCGGGTCGGTCCGTTCGACGTGGAAAGTGCGTTGATCGAACACCCGGCCGTGGTCGAGGCTGCCGTGGTCGGCAAGCCCGATCCCGAGCGCACCGAACTGGTCAAGGCTTTCGTCGTGCTCAGCCCGCAATACCGCGCAGAACCTGCGTTGGCCGAAGAGCTGCGCCAGCACGTGCGCAAGCGTCTGGCGGCGCACTCGTACCCCCGTGAAATCGAATTTGTCAGCGAATTGCCGAAAACCCCAAGCGGCAAATTGCAGCGCTTTATCTTGCGCAACCAGGAAATCGCCAAGGCTCAAGAGGCTGCGGCGAAGAATATTCCAGCTTGAATCCAGGGAAACAATGATGCAGATCGAGAACAAGATTTTTATCGTCACTGGCGGCGCTTCCGGCCTCGGTGCCGCCACCGCGGAGGTGCTGGTCGCCGCTGGCGCGAAAGTGATGCTGGTGGACATGAACGCCGAGGCCGTTGCAGCCCAGGCCCAGCGCCTTGGCGCGCAAAGCGTGGTGGCGGACATCAGCAACGAAGCGGCGGCCGAGGCAGCCGTGCAGGCGACGGTCAAGGCCTTTGGCGGCCTCAATGGTCTGGTCAACTGCGCCGGCATCGTGCGTGGCGAGAAGATTCTCGGCAAGAACGGTCCACACGCGCTGGCCAGTTTCAGCCAGGTGATCAACGTCAACCTGATTGGCAGCTTCAACATGCTGCGTCTTGCGGCAGCGGCGATTGCCGAGACCGAAGCGGATGCCGATGGCGAGCGCGGCGTGATCATCAACACCGCCTCTGCCGCGGCTTACGACGGTCAGATCGGCCAGGCGGCTTATTCGGCGTCCAAGGGGGCGATTGTCAGCCTCACCTTGCCGGCGGCCCGCGAACTGGCGCGCTTCGGCATCCGTGTGATGACGATTGCCCCCGGCATCTTCGAGACGCCGATGATGGCCGGCATGACCCAGGAAGTCCGCGATTCCCTGGCGGCCGGCGTGCCATTTCCGCCGCGTCTGGGCAAACCAGGCGAGTACGCCGGGCTGGTCAGGCATATTATTGAAAACAGCATGCTCAATGGCGAGGTGATCCGTCTCGACGGTGCCTTGCGCATGGCCGCCAAGTAAGGAGGATTTGTCATGACTATGTCCAACGATCCAATCGTTATCGTCAGCGCCGTCCGTACCCCGATGGGCGGTTTCCAGGGCGATCTGAAAAGCCTGACCGCGCCGCAACTCGGTGCTGCTGCCATCAAGGCCGCGGTTGAACGCGCCGGCGTCGCCAGTGATAGCGTCGACGAGGTGTTGTTCGGCTGCGTACTGCCGGCTGGCCTTGGCCAGGCCCCGGCGCGTCAGGCGGCGCTGGGCGCGGGGCTGGATAAATCGACCCGCTGCACCACCCTGAACAAGATGTGCGGTTCCGGCATGGAAGCGACGATTCTGGCCCACGACATGTTGTTGGCTGGCAGCGCCGACGTCGTGGTCGCCGGTGGCATGGAAAGCATGTCCAACGCGCCGTACCTGCTTGACCGCGCCCGTGCCGGCTACCGCATGGGCCATGGCCGGGTGCAGGACTCGATGTTCCTCGACGGCCTCGAAGACGCCTACGACAAGGGCCGCCTGATGGGCACCTTCGCCGAAGACTGCGCCGAAACCAACAGTTTCAGCCGTGAAGCCCAGGACGCGTTCGCCATCTCCTCGACCACCCGCGCACAGCAGGCGATCAAGGACGGCAGCTTCAAGGCCGAAATCGTGCCGCTGACCGTGACGGTCGGCAAAGAGCAGGTCGTGATCAGCAATGACGAGCAGCCGCCAAAAGCCAAGCTGGACAAGATCGCTTCGTTGAAGCCGGCATTCCGCGAAGGCGGTACGGTGACCGCGGCCAACTCCAGTTCGATCTCCGACGGTGCGGCGGCATTGGTGCTGGTGCGCCAGTCGCAGGCACAGAAACAGGGCCTGAAACCGTTGGCGGTGATTCATGGCCACGCTGCGTTCGCCGACACCCCGGGCCTGTTCCCGGTGGCACCGATTGGCGCAATCAAGAAGTTGATGAAAAAAACCGGCTGGTCGCTCAATGACGTCGATCTGGTGGAAGTCAACGAAGCCTTCGCCGTGGTCGGCATGGCCGCGATGACTCATCTGGAAATCCCCCACGAGAAACTCAACGTGCACGGCGGTGCTTGCGCCTTGGGTCACCCGATCGGGGCGTCCGGTGCGCGGATTCTCGTGACCCTGCTTTCGGCCCTGCGCCAGAAAGGCCTGAAACGCGGCGTCGCAGCGATTTGCATCGGCGGCGGTGAAGCGACGGCCATGGCCGTGGAATGCCTGTACTGAGGCGAACACCAATCCCTGTGGGAGCGAGCTTGCTCGCGATAGCGGTGTATCAGCTCACATAAATGTTGAATGTGAGTCCGCAATCGCGAGCAGGCTCACTCCTACAGGTTTTGCGTTTGAACCAAACAAAGGATTCACCATGATCCCCAATGACGACCAACAACAAATCCGCGACATGGCCCGGGACTTTGCCCAGGAACGGCTGAAACCGTTCGCTGCCGAATGGGATCGCGAGCACCGCTTCCCCAAGGAAGCCATCGGCGAGATGGCCGGGCTGGGCTTCTTCGGCATGCTGGTGCCGGAGCAGTGGGGCGGATGCGACACCGGTTACCTGGCCTACGCCATGGCGCTGGAAGAAATCGCCGCCGGCGATGGCGCCTGCTCGACCATCATGAGCGTGCACAACTCTGTGGGCTGCGTGCCGATCCTCAACTACGGCACGGATGAGCAGAAAGAACGCTTCCTCAAACCACTGGCCAGCGGTGCGATGCTCGGCGCCTTCGCCCTGACCGAACCCCAGGCCGGTTCCGATGCAAGCGGCCTGAAAACCCGTGCCCGTCTGGAAGGCGATCACTACGTGCTCAACGGCTGCAAGCAGTTCATCACTTCCGGGCGCAATGCCGGGGTGGTGATCGTGTTTGCGGTGACCGATCCGAATGCTGGCAAACGTGGCATCAGCGCGTTTATCGTGCCGACCGATTCGCCGGGCTACACCGTTGCGCGGGTCGAGGACAAGCTCGGCCAGCATGCGTCCGACACCTGCCAGATCCTCTTCGAAGACGTGAAGGTCCCGGTGGCCAACCGTTTGGGCGAGGAGGGTGAAGGCTACAGGATTGCCCTGGCCAACCTTGAAGGCGGCCGCGTCGGCATCGCTTCGCAATCGGTGGGCATGGCCCGCGCCGCGTTCGAAGCGGCCCGCGACTACGCCCGTGAACGCGAGAGCTTCGGCAAGCCGATCATCGAGCACCAGGCCGTGGCCTTCCGCCTGGCGGACATGGCCACCCAGATCGCCGTGGCACGGCAAATGGTGCACTACGCCGCCGCCCTGCGTGACAGCGGCAAACCGGCCCTGGTCGAAGCGTCGATGGCCAAGTTGTTCGCCTCGGAAATGGCCGAGAAGGTATGCTCCTCGGCGCTGCAAACCCTCGGCGGCTACGGTTACCTAAACGACTTCCCGCTGGAGCGGATCTACCGCGACGTGCGGGTTTGCCAGATCTACGAAGGCACCAGCGATATCCAGCGCATGGTCATTTCGCGCAATCTATAAGAAGGAGTCCCCTGTGAGCGACAACAAGCTGAGCTACGAAACGATTTTGCTGGAAACCCACGGCCGCGTTGGCCTGATCACCCTCAACCGTCCACAGGCGCTGAACGCCTTGAACGCGCAGATCGTCAGCGAACTGAACCAGGCCCTCGATGGCTTCGAGGCTGACTCGAACATCGGCTGCATCGTCCTGACCGGTTCGAAAAAAGCCTTCGCTGCCGGTGCCGACATCAAGGAAATGGCCGAGCTGACCTATCCGCAGATCTACATCGACGACCTGTTCAGCGACAGCGACCGTGTGGCCAACCGCCGCAAGCCGATCATCGCGGCGGTCAATGGTTTCGCTTTGGGTGGCGGCTGTGAGCTGGCGCTGATGTGCGACTTCATTCTGGCCGGCGACAATGCCAGATTCGGTCAGCCGGAAATCAACCTCGGCGTGTTGCCGGGCATGGGCGGCACCCAGCGCCTGACCCGCGCCGTGGGCAAGGCCAAGGCCATGGAAATGTGCCTGAGCGGGCGTTTGATCGATGCCGTGGAAGCGGAGCGTTGCGGCATCGTGGCGCGTATCGTGCCGAGCGATGAGCTGCTGGATGAAGCGCTGAAAGTCGCGGCGTTGATCGCCAAAAAATCGTTGCCGATTGCGATGATGGTCAAGGAAAGCGTCAACCGCGCCTTCGAAGTGAGCCTGGCCGAAGGCGTGCGCTTTGAGCGTCGGGTGTTCCATGCGGCGTTTGCGACGCAGGATCAGAAGGAAGGGATGGCGGCGTTCATTGCCAAGCGTGAGGCTGAATTCCAAGGCAAGTAATGCGGCGTATTTGCTGACCTCATCGCGAGCAGGCTCGCTCCCACATTGGATCTCGGTGTTCATGAGGTCCTTTGTGGGAGCGAGCCTGCTCGCGAAAAACCCAAGGGCACCGAGTTGATTCAGGCGCCCCGCGTCATCGTTGACCAGCATCGCGAGCGAGCTCGCTCCTACAGAGCTTCACACCAGATAGTTCTTCAGTTCGCGGGCGATCACCATCCGCTGAATCTCGCTCGACCCTTCGTAGATTTGTGTGATCCGCGCATCGCGGTAGTACTTCTCCACCGGGTAATCTTCCAGATAGCCATAGCCGCCATGAATCTGAATGGCGGACGAGCAGACCTTTTCCGCCATTTCCGACGCAAACAGCTTGGCCTGTGACGCCTCCGACAGACAGGGTTTGCCGGCCGTGCGCAGGCGCGCGGCGTGCAGGATCATCAGCCGTGCAGCGTTCAATTGCATGTGCATGTCGGCCAGCAAATTGGCGATGCTCTGGTGTTCATTGATCGTTTTGCCGAACTGCACTCGATCACGGGAGTAGGCCAGCGCCGCTTCAAACGCAGCGCGGGCGATGCCCAGCGCCTGGGCGGCGATGCCGATGCGGCCGCCTTCGAGGTTGGACAGGGCGATGGCCAGGCCTTTTCCGCGCTCGCCGAGCAGATTGGCTTCAGGGATGGTGCAGTTGTTCAGGGTGACCGCGCAGGTGTCGGAAGCACGGATACCCATCTTGTGCTCGGTGCGATCAACGATAAAACCGGCGGTGTCGGTCGGTACCAGGAACGCCGAGATGCCACGTTTGCCCAGGTCCGGATCGGTCACGGCAAATACAATCGCCAGCTTGGCCCGTTTGCCGTTGCTGACGAATTGCTTGGCGCCGTTGATCACCCACTGGCCGTCGCGCAGTTCGGCGCGGGTGCGCAGGTTGTGGGCCTCGGAACCCGCCTGGGGTTCGGTCAGGCAGAAGCAGCCGATGACCTGGCCGCTGGCCAGGTCCGCCAGCCAGGTCTGTTTCTGTTCTTCGCTACCGTAGTTGAGCACCGGCCCGCAGCCCACGGAGTTGTGGATGCTCATGAAGGCACCGGTAGCACCGTCGCCAGCGGAAATCTCTTCTACCGCCAGGGCGTAGGCCACGTAGTCGACATAGGTGCCACCCCATTCCTCGGGTACCACCATGCCCAGCAAGCCCAGTTCACCCATCTTCGCCACCAGGCCGTCGTCGATCCAGCCGGCCTTTTCCCAGGCCTGGGCATGGGGCGCGATTTCGCCACGGGCAAAATCCCGGGCCATGTCGCGGATCATGACTTGCTCTTCGCTCAATTCGATATCGTGCATGGCTCAGCTCTCGCTCCGGTCAAACCCGCTGAAGAAGCTCGCCACGTGTTCGGCGTCCAGTGCGTCGAGGGTGGGCGGGTTCCAGCGTGGTGTCTTGTCTTTGTCGATCAGCAAGGCGCGCACGCCTTCGATCAGGTCGCCGCGCTCGAACCACTGGCGGTCCAGATGCAGCTCAAGGGCGAAACATTGTTCAAGTGGCAGCTCGCGTCCGCGACGGAGCATTTCCAGGGTGACGCCCATGGCCAGCGGCGAGCGGGTTTCCAGCAGGTCGGCGGTGGTGACGGCCCACTCATGGCTGTCGGCAACCGTTACCTGACGCAGTTGTTCCACAATACTCGGCACGTCGGGTTGGGCGAAGAAGTGGTCGATGGCCGGGCGCAAAGTCACCAGTGGCGCATCGGGCAGTTGCTGTACGGCGAATTTCGCCAGCAGGCCTTGCAGGTCCTTGAGCGGTGTGTCGTGCCATTCGAGCTGGTCGAGTTTTTCGTCCAGCGTGCCCAGCTTGTCGCTTTCCAGGTACCAGTCGGCCAGGCCGCAATACAGCGCATCGGCGGCGCGAATCTGCACGCCGCTGACGCCGAGGTAAATCCCCAGTTCACCGGGGATGCGTGGCAGGAAGTAACTGCCGCCGACGTCGGGGAAGTAGCCGATGCCGACTTCCGGCATGGCCAGGCGGCTTTTTTCGGTGACCACGCGCAGGTCCGCGCCTTGCACCAGGCCCATGCCGCCGCCGAGGACAAAACCGTCCATCAGGGCCAGCACCGGTTTGCGGTAATGGTGGATCGCGAGGTCGAGGGCGTATTCCTCGACGAAGAAATCTTCATGCAGGGTGTCGCCGCTTTTGAAGCTGTCATACAGCGAGCGAATGTCGCCGCCGGCGCAGAAGGCTTTTTCGCCGGCGCCGCGCAAGACCACCGCATGTACTTGCGAATCCTGGGCCCAGGCGTCGAGCTGGCGGTGCAGGTTGCGCACCATGTCCAGGGTCAGGGCATTGAGGCCGGCGGGGCGGTTGAGGGTCAGATGACCGATGTGGTTGCGAACCTCGGCCAGCACTTCGTTTTGCATGGCATCCATGGACAGCGGCCCCTTCGATGAAACCTGAGCAGTCATCACTAACTCCCTGCTTTTATTGTTCTTTATCGAGATGCTCGCGCGCGAGCGATGGGGGATCGTATCAGTGCAAATTTGCCTTGTACAACCCGGATAAGTGCAGGTCATCTGTGCATTTTTGCATGGTGATGACCGGCACTGTTTCAGCGTAGACCAAGGCGTATTCAGGCAAACGCCGCGAGCAGATCCTCTTCGAATGCCTTCTGTGCATCGCCGGCCACCTGCGCCCGGTGCCGGGCCAGATGAAACGCGACATCAAAACTCATGTCGTTGCGACGCACGGCCCTGAGCAAGCCTTTTTCTTCCCAGCCACGGGCGAAGTGGTTGGGCAAATAGCCGACATGCTTGCCGGAAAGAATGAAGGCGAGGGTGCCTTCGACCTGTTCCGAGCGTGCCGAACACCGCTTGCCCTGAAAGGGTTCGTCACTGCGCAGGAAACGGTAGGGGTGATCGACCCGGTCGCTGGCCTGGAGGTCCTGATCGTCCGGGGCCGCGTTGGTGAACAGCGGATGGCCCGGGGCGCAATACAGGTGCTGGGTTTCTATGAACAATTGGCGGTAGTCAAAGGCGCTTTGCACTTGTGAGAAGTAACCGATGGCGAGGTCCAGCCGCTGTTGCAGCAGCAAGCGTTCCATCTCGCCGGGCATGGCGCTGATCAGTTCGATACGCACCGACTCGTCCCGCTCACGGAAGCGCCGGATCGCTTCGGCCACCCGTTGCAGCACCGATTGATCCAGGGCTTCGGACAGACCCAGGCGCACTTCGCCGATCAAGCGTCCGGCCACGCCGTTGGATTGATGGCGGAACGCTTCGATGGACTGGAACAGCCCGCGGGTGGCGCTGAGCAATTGCTCGCCCTTGGGGGTGATCTTGAATCCGCCCTTGCCGCGACTGCACAAGCGATAGCCGAGACGGGTTTCCAGCTTGGCCATTTGCTGGCTGATGCTCGACTGGCTCAACCCCAACTCGCCCTGGGCTGCGCTGAAACCGCCGCACTCCACCACGCTGACAAACAGACGCAACAATTGCAGATCCAGATCATGCAGTTGGCCGAGCATCAAACATTACTCCGTCATAAAGTCAGGTTAATTAACTTGATATTTCACCAATGTATCCGACGACGCATCCTGCAACCACTTCCTCTGGTCAGGTGTTCGTCATGGCTCCCATGTTCAAGCTGTGTTTACCCGCGCTGTTCCTTGCCATGGCCGCATCGGCCCAGGCCGAAGACAAGGTGGTCAATCTGTACAGTTGGGCCGATTACGTCGCCCCCGAAACCTTGCAACGGTTCGAGCAGGAAACCGGCATCCATGTGCGCTACGACACCTTTGATTCTTCGGAAGTGCTGGAGACCAAGTTGTTCACCGGCGGCAGCGGTTATGACGTGGTGGTGCCGTCCTCCAGTGTGCTGGCCCGGGGCCTTGCCGCCGGGGCGTTGAAACCGATCCCCCACGAGGGCCTCAAGGGTTACGCCAACCTCGATCCGGACTTGCTGGAAAAACTCGCCGCTGTCGATCCGGGCAACCGCTACGGCGTGCCTTATACCTGGGGCACATTGGGATTGGGCATGAACGTCGAGGCGGTGAAGCAGCGCTTGCCGGATGTGCCACTCAACAGCCTGGATATGCTGTTCAAGCCCGAGTACGCGAGCAAGTTGAAGGATTGCGGCATCGCCATTCTCGACTCGCCCCAGGAAGTGATCGGGCTGGCGCTGCACTATCTGGGTAAAGATCCCTACAGCACCGACAAGAACGATCTGTCAGCCGCCGAGGCGTTGCTGCATCAGTTACAGCCGAATGTGCTGTACGTCGCCACCGGACGGCAGATCAGCGACCTGGCCAATGGCAGCGTTTGTCTGGCATTGACCTACAACGGTGACGCGAGCATGGCCGCCGATCAGGCGCGCAAAGCCAACAAACCCTATGAAATTGCCTACCGGATTCCCAAGGAAGGCACCATCGTCTGGCAGGACAACCTGGCCATTCCCAAGGACGCGCCGCACCCCGAAGCCGCCCGCGCCTTTATCGAGTTCATGTTGCGCCCCGAGTCCGTCGCGGCGCTGACCAACACGTTGTTCTTCGCCACGGCGAACCAGGCCGCCACGCCGCTGGTGGATGAAGCGGTGCGCACCGATCCGGACATCTACCCGCTGGCTGACGTGCGCGAACGGCTGTATGCCGACCGCAGCATGAACCTCAAGGACATGCGTCAGCGCACCCGTCTGTGGACCACTTTCCGTAGCCGCCAATAATAAAAAGGAGTCTTCAATGGACGTCCCGATGCAGAACGATCAAGCCCTTACCCGTGACAGCCTTTACGGCACGGCCGCCGAAAGCACCTACGCCGGCATTACCAGTTTCATGCGTCGCCGCTACAGCCGTGACCTGCGTGGTGTTGATGTGGCTGTCAGTGGCGTACCGTTCGACACCGCCACCAGCAACCGCCCCGGCGCACGCTTCGGACCACGGGGCATTCGCGCCGCCTCTGTCGGGATTGCCTGGGAACGGCACTGGCCGTGGACGTTTGACCCGTTCGACCATCTGGCGGTGATCGACTATGGCGATTGCGATTTCGACTACGGCTCTCCGCAGTCGACGCCCGAAATGATTGAGGCTCACGCCGAGCACATCCTCAATACCGGCGCTGCGATGCTGACGTTCGGCGGCGATCACTTCATCACCTATCCGCTGCTCAAGGCCCATGCGCGCAAGCACGGGGCACTGTCGCTGATCCACTTCGACGCCCACAGCGACACCTGGCCGGACGAAGAGGGCAAACGCATCGACCACGGCACCATGTTCTGGCACGCGGCCAGGGAAGGGCTGGTCGACCCGTCGCGCTCGGTGCAAATCGGTTTGCGCACCACCAATGACGATCATCAGGGCTTTCAAGTGCTGGACGCACGGCAAGTGCATCGCCGTGGCTGCGAAGCGATTGTCGAGGCGATTCGCGCGCGGGTCGGCGATAACCCGGTGTACCTGACGTTCGACATCGATTGCCTCGATCCGGCGTTTGCGCCTGGCACGGGAACGCCAGTATGCGGCGGCCTGAGCACGGTGCAGGCGCTGGAGATTCTCGGCGGACTACGCGGGATCAATCTGGTGGGCATGGACGTGGTGGAAGTGGCCCCGGCCTATGACAGTGCGGAGATCACCTCACTGGCGGCGGCGACATTGGCGATGGAGATGCTGTGTCTGTATGCGGCAAAACATAAGGTCGATAAGTAGTACACGGTCGAAATGTGGGAGCGGGCTTGCTCGCGAAAGCGGTGTGTCATTCAACAACTATGTCGACTGATACGACGCCTTCGCGAGCAAGCCCGCTCCCACAGGTTTGATTGGTGTCAGGCGACGGGAACGATCGGTAGGTCGAGGATCTGACCACCGCTAAACCGCGCGAACGAACCGGCAATGGATTCGTGCGGCACGCCTTTGGCCACCTCACTGACACCATCCAGCCGCGCCAGTTGATCAGCACTCAACTGCACATCCAGCGCCCCCAATGTCGCGTCCAGTTGCTCACGGGTCCGGGAACCGAGGATCGGAATCAGCGCCGTGGACGAGCGTTTGGCCTTTTCCCGCAGCCAGGCGATGGCCACGTGGGTCGGGCTGGCGTCCAGTTCTGCGGCGACATCGATCAAGGTGTCGAGCAGGGCTGTTTCGCGGGCGCTTTTTTCGGCGTGAATCAGCACGCCGAGCTTGTTCGCGCGGTTGTCGCCTGCACTGTTGCGATATTTACCGGTGAGGAAGCCGCCACCCAGCGGCGACCACAAGGTTGCGGCCAGGCCCAGGGCTTCGGCCATCGGCAGTTGTTCACGCTCGGCGGTGCGTTCGGCGAGGCTGTACTCGACCTGGATCGCGGCAATTGGCGCAAAACCGCGCACCTCGGCCAGCAGGTCGGCACGGGCGATGCGCCACGCGGGGAAGTTCGACAGCCCGGCGTAATGAATCTTGCCGGCACTGACCAGATCGTCGAAGCCGCGCAGGATCTCGTCCATGGGCGTGACGCCGTCGCTCATATGAGCCCAGAACAGGTCGATATGTTCGGTTTTCAGGCGTTTAAGGCTTTCTTCGACAGCGCGCACCATGTTCTTGCGGCTGTTACCAGTGTGGGAAATGCCGGCCGCTGGTGTAGTCCCCAGGGTGTATTTGGTGGCGATGACCAGGCTATCCCGTTCTGCAGCGATGAATTCGCTGAGCATGGCCTCGGACTGTCCGCCCTGATAGCCATTGGCGGTATCGATGAAGTTGCCGCCGGCTTCCAGGTAGCCATCGAAAATGCGCCTGGCTTCGTCTCGCTCGGCGCCATGGCCCCAACCGGTACCGAAATTGCCGGCACCCAGCGCCAGTTCGGAAACACGCAAGCCGGTTTTACGACCGAAAACTTTGTAATGCATGGGATGACTCCAGAGGGATGGCGACAGGGTTTAATAAATTACTAACAACATATATTAAATATGATGATAGTAATTTAATGAGTCAAGGCGCTTTTCCTTACTGCACAAAACTGCCGATCACTGGTCGCGTTCTCCTTGCGCAATGGCATACTGCCGCCCATGACTACCGAATCCCCCTTGAGCGCCTGGCAGCACGCCATCGAACACAAGGGCTTCGTCCAGGACGAGGCTCAGGAACATGCCGTGTGGGCGCTGCAAAAATGCCACGAAGCGCTGCACGAAGGCCGCTCGCGCATTAGTGGCGTGTACCTGTGGGGGCCGGTCGGGCGGGGCAAAACCTGGTTGATGGACCAGTTCTACCAAAGCCTGCGAGTACCGGCGCGGCGCCAGCACTTTCACCATTTCATGGGCTGGGTGCACCAGCGCTCGTTTCAACTGACCGGCACCGCCGATCCGCTCAAGGCGCTGGCCCGTGAATTGGCCGAAGAGGTTCGCGTTCTGTGTTTCGACGAGCTGTTCGTCAATGACATCGGCGATGCGATCATTCTCGGGCGGCTGTTCCAGGTGATGTTCGAACAGGGCGTGGTGGTGGTTTGCACGTCCAATCTGCCGCCGGACCAGTTGTACGCCGACGGATTCAATCGCGACCGTTTCATGCCCGCCATCACGGCGATCAAGCAACACATGCAGGTAATTGCGATAGATGGCGGGGAAGACCATCGCCTGCATCCGGGTGCCGGTTTGCAACGCTACTGGGTGGCCGAGCCCGGCCAGTCCGGCGCATTGGGTGAGGTGTTCGCGGGGTTGACCGTGGATCAGCCGGTATCGAACGGGTCGGTCAAGGTCGGTTACCGCGCCCTTGAGGTAGTCAAGACCAGCCCGACTGTGCTCTGGACCCGTTACGCCGCGCTGTGCGAGCAACCCTTCGCAGCCATGGATTTCATCGCCCTGTGCGATACCTACAGCGCTATCCTGTTGAGTGACGTGCCCAACCTTAGCGCGCAAAAACGCGCCGGACGCATCGCCCGCGGTACCGAGGACGGTGTCGAGCGGGTGGAAGCGGGGGATCGCGAGCTGCCGCAATTGTCGGTGCATGACGACGGCGTAAGACGTTTCATCGCGCTGGTTGACGAGTGCTACGACCGCAAGGTGCCGCTGTACCTTGAGGCACAAGTGCCGATGGCAGCGCTTTATACCGAGGGTTATCTGGAATTCCCGTTCCGCCGCACCCTCAGTCGATTGCAGGAAATGCAGTTGCAACGGTTTGCCGAAGTTTGATCGGGAGCAGCACACATGAATCAGCCCCTGTCGCACCACCTGCTGACCATGGCTTATCAGAATGCCTGGGCCAATCACCGACTGGCCAAGGCCTGGAGGCAGCTGAGCCCGCAGGAGTTGATCGCCGCACGGGTCAGCTTCTTCCCCAGCATCCGTGCGACCCTCAACCACATCCTCACCTGCGACTGGTTTTATGTGGATGCCCTGGAGCGCGAAATGCGCGGCGACGATCCGCATCCCGATTGCCGGGTGTTTTTCAAGGAAGACGAACCCTGCCTCATCGCGCCGGATCTCGTTCGTGAACAGGCCCATGTCGACCGTCGATTGATCGCTTACTGCGAGCAACTGCGCGACGCCAGCCTCGGCAAGATCGTGACCATCGCCCGCGACACGCCGCAACACGACAGCCGTTTGCGCCTGCTGTCCCATTTGTTTGAACACCAGATCCATCACCGCGGTCAGGTTCACGCCATGCTCAGCGGCACCTCGGTCAAGCCACCGCAACTCGACGAATTTTTCTGCGCCGGTGAGTCGCACTTGCGGGCCAAGGACTTTGCCGAACTGGGATGGACGGAAGCATTGATCTGGGGCGCTTGAGCGCCAAACATTTCCTCGTTTGCGATTGTCGATACCACGGTGCTCGCGCTATGGTCTGCCGGCACTTCAGCGTGAAACACATGCTGGGGGCTACTTCATGTGTGATCGAGGATGGAAATGGACTCCGCAGAAATTCTTGTGCTTCAGGCCAGTTACACCAATCCGGTGCATGCCGAGGCTATTTGCCTGGTGTTGAACCACTACGCCGAGGACCCGATGGGGGGTGGCCAGCCGTTACCGGCCGATGTGCTTGAGCAACTCCCGGCAGAGCTTGCCAGGCGTCCCCACGCCTTCAGTGTGCTGGCCTTTGTCGGTGGCGAGCCTGCCGGGCTGGTCAATTGCTTCGAAGGGTTCTCCACCTTTGCCTGCCGGCCGTTGGTCAATGTGCATGATGTGTCAGTGGTGAAAAAATTTCGCGGCTTGGGCTTGAGCCAGAAGATGCTGCAAAAGGTCGAGGACATCGCCCGTCAGCGTGGCTGCTGCAAGCTCACCCTGGAAGTGCTGGAAGGCAATGCCGTGGCGCAGGGCTCTTATGAAAAAGCCGGTTTCGCCGCCGGCATGTTCGACCCTGCCCATGGACGGATGCTGTTCTGGACCAAGAGCCTCTGACTCAACAGGCAAAAAAAGGGCGTCCATCAGGACGCCCGACAGTCTTCTCTGACCCTGGCTGGATCATTTCGGCCTGTAGGTTTCAGTCATTTGTGCGGTTTGATCGTCCGGAACCCGCAGCTCGGTGCTTTGGATGGGGTGGCCCAGGGCTTGTTGCTGGGCCAGTCGCAGACTTTCGTAGTAATAGCGCATGCGTTCGGCTCCGCCTTCGGCAAAAGCGCTGGTTGCGCCCAAGGCCATCAGGCCGGCGAGGATCAATGCGGTGCGTTTCATGGTTTGCCTCCCACCACAGATGTCGGATGCCTTTCGTCCATGAATCAATGAAGCAGTATCGAAATGACATTATCCGCCGATTCGGCTAAATGGGAATTAACTTCACCCTGTAGCAGCTGCCGAGCCCGCGAGGCTGCGTTCGGCTGCGAAGCAGTCGTAAAATCAGTCATTGCGGTACGTCAGGCAGGC
>NZ_JBFREX010000026.1:0-55923 GCF_052114525.1 Pseudomonas sp. KB_15 | reverse complement strand
GAACAGCACCGTAATCAACGGCACGCCGCGCCAGAACTCGATGAAGGTCACGCAGACCACCCGAATCGCCGGCATGTTCGAACGACGGCCCAGGGCCAGGACAATCCCCAGCGGCAGCGCACCGGCAATGCCGACGGTGGCGATCACCAGGGTCAGCATCAGGCCACCCCATTGGCTGGTCGCCACCGTGGTCAAACCGAAGAGGCCGCCATGCAGCAGGAAGTAGGCAATGATCGGGTACAGCACCAGGAAGCTCAGGCCGTGCACCGCTTTACGGTGAAAGCGCGAGAAAAACAACGGTGCCACGCCAATGACCGCCAGCCACACCGTCGAATCGACTCGCCAGCGCAGTTCCGATGGGTAATAACCGTACATGAACTGGCCAAAGCGCTGTTGGATGAACACCCAGCAAGCCCCCTCCTTGGTGCAGTCTGCGCGGGTCGTGCCCACCCAGTTGGCGTCAAGGATGGCCCAGTGCAGGATTGGCGGAACCACCAGGTAGATGAGGTAGAACGCAAACAGGGTCAGCAAGGTATTGAGCCAGCTGGAAAACATGTTGGCGCGCATCCACGCCACCGGCCCGAAGACTTTGCTCGGTGGCGGCATATCAGGATTGAAAGTATGAGAACTCATGCTGGTTTCCTCACCGCTCGATCAGCGCAATGCGCTTGTTGTACCAGTTCATCAGCAGGGAAATGCTGATGCTGATCGCCAGGTACACGCTCATGGTGATGGCAATCACTTCGATCGCCTGGCCGGTCTGATTGAGTACCGTGCCGGCAAACAACGAGACCATCTCCGGATAACCGATACCGGCCGCCAACGACGAGTTTTTCGCCAGGTTCAGGTATTGGCTGGTCAGCGGCGGAATGATCACGCGCAGGGCTTGCGGGATGATCACTTTACGCAGGGTTGGCCCTGGTCGCAGGCCTAGTGAGCGGGCTGCTTCGGTCTGGCCGTGGCTGACAGACTTGATGCCCGAACGCACGATCTCCGCGATGAACGCTGCCGTGTAAACGGTCAGGGCCAGTGTCAGCGCCAGCAGTTCCGGGATCAGCACCCAGCCGCCAACAAAGTTAAAGCCTTGCAGCGTCGGAATTTCCCAAGAAAGCGGCGCACCAAAGATCAATGCGGACAGCGCAGGGATCACCAGGAACATCGCCAGGCCGACCCAGAACTTGTGGAATGGCACACCGGTCGCTTCAAAGCGTTTGGTGGCCCAGCGGCTCATCAGCACAATGGCGACGATGGCAACCACAACGCTGATCACAAACGGCCAGAAACCATCCGCCATCAACGCCGCCGGCATGTTCAGGCCGCGACTGCTGACATAGAAGGTGTCGCCGAAATTATGACTATTGCGTGGCCCCGGCATGGTCAGGAATACCGCGAAGTACCAGAACAGGATTTGCAGCAGCGGTGGAATGTTACGGAAAACTTCTACATACACCGTCGCCAGCTTGGCAATGATCCAGTTCTTCGACAGCCGTGACACGCCGATGAGGAAACCCAGGATCGTCGCCAGGATTACACCGATGAAGGTTACTAGCAGCGTGTTCAACAGACCTATGACGAAAACACGCGCGTATGAATCGGCTTCCTTATAAGAAATCAGGTGCTGTGCAACCCCAAATCCAGCGCTGTTCTCAAGAAATGCAAAGCCAGAAGTGATTCCGCGATGCACGAGGTTTGTGTACGTGTTTTGGTAGAGAGTCCATCCCATCGTAGCCACTGCGGCAACGATCAGGATCTGGAAGAGTAGTGCGCGCACAACGGGATCATTAAATGACACCTGGCGCTTTGAGCCATTGTTCATTTGCATATGTACACCGGCAGGACAGACAAGAAAACGCCCGGCCTAAGACCGGGCGGAAAAGACTTAGCGGACAGGTGCTGCGTACTGAATGCCGCCTTTGTTCCAAAGCGCGTTAAGCCCACGCTTGATCTTCAAGTCACTGCCATCACCGAGGTTTCGCTCGAACGACTCACCGTAGTTGCCTACCTGCTTGACGATCTGGAAAGCCCAATCATTCGGCAGATTCAAATCCTTACCCAAAGTACCTTCGTTTCCTAGCAGCCGCGCAACATCAGGATTGTTGGTGCTCTGCTTTTGCTCGGCCACATTTTTGGAAGTGACACCCAATTCTTCGGCGTTGAGCAATGCATTTAACGTCCAGCGCACCACCGTAAACCACTCCTCATCACCTCGTCTTACGGCAGGAGTCAGCGGTTCTTTTGAGATAACTTCTGGTAGCACCACATAGTCGTCAGGAGTCGCGAGTTTTAATCTCTGCCCATAAAGCTGCGACTGATCAGACGTCAGCACGTCGCAGCGCCCAGCTTCGAGCGCTTTGAAGCTCTCGTCAGAGGTATCAAATGAGATGGGGGTAAATTTCAGTTTGTTCGCACGGAAGTAATCTGCAAGGTTCAGCTCGGTGACTGTCCCCGCCTGGATGCAGAACGTTGCGCCATTCAGCTCTTTAGCACTTTTCACACCCAGTTTTTTATTAACCAAGAATCCTTGGCCATCGTAGTAACTGACGCCCGTGAACAAAATGCCCATGGAGCCATCACGTGATGACGTCCAGGTGGTACTGCGGGAAAGCAGATCCACTTCACCGGACTGTAGCGCTGTGAAGCGCTCTTTGGCTGTGAGTTGAGAGTATTTGACCTTGCTCGCGTCACCGAAGACCGCCGCTGCGACTGCACGGCAAACGTCTACGTCGAAACCGGCAAAAGTCCCCTTCGCATCCACAAATGAAAATCCTGGAAGTCCGTCGCTGACTCCGCACTGTACAAAGCCTTTTTTCTTCACGTTGTCCAGGGTCACGCCAGCACTGGCATTAACGGACAGTAAAGACATCAGGGTGAGACCGATCAGGCCACCGCAGACTTTGATCAGCTTGTTTTCTTTTTTCATTTTAATGCTCCAGAAATGGCACGAGTAAATCCAGGCCGCACGATGCCGACGCACCGAAACCGGACGGAATTTTGAACAGCGATGTGGAGGGCAGAAAACAAGATGGACGCCGTCAGGGCACCCGGTATGCGCAGTAAGCGCTTATGGAAAGTGGCATCGTAGGCCCTCTTTTTATTGTTTTAAAAAGGCCCCGGTGTAACGGGGCAAAAACGATTTCAATTACCGTAGCCCCTGTGCAAAGTCAGAAAAAGCGAATATTTTTTCAATATTACGTAAGAAAAACTAATGAATTTGCATGAAGCCCAAGACACCCGAAGCAACGTGCATGCGGCGAGGCGATCTGATGGTTGGCGGGGAAAGGGCTTTAGCGACTGATCATCGGAGCGGATCTGGAGGTGGGAGGATCAGCGAAATCAGTCGCTTGAGCGTATATGCTTTGAATGAAAGCTTGGAGCGCAGGACTTTTCTTCTCTCCCTTGCGGAAGGCGACAGAAATCCTGCGTCGAATTTCGGGCACCAAACGGCAGACCCGTGCATCTTGCAGGTCGAAGCTAGCCCGTAACTCGGGGAAGATTGCAATGGCACAGCCTTCACGGATCAAAGAGAGAGTGACTTCGAATCCCTTACAGCGCGCGATGATGTTGGGTGTGAAACCAGCGTTCTGACACGCATCAGTCAATACGCGAGTGTAGGTACTGGAAGCAGTATCAATCACCCAATGCTCGTCACTCAGATCACCCAACGTGACCTCTTCCATGTGTGCTAACCGATGATTGGGAGACATCATCACATTAAAAACATCCTCAATCAGCGGGATGGTTTCGATGCCCGGATCAAGCAGGCCAGGTGGAATATTGAGATCATCGATCAGCGCAACGTCCGTTTGCCAGCTTCTCAACGCATTCAACCCCTCCTCCGGCTCCATCTCGTCAAACTGCACCATCAACTGAGGATGCGTGGCGCTAAGCGCGCGAATGGTCTTAGGAATAAAGGCTGCAGCCACTGAGGGAAAGGCCGCTACGCGAAGTTCGCCTGCAACCACTTCCTTCAGCTCTGCCATGTCTGCACGGGCAGACTCAAGCTCCGTAAATATCCGGTTTGCACGTTCAACCAGCATACGACCGGCAATGGTCAGGTTAACTCCCCGTCCACGCCGTTCGACCAGGTCGATTCCGACTTCTTGCTCCAGAAGGGAAATTTGCTGAGACACAGCAGATGGAGAGACATGAAGCGCTTCCGCTACCGCTGCCATAGTTTTACGAATGGATAACTCCCTTAACGCGCGCAATCTACCGATATCCATAAGCTTTTATCCCTTCACTTAACACCGAAAAATCAGTAAGAAACGCTAATGTAATATTCAAATATTATTCGCTTTTTCTCATCTTGGCCAAGGATTAGGGTATGAAAAAACCAAGACGGGAACCGCAGCAATGACCAAGTCCTATTTCCACGATCATCTGGCAGTACGCGATCCGCTGATTTTCAACGCGCTTGAAAACGAAAAAAAACGCCAACAAGGTCAGATCGAACTCATCGCATCTGAAAACTCTATAAGCCTCGCATCGCTTGACGCCCTTGGGTCAGTTATTACAAACAAGACCGTCGAAGGCTATCCGGGTAAACGCTTCCACGGTGGTGCTGATTTCGCTGATGTCGTCGAACAAGCAGCCATTGATCGTGCGAAAGAACTGTTTGGCTGTGGATATGTAAACGTTCAGCCACACTCGGGTACTCAAGCAAACCAAGCGGTGTTCTTCGCCCTGCTGCAACCAGGTGACGTAGTCCTGAGCCTGGATCTCGCTGCCGGTGGCCACTTGAGCCATGGCGCCAAGCCCAACCAGTCAGGCCGTTGGTTCACCATCGTTTCCTATGGTGTTGATCGCGAAACTGGCCGTATCGACTACGACAATGTCGAAGCGCTTGCTTTGGAACATAAGCCGAAGCTAATCATCTCGGGTGGCTCGTCTTATCCGCGAGAAATCGATTTCCCCCGCATGCGTGAGATTGCAGACAAAGCCGGCGCTACCTACTTGGTAGACATGGCTCACTTCGCGGGCCTTGTAGCCGCAGGTGTTCACCCCTCCCCGATTCCGTATGCCGACATCGTCACCTGCACTACCACTAAAACCCTACGCGGTGCCCGTGGCGGTCTGGTAATGACCAACCGCGAAGATCTGTTCAAGAAGCTGCAGCCAGCTGTATTCCCCGGTGTACAGGGCAGCGCACACCTGGCCACCATCGCTGGTAAAGCTGTCTGCCTGGGCGAGGCGCTGACTGATGAGTTCAAGACCTACGGCGCAAACGTTAAAGCAAATGCCCGCCTCCTGGCAGAGGTTCTTCAAAAGCGCGGTGTGCGCATCGTCAGTGGTGGCACTGATACTCATGTTGTTCTGGTAGACGTTTCATCGAAAGGATTGACAGGCCAAGAGTCTCAAGACGCTCTCTCGGCGATCAATATCACTTCGAACAAGAACCCGATTCCGTTCGACAGTGCGAAACCTTCGGAATGGAAAGGTCTTCGACTGGGTTCGTCTGCCGGTACTACCCGGGGCTTCGGCGCGAAAGAATTCGAAGTCATCGGCAACCTGATCGCTGACATCTTCGACGCTCAAGCGGGCGCCGAGTCTGCCCTTGAAGAGGTTATCGCGAAAAGCCGTGCAACTGTGGCAGAGCTGGTTGCCGAATTCCCAATCTATGCCTGAGGAACTTTGGCGGGCATGAATCCATCGCTCGCCGATCTCTCAATGCAGTAGGAAAATGAAAAATGAGCGTTCAACTTCCCAATGACCCAGCGCGTGACGATGTACTCGCTGGACGCCCCGCGCTTTGGCTGAACCCAGCCCTCAAGGCAAACGGCATCGCTGACCCATCTCTGCCGATCCGAGCCTCCCAAGTCAAAGAAGCCGAACAGAACTGGAAACTGTTGGCACCGCTGCTGCAGACCTGCTTCCCTGAGCTAACTGAGTCGAAAGGACTGATTCAGTCCAAGCTGATTGAAGCCACGAGCCTGCGGAAAGCAGTTGGATATGAGGCTGCCGAGTATGGTCGCGTATTCGTCAAGGCTGACGGCGACTTGCCTGTTGCCGGTTCTATCAAGGCCCGAGGCGGCGTCTACGAAGTGTTCATGTACGCCAAGCAAATGGCAGAGAAACGCGGAATTCTCACGCCTGGTGGCGACATCACTGTTCTTGCAAGTACGCAGGCTCGAGCACTCTTTGCGCAGCACACCATCGCGGTAGGGAGTACAGGCAATCTGGGCCTGAGCGTGGGCATTGCAGCACGCGCACTTGGGTTCCGTGCCGTGGTTCACATGTCGTCCGATGCTAAACAGTGGAAAGTCGAACGCTTGACTCGTCTTGGCGTTGAAGTGGTTCAGCATAAGGCTGATTACACTACTGCGGTTGAATGTGCCCGTATCGACGCCGAAGGCGATCCAACCATCTACTTCGTGGATGACGAACGCTCCGAAATGCTGTTTTTCGGCTACAGCGCAGCGGCAAGCGAACTCGCGGGCCAATTGGACGCAGCAGGTGTAACCGTAGATGAAGAGCATCCTCTTTTCATCTATCTACCGTGCGGTATCGGTGGAGCTCCAGGTGGCRCAGCCTATGGCTTGAAGGCAATCTTCGGTGATGCTGCGCACGCGTTCTTTGTTGAGCCTGTCCAGTCGCCTTGCGCGCTGGTGCACATGATGAGTGGTTCGAAAGAACTGGTATCGGTCTACGACGTCGGCCTGACCAACCGTACCGAAGCTGACGGCATGGCAGTAGCGCGTATGTCGGCATTCGTAGCGGATGTAATGAAGCCAATGTTGTCCGGCATTTTTACAGTGGCCGATGACGACTTATTCCGCTGGCTCTGGATGGCCCAGACGACTCAATCCATTCGCCTCGAACCTTCGGCAACTGCCGGATTCGCGGGGCCTGAATTCATTGTCGAAAGTACGCAAGGTCTTGCTTATCAGGAAGCTCAAGGCTTAACAGGCAAACTAGCCCAGGCTACTCACGTCATCTGGACGACCGGTGGCGCCTTTGTTCCAGAAGACCAGTTCAAAAAATTTATGGATCGTGGCGCGTCCTTAGTCAACGTTGAATAAGGAAGTTTTGCCAAGGGTATGAACTTCATACCCCATCCCCCTACTTGCGTCAAAAAACAACAACCACGCCAGTTTTTGATGTTGAGGTAAAGTTCCATGAATAAACCATTCCTGGCCGACCGTATCGACGGGAAAGGCTATGCAGCTGATCTAGTCGAGAAACTCACGGATGAAGTCGCAGAAATCAAATCGAAAACCGGTCTTACGCCCGGCTTGGCAGTTATCCTTGTGGGAGAGGATCCGGCCAGCGGTGTTTATGTAGGCGCAAAACACCGACAAACGCTTGCAATTGGCATGGAGTCGTTTGTACACCGACTTGCGGTCGATACAACTCAGACCGAGTTGATGACATTACTTGAGGAGCTAAATGCTGCTTCGGAAGTAAATGGCATTTTGGTGCAACTTCCCCTGCCTGCACACTTGGATACTAATGCGGTTATTAATGCCATTGATCCAAATAAAGACGTTGACGGCTTCCACATCTTGAACGCTGGCCGTCTTGCGACCGGTCAAGATGCCCTGGTTCCATGTACTCCCCTAGGCTGCCTGATGATGCTCAAAGACCGAATCGGCAGTCTCGCCGGCCTGCACGCCGTGGTCGTGGGCAAATCCAACATCGTCGGCAAGCCCATGGCACAGCTCCTGATGGCCGAGAACTGCACTGTCACCGTAGCGCATTCAAAAACCAAAGACGTCCCCGCACTCTGCCGTACCGCAGACATCCTCGTTGTCGCTGTAGGCCGCCCCGAGCTTGTAAAGGGTGACTGGATCAAAGCTGGTGCAGTCGTTATCGATGTTGGTATCAACCGAATTGATCGCGACGGGCGTTCCAGGATTGTGGGGGATGTTGCATTTGACGAAGCAGGGCATGCCTCGGCAATTACCCCAGTTCCAGGCGGCGTCGGCCCAATGACTATCGCATGCCTGCTGGCCAATACCGTTACAGCATTCAAGCGTCAGCACCACATTGTTACCAACCAGGCAGCAGTTGCCGTTTAAGGTGATCTCAGATGAACAAAGCTAAAAATAACGTACTTCGTGTTACCTGTCCTTCGATCCGGGGCGTAACCGCTGATATTACTGCTTTCTTGTCTGGGCATGGTTGCAATATTCGTGACAGCGCCCAATTTGACGATGAGAGCACCAATCACTACTTCATGCGCATTACCTTCCGTTCTGAGGAAGGTTGCTCACTGCAGGATCTCGAAAGAGAGTTCCAACCACTTGTAGAGAAATACAAGATGGATTACGAATTCTTTGATGAGCGTACTAAACGCAAAGTCATTTTGATGGTGTCGCGTTTCGGTCACTGCTTAAACGACCTGCTCTATCGCTGGAGCATCGGTGCCTTGCCAATCGACATCGTTGGCGTGATCTCAAACCACCTGGACTTCCAAAAGGTAGTAGAAGGACATGGCATTCCTTATCACCTCATCAAGGTAACCAAGGAAAACAAAGCAGAGGCTGAAGCTGAACAAATGCGCATCGTTCGCCAAACCGGCGCCGAGCTCATCGTGCTGGCTCGCTACATGCAAATCCTTTCTGATGAGATGTGCCAGCAGATGTCGGGCCGGATCATCAACATCCACCACTCTTTTCTGCCGTCTTTCAAAGGCGGAAGCCCATACAAGCAGGCGTTTGATCGCGGCGTGAAACTGATTGGCGCGACCTCACACTTCGTGACTGCTGACTTGGACGAAGGGCCTATCATCGAGCAAGACATCGTTCGCATCACTCATGCTCAGAGCCCTGAAGACTATGTTTCGTTGGGACGCGATGTTGAAAGCCAGGTTCTGGCCCGCGCTATTCATGCCTATGTGCATGGCCGGGTTTTTCTAAACGATACCAAGACGATTGTGTTCCCGCCTTCGCCAGATTCCTATTCGTCTGAGACTATCGGTTGAGGTGCGTGTTTCGGCCAATATCTAGACCATAAAATCTTGGATGCTTGGCCAAACCCTTAAGACGAAAGTACCCCCCTTGGGAGTATTCCTAAGGGGGCACATTCATACAAAAAATCCACTCAACCTTAAATCAAAAAGCCATGAAAATAATTTAAAGCTTCGGCACTTTATTATCATCCCGTTCAACGCTGCGCTAATAAAAACAAGGTGCGAGGCATACCAATGCAAGAATCTACATGGTTGTTAGGGGTACTATTTACATCTATTGCGTTAATTATTTTTCTGATTATGAAAGTCAGGCTTCACGCATTCATAGCTCTCGTGGTCGCTTGTTTTGTGGTCGGTTTTGGTACAGGAATGCCTGTTCCAAAAATTATAAGTACACTTGAATCAGGCATCGGCGGTACGCTGGGCTTCCTGATAGCAATCATAGGACTCGGAGGCATACTCGGTAAAATTCTAGAGGAGTCTGGTGGAGCTGAGCGCCTAGCTAAAACGTTACTTGATAACCTAGGTTCCAAACGAGCCCATTGGGTAATGGCTATTGTTGGGGCTATCGCAGGAATCCCAGTTTTTTTCGAAGTCGGCTTTGTTCTCCTAATTCCACTTGTCTATGTCGTAGCGCGGGAAACAAAGATAAATACCTTGTTTTTAGGAATCCCTCTTGCCATTTCCTTGATGACCATCCACTGCATTCTTCCTCCGCACCCAGCCGCGATGGCTATTACTGTGATGATGGGGGCTGATGTTGGGACTGTGATTATCTACGGCCTTTTGGTTGGCATTCCGACAATCATTGTTGCAGGGCCTATTTGGGTAAACCTTTACTGTGGGCGAGAAGCCTCAGCAAGTCAGCAAGTTTTCCTGAAAGTTCAAGGAGAAAGCGTGGGTGCGGCGCGAACACTGCCAGGTTTCGGGATTACACTACTGACCATTGGCTTACCGCTCATCCTCATGGTTTTTAAAACGGCTACCGCAAGCCTCCCTGATGGTATGTGGATAAAGTTAGCCGCACAGTTCGTTGGAAACCCTTTAATCGCGCTGATGATTTCTGTGGGATTTGCCTACTGGTCGCTTGGCTTACGTCAGCGTCGCACCATGATCGAGCTATTGGAACTGACTCAGCGTAGCTTTCCAGCCTTAGCCAACATTATCTTTGTTATCGGTGCGGGCGGTGCATTCAATGCTGTTCTGGTCGAAAGTGGGGTAGGTAAAGCTATCTCAGGGCTTCTCGCAGGATCAGATATTAATTTGATTGTCCTTGCCTGGTTTGTTGCGTGGCTGATGCACTTTGCAGTCGGCTCGGCGACCGTAGCAATGGTGAGCGCCGCTGGCATGATTCACCCAATGCTAGCTGCCGACCCTCACCTGAAGCCCGAGATTCTTGTTATTGCAATCGGTGCCGGCTCCATCGGCTGGGCACATGTCACCGACTCTGCTTTCTGGGTCGTGAAGGAATACTTAAATGTATCCCTCTCAGATGCATTGAAGAAGTTCACAGGCGGGACGGTAGTAGCCTCCATCGTCGCTCTCCTGGCGACTCTACTACTAAATTACACCATTAGTTGAAGTCATATTGAAGGTCATGCCATTGAAGGCGTCAATACTATTGCCTATTTGATGCCACAAGGAATTACGTCATCAAATAGGTTTCAGATCAGCGAGTCAGGCCTCATGAAAAATCACAAAATCTATCTCGGCCTGGGCAGCAATGTTGAGCGTGAAAGACACATTGGGATCGCTCTTACAATGCTGGAAGAGCATCTGGAAAATATCCGTTGCTCACCCGTTTATGAAAGCATCTCCCTAGACGGAGACCACCCGCCCTTTTACAACCTGGTCATGTCTGCGACCACTGATCTTAACATTCGCGAGCTCGTCGAATGGATCAAAGGAATCGAGCATCTCCATGGTCGAAGGAGCGGGATGCAGCGGTTGATAGCTCTCGATATTGATCTGCTCCTTTTTGACGGCCTGACTGGCGATATTGAAGGTGTCCGGCTACCTCGATCCGAAATTCTGACCCGCTCATTCGTGCTCTATCCTCTGCAACTACTTGCACCTAAGCTGCATCTACCTGGGTGCGAAGTCTCCTTGGCAGAGCTATGGCTAAAGCTCAAACCGGGCCCAGAACTGATGCCTGTTCGCTACCCGTTCGGCATTCCTCCCTTTCAGCTCGTCGGATCGACTCTTCCCGCTGGTCACAGTAAATCAATAGAGCTGCCTGCCAATCAGCTGGCCAGCTAACCTCTTCCTATGTCAATTTCAACGGAGTGCGGCATGGTTAGCTGCCACATACACGCCATACCCTACTTCGCCGACCCTACGATCTATTTTTCTCTCATCAGGCACGCTTCCGGGGCAATCCTTCTTGACTCAGGAAGACCGACATCGCGGCAAGGTCGTTATGACCTCATGAGCGCTTGGCCTACAAAGCATCTTCAGCCAACAGATGGCGAATCATTTACCTCGTTCGCCGACAGACTACGATCCACACTGAGGCAGTTAGGGCCGGCAGAGCTGTCGCCAAGTCTGCCTTTCGCTGGGGGCTTGATAGGCTATTTTTCCTACGACCTGGCGCGAAGAAATTTCAGGCTTGAGCATCCGCCTGCCGATAACCTCAAACTCCCTCATGCAGGAATAGGTTTGTACAACTGGTCGCTCACCTCCGATCACATCGAAAGGACAAGTCAACTCGTTTTCCACCCTACGGCCAGCCAAGAAGAACAAGATCGAATCATCAATGTATTTGAATCCGCAATACCTCAACGCCGCCAAAGCCAAGCCTTCGCACTTTCGAAGAACTTTACCAAAGACATAGATTATGACGATTACGAAAAGGCCCTGAGTAAAATACATGACTACATCCATGCAGGTGACTGCTACCAGGTGAATTTCACTCAACGCTTTCAAACTGAGTGTTCAGGGGATACCTGGACAGCCTATGAAACTCTTAGAAACTCCTGTGCAACACCATTTGGTGGCTTTGTAAGTCTGGGTGCTGCGAACTCCATCATGAGCTTTTCTCCAGAGAGGTTCATCAGATGTGAGCAGAGATCGCTAGAGACACGTCCGATCAAGGGCACGATCCCTTGGGGCCGTACAAAGTCGGAAGACACGTCGAATGCTCAAGCGCTTCTGAACAGTCCAAAAGACCGCGCAGAAAATCTTATGATCGTCGAACTGCTCAGAAACGATCTAGGCAAGAACTGCAGGTATGGCTCAGTAACAGTGCCTGAGCTGTTCACGATTGAAAGCTATCCAAATGTCCATCATTTGGTGAGCACCATTCGAGGTGAGATTGCAGAAGGCAAAGACGTTTTCGACGTGCTGATGGATGCCTTTCCAGGTGGTTCAATCACCGGCGCACCGAAGCTCCGATCAATGCAGATCATTGATGAGCTGGAGGCTTCTCAACGAGGGATTTATTGCGGGTCGCTCTTGTATATCGATACCAGGGGAGAAATGGACAGCTCCATCGCGATTCGGACACTGCTCGCCAAAGATGGGCTTCTAACGTGTTGGGGAGGGGGTGGAATTGTTGCGGATTCGGAGCCTGGCAGCGAGTACCAGGAGTCGCTTACAAAGGTGAGAAACCTGATGCACTGTCTTGAACAGCATTTCTTTGTGAGTGATTGAACCTGAACAACGGGCTCTGATCAGTGACCAGGCCTTCCGCCAGTTGAGCATCCCAAAACTACTCTTACTGCGAATGAAAAAGGGCCCTCGAAGGTCCCTTTTTGTACTCAAAGCAAAATCACTTGGACAGCCAAGACTCGACGATAGGCGACCGAGCTTAAGTGGTGGACGCGGGTCACGCGAGCTTGATAGCTCCGCCCTGGATATCGTCCCGYGCCATTCGCAAGTCATTGGCGTCTTGGTTGAGCCGATGAATCAAGTTCAGCAATCGTTGGCGCAACACCTCATCCTGGAGCTGCTCAGCAGCACGCATCACATCAAGCGCCGCTGCCTCATTATTGGAGGCAACGGCGTCCAGCAGTTTGCGCATGCTTCTTGATGGCCGATTCATCTCCAACCCTCCCAGGTTTCTGTGACGCGAATCATATGGCCGGAATGTTTCGTCAGTGTTTCAACTGCACGAACTGGCTTTGAGTTACCGGCTTCGGCTGATTTGACGCTAGCTTAAGGAGCGCCCTCTGAGGGTTCGATTACCCTTTCGTGATAAAGCTAAGCCGCCCGCTCCAGGGCGTCCAACAAGCCAACAAACTCCAGCGATAGCTTATGGCGAGGGGCCAAATGGATGATGGGAACCGACACTTCGTGAGATTCACGCATCTTGACGGAGCTGCTCAGATAGACCGGTAGCACTGGCAAGCCTTCGGCCAGCAACTCATTCACTAGAGACTGGTGTAGGCCGGTATGCCCGGTGAACTGGTTAACCACCACCCCTTCCACTTTCAGCGACTCATTGTGATCAAGACGTAGCTCTTCTACCTGTGCGATGACGCTGTACATCGCCTGACGTGAAAAGTTGTCGCAATCAAATGGAATCAGCAACCGATCTGCAGCCACCAGCGCGCTGAATGTGTAGAAGTTTAGCGACGGAGGCGTATCGATATAGATGCGCTCATAATCCTCGGACAATTCAACTAGTAGCTTACGCAGCTTGTTKATCTTGAATTTGCGCTCGAGTTTTGACTGGAGGTCTGACAGTTCAGGGCTGGCAGTGACCAGGTGAAAGTTGTCGTAATGAGTCTCGGTGATGGCCACTCGATTTCTTCTACCCTCGAAGCCGCTGGACAAGGTTTGTTTGAAGAAGTCGGCTATGCCTGCGGGAATATGCTCATTGATCAAACCCGTGAGGTAGTAAGTCGAATTTGCCTGGGGATCGAGATCAACCAGCAGCGTTCGATAGCCTTCGGCAGCACTCACGGCGGCAAGATTGCAGGCAATGCTGGATTTTCCAACGCCCCCTTTCTGATTGAATACGACACGACGCATAGGGGTTGCTCATCCATGAAAAGGCCAAAGGCCAGCTGAGGTAAAGTGTAAGGAGTCGTGTCAATTCTATGACCGTAACATTACAGTTTTACGACAGCGATTGACCGAAGCTGCGGACTAGAGCGTTTGACTGCCAACACAAGGTGGCAGCAATAGACTCACGCGGATGAGCAATCCCCAATCTGGCGCCTCAATATTGTGCTTCGACCCTCTGAACGCGCTACTACAAGCCGGGCCTTGCCCGAATGAGCGAATACACCAATCAGCGTCAGGTTCTACCGCTGAGTGAGGCACGTGAGCGTGAAGTCGCCGGATTGAAATGTGGTGCGAGGCCCGATTGAAGCCTCGCTGAAGCTTAGGCAGGTTTGAAACAGTACGCAGCTAGCTTGTTACCGTCGAGGTCTCGGGCGTAAGCGGCATAGGCGTTGGGTGCCCAGCCTCGGGGCCCCGGCGCACCTTCGTCGGTGCCGCCACTGGCCAATGCTGCGGCGTGGAACGCGTCAATGGCGGCTCGATCCGGTGCTTCAAAGCTGACGGTGACACCGTTGCCCACGCTGGCAGGAGCGCCGTTGGCCGGTTTCAGCACGAAGAAGGACGGGGCGTTCTGCCCCCAGATTGAGCCATTGTCGTCAAGATCGGCAATGCGCTTTTGGCCCAGCGTACCCAGTACATGGTCGTAAAAGTCGCGGGCTTTTTGCAGATCGTTGGTACCGACGGTGACGTGAGTGAAGATGGTCATCTTAATGTTCTCTTTGGTAGAAATGCTGTGGGTGGGTATTGCAGTTTCACCAGGGCGAGACTCACCCCGGCGGCCATCGCCAAGCCGGTTGAGTCAGCGATCGAAATGGATAACGGTGCGAATGCTCTTGCCTTCGTGCATCAGGTCGAAGGCCTTGTTGATGTCATCCAGACCCATGGTGTGAGTGATGAAGGTATCCAGCGGGATCTCACCCTGTTGAGACTTCTCGACATAGCTGGGCAGCTCGCTGCGACCTTTCACGCCACCAAAGGCCGAGCCGCGCCAGACGCGGCCGGTTACCAGCTGGAACGGCCGGGTGCTGATTTCCTGACCGGCGCCAGCGACGCCGATAATCACCGACTCACCCCAACCCTTATGGCAACACTCCAGGGCTGCCCGCATCAGGTTGACGTTGCCAATGCATTCAAACGAGTAGTCCACGCCTCCCTCGGTCAGCTCGACGATCACATCCTGGATCGGCTTGTCATAATTTTTGGGGTTGATGAAATCGGTGGCGCCCAATTGCCGGGCGATCTCGAACTTCGCAGGGTTGATATCGATTGCGATTATTCGACCGGCCTTGGCTATGGTGGCGCCGATAATGGCTGCCAGGCCGATGCCGCCAAGACCGAAGATCGCTACGCTGGCGCCCTCTTCCACCTTGGCTGTGTTGAGCACCGCGCCAATGCCGGTCGTGACACCACAACCGAGCAGGCAAACCTTATCCAAAGGAGCGTCCTTCGGAATTTTCGCTAGCGATATCTCCGGCAACACCGTGTATTCGGAAAACGTCGAGGTACCCATGTAGTGAAAAATGGGGCGGCCCTGGTAGGAAAAGCGGCTGGTACCATCTGGCATCAGGCCTTTACCTTGAGTCGTACGAATTTTCTGACACAGGTTGGTCTTGCCGGACGTGCAGAATCTGCACTCCCCGCATTCAGGGGTGTAAAGCGGGATCACATGATCGCCCACCATGACTGAGGTCACACCCTCCCCCACGGCCTCGACGATACCGCCGCCTTCGTGACCGAGAATGACAGGGAAGATACCTTCGGGATCGGCACCGGACAGGGTAAATGCATCGGTATGGCAGACACCGGTCGCGATGATCCGTACCAACACCTCGCCGGCTTGCGGTGCAGCCACATCGACTTCGACAATTTGCAGGGGCTGGTTAGCGGCAAAGGCCACGGCAGCACGTGATTTGATCATATTCGTAATTCCCGGGCGCAAAGAGGCACCGCCTCTTTGTAGAAACAAGAAAAATCAGCAGTGAGAGAGTGTTTACGCAGGTCGCGTCAGTGACGTGGCAATGGTCAGGGCTTCCTTGCCCCAAGAGCTGATCAGAGCGTTACGTCGATTTTTTTTGCGACGGATTCATCGACCCAGGCGTGCCAGACTTCCGGGTGTTCCTTGAGGAACATCCTGGCCAGCTTCGGCGATTCGATGCGCTCCTTGGTCATCCTCGCCAGGTTCTGATTCAACAGACCGATGGGAATGTTGACTTTTTCCAGTACGGCCACCAGTTCAGGGGCCTGTTCATGAAAAGTCTTGGAGAGTCCGACCATGGTGATGACGTCTTTGTTGGATCCGGTCTTTTCTTCCAGTCTTATCGCGTCAATCTGGCCCATCAGCGGAGTCGGTGACCAGTAGTAGAACAGCACCGGTTCACCGCGTTTGTAGCTGGACAGGACTGCCGCATCCAGGGCCGCACCGGTGCCTGGACGGAAATTCGTGAAGGTGTTTTCAAGACCATACTCTTTGAGCATCTCGGTATTGTCCTGCTCACAAATCCAACCAGCCGGACAGTTATAGAAACGGCCTTTGGACGGTTCCTCCGAATCTTTGAAAATACCCGGGTACTTGCTCAGGTCGGCAACAGTCTTGAGGTCAGGTGCCGGTGCTGGCCTGTTGCGTTTGGCATCTCCCTCCACGACATAACGCGGCACATACCAGCCTTGAGTCGCACCAATGATCGGTGCACCGACCCCGACGACCTTTCCGGCTGCCGCAGCCTTCTTCCAGACTTCGCTGCGCTCCATCCACTCTTCGCCAAATACCTGGATATCGTTGCTGGCCAGGGCGGTCTCAAGAATGATGGTGTTTCCCACCAACTGGTCGGTTGCACAACCGTAGCCCTCCTTGAGCACGATCATCATGATGTCGGTGAGAAGCATCCCGCTCTCCCAATTCAGACCAGCGAATTTCACCGGCTTGCCCGATTCACACCATCCTGAGGCCTGGCTTGAAGCACTACCGACAAGCAAGCCAAGGGTGAGCAACGAGGCCAGCAAACTCTTCCTGTTTTTCATGATCAGACGCTCCGAAATTATTATTGGGGGCAGCGAGCTGTTGCGTGCACACACGAGGCGAACGAGACCATCAGATCAAACGTGGACAGGTGCCTGTGCAAACACGTGAAGCGAAGGAGTGAATCAATTGCTTTTATTGTTATTGGGACAACTTAAACCAGTGGGTCAGTGGAGGTACGTCCGTAAAATAATTGACGGGCATAGGCGCTGAACTCGACATTGGGCTGATCCACGTAGGCAAATACAGCGTTGAGCCTCAGTCTGTCCCCCACCACCGGCGTCACACGATGCAATGAGTAGCGGCCGCGAAACAATGTCAGGGTTCCAGGCACTTGAGGCAGCACTTCTATCTGCTGTGTTTCGGGACTATCCAGAAACGCCCTGACCGCGTCATAACAGTCGTCTGCCTCGTTGCGCAGCATGCGCACATACTCGAAATCGCCACCTGAATCAGCCGCCTGGAGCGACAGCGTGACGCTGAAATCGGAGCGATCAAAGTGCCAACCCAGTTGTTGCCCCACGGTAAATCCCTGGAGGTTCAGGGCAGCCAGCGGATCAGCATGGCGGTAGAGCGCATCCAGCCCCAACACGTCTCTGATGAACGACAGCACCGCGTCCGATTCGTAGATCTGTCGAATCATATGCTCACCCGGAATATCGGCGTAAGCGACGGTATCTTTTTCGGTTTTCATCAGGCGCCGCAGGGGATGCCCGGCATCAACGCTTTCTTCCTGCGGCTTGAAGTAAACCGTATGGTTTTCGCGGAAATGGAACATCCGTGGATGCAGCGCAAGCGTTTGTTCCGCCATCGCGTCAACCGGTTCATCACGGACAAAACCCGGGAAGATCGCAACGCCTTCCTGTTCCAGCAGTGATTGGCTACGGGCAACCAACGCCAGGTAGTCCGGGTGGGTTCGATCAGTAATCGGATAGCGTTTGAGGTCGACGATATCGCCCAGGGTTGGCGCAGGTGTGAGAGAAAGCAGGGTCATGATTGTTGTTCTCCGGTGGCTCTTGCTGGATGCAGATTGCATCCACACAGAAAACAAGTCACGCTCATATTTTTCCGCGATTTTGTGAATTATTTTCAGGTCGATATTTATGAGACTCACCCTGGATCACCTTGTAATGCTGCAAACCTTGTCGGAAGTCGATTCCGTAACGGCCGTTGCCGAGCGTCTATGGCTCACGCCTTCAGCGGTCAGTCATCGCATGCGGGAGGCGGAGCGGCGGCTAGGCGTGAGTCTTACAGAACGATCTGGCGGAAAACTGAGACTTAGCCCCGCGGGTGTGCGTCTGCAACGAGCCGCCCAAGACATCATTGCGATACTTAACGAAGCAGAGTCCGAGGCGCGATCCATGGCTGGAGGGGTCACAGCGTTCGTGCGTATGGGCGTTACGTCCTATGGCCCGTTTCGCTGGATTCCAAAATTCATCAAGCATTACTCAAGTCTTCGCCCGGATATCGAAATTACCCTGGTGACCGTGCCTCGTAACGACGTGTACGCGAGCCTGATGCAAGGACGGCTTGATGTGTCCATTATCGATGACGGCATGGTGCCTAGCGGTGTCGCCAAGTTGCCGCTGTTCCGCGACGATTTAATCGCGATCATGGCCACTGACCATCCCCTTGCGGGAAGGGAAAACATCTACGCCGAGGACTTCAAGACTTACAACCTGGTGACCTACTCAACCGATCGCGCAAGCGGCTGGGAATATGACCGCTTCTTCGCGCCGGCAAGTATTTTGCCGCGCCGTATGATCACCGTGGAGTTGATCGAAGCCATCGTCGAGCTCGTGCGTTCTGGGTACGGAATCAGTATTTTGCAGCGGGACTTGGTAACTCCCAGCCTGGAGCGTGGCGAGCTTGCATGGGCCGCCCTGAATGAGGGCCTGGATATCGCCTGGAACGCTATTATTCGTCCCTCCGAAGCCGAGGGTAGCGAAGTCAATCAAATGGTGACGGAGCTCAGCAACTGGATTAAATATGCGGAAAAATCTGTTGTATCGGACTGACCGCCTCCCTCCGCAAGGTCAACCATTGAACAAAAATTTCAATATCGCCAACGAAGCCACGCCTACTAGCCAGTGCGTCGACTAAGCAACCACCACAATCACAATAATGGTGACCACAAGTCTTACCGTAGAGGCTGGATAGCCGTCTTCCTGTTTTCATTGGCCATGATCAACTACATGGATCGCATCGCTCTATCCATTGCGGCCAAACCTATCGCAGAGGAATTTCATCTGACGTCAGTGGGGATGGGCTACCTGTTCTCATCCTTCATTTGGAGCTATGCCCTGTTCCTGATTCCTGTCGGCCTGCTGATCGACAAATTTGGAGTCAAACGCGTGGGTGGGTTTGGTATTTTCATATGGTCGCTGGCAACAGCGCTCACTGGCGCAGCTTCAAGCTTTGCCAGCCTGCTGACAGCACGATTGGTAATGGGTGCAGGTGAATCAGTGAGCAATCCTGTTGGCGCCAAGGTCATTCGAGAATGGATACCCAGCACCGAACGCGGCATGATCACCGCTATTTTCAACAGTGGGTCGTATGCCGGCCCTGCCATTTGTTCCTTGGTGCTAGCAGCCCTTGTCGCGGCTTTCGGCTGGCGCATGTCTTTCGTCATTGCCGGTAGCATCGGTTTTGCTACCGGCTATGTGATCAGCGCCACCGGTAGCTACAATTGGGCATTTGGTATCGTCGGGGGACTCCTCGTAACGGGCGCACTAGTAATCCTGTCGATGACAAGAAAGCCAATGATTCCGAAGGAGCGTCTGCCTTCTTTAGTGGTAATAGCAGTCCAGGCGTCATAGATGTGAGCGTCTATTGCTGACCCTCCAACCTTGTTTTGAAAGGCTCCCTTTTGTACCCAAACCAAACTCGTTTGATCAGCCAGCACGCGATGCTAGCCGAACCATAGCCCGACAGCAGCGCTGAGATACCTTACTGCCAAGTAGACGCTTACCCCATCGCTCATTGATGGAATCCAGCACGCTCATGGGCTTTTCAGTAGTGACCGGTTGTGAAATGGAAAAAGGTCATCCGTGTACTCACCTTTTGGGCAAAGACTGAGCAGGTATACCTCTACTTTGCTGTACTTGAACCCTGGTCGGAACACTTGGTCATCAACGATGACTATCGTCAACCTATAAAGGCTCTGCCCATGCCCCTACCCCTTGTAGCGCAGAGCGTTGGCTACAAGTGCGAAGGCTGGCAAGGACTGCCTCCGGCTCGGGTAGTAAAGGTGATATCCCGGAAAAGTCGGCGACCAGTCCTCAAGAACACGGATCAAACGGCCATCCTCGACATAGGCCTGGACAAGATCCTCCGGCGCATAAGCCAGCCCGTATCCTTCCAGAGCGGCGGCCATTGTCTGGGGTGAGGTGTTAAAGATCATCTGCCCAGACACCTGAACATGCAGTGCCTTACCCGCCTTGGAAAACTCCCAGGCATACAGGCCACCATGAGTGGGCAAACGCAGGTTCGCGCAGTTATGGGTGGTCAGATCCTGGGGAACTTGTGGCTTTTCACGATGGGCAAAGTAACTCGGCGCGCCCACGACAGCCATGCGAAAGTCAGGGGAAATCCTGACTGCGATCATGTCTTTTGCCACCTGATCGCCTATCCGCACCCCCGCGTCATAACGTTCAGCGACGATATCGATCAACCCGTAGCCGATATTGATCTCCAGGGTGAGGTCGGGATATTCCGGCAGCAACCTGGAGAGTTTCGGCCAGAGAATGGTGGATGCGGGATGGTCGTGGGACGTTATCCGAATAGTCCCTGATGGCTTGTCGCGCAACTCTCCCAACGCGGCGACTTCGGCTTCTATTCCCTCGTAGTAAGGCACAAGGCTGGCGAGCAAACGCTCGCCGGCTTCGGTCGGCGACGCCCCGCGTGTGGTGCGTGTCAACAAGCGGATTCCGAGACGCTCTTCAAGACTACGGATGCTATGGCTGATAGCGGATTGGGACACACCCAGATGGGCCGCGGCCCTGGTGAAACTGCGCTCGCGCGCAACGGTGATGAACACCGCAAGGCTGTTGAAATCGCTCTGCGCCATGATGAATTTATCTCATACCGGTTATCGCAGTATGCCACTTCTTGAATGGATCAGATCTTTTTAAAGTAGCTGCATCCCCAATAACCAAACAGTTTGTGGGTTGGTTTCCAATACCCTCAAAGGAGATGGATGATGCAAAAGCGCAAAATCGGCAGCAACGGCCTCGAAGTTTCAGCCATTGGCCTGGGCTGCATGGGCCTGACATTCGGCTATGGCCCCGCCACTGACAAAGCGGACGCAATCAAACTCATCAGGGCGGCCTTTGAGCGTGGTGTCACCCTCTTCGATTCGGCAGAAGCCTATGGGCAAGTCAACGAAGAAATGGTGGGCGAAGCCGTTCAACCATTTCGCGAGCAGATCGTCATCGCGACAAAATTCGGATTTAAGGACGGCAATCCCGCCGCTGGGCTGGACAGTCGACCTGAGCGCATCCGTCAGGTGGCGGAAGAATCACTCAAGCGCCTGAAGACCGACTGCATTGACCTGTTTTACCAACATCGCGTCGATCCCAATGTCCCTATGGAAGATGTAGCCGGGGCCGTGCGCGACCTCATCACCGAGGGCAAGGTCAAATACTTTGGCATGTGTGAAGCTGGCGTAGACGCTATCCGTCGTGCCCATGCAGTGCAGCCGCTGTCGGCACTTCAAAGTGAGTATTCGATGTTCACCCGTGAGCCTGAACTGGAAATAATCCCAACTCTCGAAGCGCTCGGGATTGGATTCATTCCCTTCAGCCCGTTGGGCAAAGGGTTCCTGACCGGGAAAATAGATGCCAGTACGACGTTCTCCAGCGGTGATGTACGGAATAATCTGCCTCGATTTGCTGATGGTGCCCGCGAGGCCAACCACCATCTCGTCGCCCTGATCGGTGAAATCGCCCAGCGCAAGCAAGCAACCCCGGCCCAGATTGCACTGGCCTGGCTGCTGGCACAAAAGCCGTGGATTGCGCCCATCCCCGGCACCACCAAGCTGCATCGCCTGGAAGAAAACGTAGGCGGAGCATCCGTGCAATTGACCGCAGAAGACCTTCGTGAACTCAGTGAGGTTCTGGCCAAGATGCCCGTACAAGGTGAGCGCTACAACGCGCAGATGATGAAGACCATCAACCGCTAAGCGTTCTCCAGCGCCTGATGGCGATCCTTTTGGGGAGCGCCGCTAAGTGCTCGTTTTCCCACTTTCCACGCACGAGCGATCAATCACTATGAAGTCAGACGAAGCGAACTTCGCCGTACCGGCATTTGCACGCTACACCCAGGACGTGCTTCTGGAAGAGATATGGCAGCGTCCGCAATTGCTGCCCCGGGATCGCAGCATCGTGACCGTTGCCGCCTTGATTGCGCGGCATCAGCCAGCCGAAATGGCTCGCCAATTCGATTTGGCGTTGAACAATGGTGTTACGCCCACCGAACTGAGTGAAGTCATCACTCATTTGGCATTCTATTCAGGCTGGGGCAATGCCACATTGGCGGCATCCATCGCCAAAGACGTATTTGAGGCCCGCGATATCGCGCCAACCGCGTTGGCGGATGTACAGGACAACATGCTCCCAGTCGACGAAGGCTTTGAACAGATGCGCGTGGCAGCGGTAGAACAGATGATCGGGCCTGCATTCGACGCGCTCGCAGGCTATACAACTTCGGTACTGTTCCATGACCTGTGGCTGCGCCCGGCACTGACTCCCCGTGATCGCAGCCTGGTCACGGTCGCAGCCCTGGTTGCAGTGGGGCAAGCCGCTCAAATCCCTTTTCATGTGAACAAAGCCATGGAGAACGGCCTGACCCAAATTCAGGCCGCTGAAATCATTACGCATCTAGCCTTCTACGCCAGCTGGCCGAACGCAATGTCGGCGGCAGCCATCGCCAAAGGAGTATTCGAAAAACTCTCCGAGTAAATCGCTTGGCAAATCTGGCGCTGTACGTCGAATGACCGGTAGTGAATCGGTTATTTAGCGCCCGCAAAGGGTTCCTCTACATCCAGGGTAAGAACATGCAAAGMACCAAATCCGAAGAGCGGCACATCATCTGCGAGCTTCGCTGCGATGATTGCAACACCGAGCGGGTTAAAGCCTTGATTTTGCAATTTGTCGAGCCGGCAAGAGCGGAACCCGGTTGCCTGTATTACGATCTCTATCAGAGTTTCGAAGCACCCAATACGTTTTACATAATCGATGGCTGGACAAACCAGCAGGCGGTCGAAGAACACGCCGGCAACCAGCATGTCGCCAGCGTTATGGAAGAGCTACGTCCACTGCTCACTTTCGGCCCCGTTATTACGCTCAATGCACGGGTAAGCGACTGAAGTCAATCGACTGATAACTCCTTACAGGCGGAATCAACTGTCATGCGCTTCGGATTTCACCAAGAGTGGCCATCGGGTGAAGTCCGCTTGAGTCGATAGCTGCCTTTCCCCATTAGCAGCTATAGCCGAAGGGCCCTCGCAGGAGCCTTTTGTACTCAAACCAAACTCACTTGATCAGCCAGGACTCGACGATAGGCGACCGAGCTTAAGTGGTGGACGCGGGTCACGCGAGCTTGATGGCTCCGCCCTGGATATCGTCCCGCGCCATTCGCAAGTCATTGGCATCCTGGTTGAGCCGATGAATCAGGTTGAGCAATCGTTGGCGCAACACCTCATCTTGAAGCTGTTCAGCAGCACGCATCACATCAAGCGCCGCTGCCTCATTATTAGAGGCAACGGCGTCGAGCAGTTTGCGCATGCTTCTTGATGGCCGATTCATCCCCAACCCTCCCAGGTTTCGGTGACGCGAATCATATGGCCGGAATGTTTCGTCGGTGTTTCAGTTGCACGAACTGGTTTTGAATCACCGGCTCCAGCTGATTTGACGCCAGCTGGAGGGGCCCCTTTTAGCAGCCCATCCGCGATGAAGCTAAGCAGCCCGCTCCAGGGCGACCAGCAAGCCAACAAACTCCAGCGCCGGCCAAATGTATGATGGGAACTGATGCTTCGTGAGATTCACGCATCTTGACGGAGCTGCTTAAGTAAACCGGCAGCACAGGCAATCCTTCGGTCAACAGCTCATTCACAAGAGATTGGTGCAGGCCGGCATGCCCGGTGAACTGGTTGACCACCACCCCTACCACTTTCAGTGATTCATTGTGATCAAGACGTAGCTCTTCTACCTGTGCGATAACGCGGTACAGCGCCTGGCGAGAAAAGCTGTCGCAATCGAATGGAATCAGCAACCTATCTGCAGCCACCAACGCGCTGAATGTGTAGAAATACCGTTGGCTATCGGTAATTTTTACAGTCAGCAACGCTTATGGCCAGGGTCGGCGCCGCGTCTTTTTACTTAGACAACCCCTCGGCGCCGGCAACCATGGTCAAGTATGTTTTAGCAGCAGCAAACCTTCCACATCAGCTAGCGCTGGAGCATGGGCTCCGGCATGGCGGCAAGAGATGGATGCGCAAGCCGCTGAAAATCGTAGGCGCGCTCTCAAGTCTGCGATCCCCAGCAACTCCGCAGCCAACCAACCAGCCATACAAGCGTCTCCTGCACCAACCGTGTCTTCCACTTTCACGGCAATAGCTGGCTGCTCGAGTTGGATGTCCGGGGTGTGGAGAACCATCCCGTGTTCCCCTCGGGTAAAAAGGATCTGTGCCTGAGGATTAAGAGCGCGAAGTTCATCCATTGCCTGGTGCTCGGTCAGCCCTGGATAAATTTGCCGAAGATCTTCGTCGGAAAGCTTAATCATGTCAGCAAGAGCAGTCATCGTAGGGAAGGTCTGCTCCCGATAATGGCTATCCATTAAATTGCGCCAGTTAGGATCATAGCTAATCCGCTTACCGGCTTCTTTGGCCTGCTGAGCAATTTTAACCAGCCTGTCTGAGAGTGGCTGTCGAGCCAAACTGATGCAACTGAAATGACACAGCTCTGCTTGGTTGATCCATCCTTCTGGCATCAGATCCGGATCAAAAAACAGATCGGCATCTCCAGCAAAAAAGTACCTTGGAGGACGGCTCGATGGAACGATGGCGACCAAAGGATCTCGGTCTACCCGTTGGATAAACCTCATATCCAATGCTGCCGCTTCCGACTGCGAAACGATCTCGTCACCCAGTGAATCCATGCTCACCGACCCGGCAAAAGCGCTGCTGACACCCAAGCGACTTAGCGCTCGTGCAACGTTCCAGGGAGCACCACCCGGGTAGCCCATCCACTGTCCAGGAGTGCCTTGGACAAGATCGGTCAGGGCTTCGCCAAACACTACTGCGCGAGGCAATACCATCGTCATTTCCTCAATTTTTTGTCGTAGGGAACCGCTGGCTGATCAGATTCGACCGGTAATCACTTACTCAATGCGCTTTGATGAAAGGCAGGGTTTGTTGAAGTTAGTGAAGTTCTCATAGCCAACCTCAAAGCAGACGTTGGCCGCACGCGTTCAAATATTAAAACCAGGTTTCCATTTGTATACCGTATTGCCATACACCTCCGGCTTTGAAGTCCGTCATGCCAAAGGAGTCTGTGGTACTGAATCTGTCCAGATCCGAAGACCAGTTCATGAAGCTTGCGAACACTCGCAATTCGGGACGTGTAAGAAGATCTCCAACCTCAGGTTTGAATGTCGGGGCGACAGTGAATTTCCAAAAGTTACCGTCGACCGCATTACGTTGTAGATAGTCCTTCGGGTCGAGGTTCATGGTTTGCCAGCTTATTTCGTAGGCCATCTCGAAATTGCTGTTGATTTTATTGGCCAAGCGCACATTCAGGGTCAGCCAGCGGTAGTCGTCACCCTTGACGTATCTATCCTTGCTCTGTTCTGCCAGCAAGCTGGGGCCGATACGCCAGTCGGGCGCAAGGGGTGTCTCACCGTAAAGTGCCAGACGCAGAGCGCGGGCATCGTCTATGAGTTCGCCATCTGAGCCGATGTTCTTGACCTCTGCCCCCAGACCTTGCCCATAGAGCAGCGCCGTTTTGAAGAAGCCTTCCCTGCCGAAAAAGTTTTTCTGGTGATTGGCCAGCATGCTGTGCAAGCCGGAATCCGCAGGCGTCAAACCCGCTGCATTGGTGCGGGTAGCGAAATCGTTTTTCTTTGCGCCGATGGCATTGAACATCCACTGCCACTGACCATCCTCGAAGAACTGGTTGGAGGTCAGGATGTAGCTTTCCACATCGGCATTTATACCGCCTTGACTGAAATCCCCGTAGTTACGCCCGATCAAAGAGTAGTTCGAACGCCAATTCTTGTTCATCTGCATATCGTAGATTCCACCCCCGGTGCCGGCCAGATAGACAACGTCCGAGTCCAGCCAGTGGATATCGAAATTATCTCTATCGAATCGCTTGCCTGCCCACAGGGTGGCGTTCTCGAACACTGAATTGCCCTTGAACGCAGCGAGATGGTCAAGCGCTGTGAATACCTGGCGCACGTTCAGTTTGCTTTCGTCGGCCGTCCAGTCATTGGAGCTTTCCACACCGTCGGCGATGGAGACCGTGAATTTGGAACGGGTGCCGTTTTGCGCATAGATTTCTTTCGACAGGTCTATACGCATGTAGGTGTCGTCTTCGTTACCGAGTCGCCCGACTGCACCACCGACTGAACCGGCAGGAGTTGCATAAGGGCCGCCACGACCACCGCCCAGCTCATCGTTGATCAGCAATCCGGAGCGGGCGTAGCCGTTGAAGCTGAACCCATCAGTGAGCTGTCCGGTACTGGCCTCTTTCTCCAGGCTTTGCTGACGGGCCTCGAGTTTTGCCAGTCGGGTATCCAAAGCGGGCGCTGAAATTACTGCCGCAGTAGATGCGGCGGGCTGCAAGGAAGGAGTGGCAAGTTTGATCTGCTGCAATTCCCTGGCGAGTGCCTGGGTTTGCTGTTCGGCTGCGGCCGCACGCTTTTCCGCTGCACTGGCACGGGCTTCAAACGCGGCCATGCGTTCTTCCAGAGTCGCGGCCTGAGAGGTTACCGCCGAGGTGCCGAGCACGCCTGCGAGTAGCCAGCTTGATGCTTTCTGCATGTGAATTTCCTGTTTTATTTTTATTTTTCCGTTCCCGCGAGCGGCCTTTTTTCGTCAATTGTGAATTGTCAAAATTGACGAAAAAAAGGATGCCTCATCGCAAATACGCTGCTACATTTGGCGATGTTAACGTTAACTTTTCTAAAAACAAAAATAAAGAGGGCTTTATGAAACAGCTAAAATCTCTCCTTCCAGCCGCACTACTCACCCTCTGTGCCGGATTTCCATGCCTCTCGAGCGCAGCCGATTTAACGATCTCGTGTGGTGCGGTGGGTGCGGAGTTGCAGCTCTGCAAGGAGGCTGTCGAGGCGTGGTCGAAACAGACCGGCAACAACGTCGAGGTGGTTTCCACCCCTAACTCGGCGACCGAGAGGTTGTCGTTCTATCAACAGATCCTCAGTGCGCAATCCAGCGACATCGACATCATTCAAATCGATATGGTGTGGCCAGGGATGCTGGCCAAACACTTGATGGATCTGCGCGAGGTGCTTCCTGCCAACGCGACCCAAGGCTACTTCCAGGCACAGGTGGATAACGCCACGGTGAACGGACGGCTGGTGACGATGCCGTGGTTCACCGACTCGGGCCTGCTGTATTACCGCAAGGACTTGCTCGAGAAGTACGACAAGCAGGTTCCCCATACCTGGGAGGAAATGACCTCTACCGCAAAGGATGTTCAACAGGCTGAGCGCAACGCCGGGAACGCCAATGTGTGGGGTTACATCTTTCAGGGGCGCGCCTACGAGGGCCTGACGTGTAATGCGCTGGAGTGGATCAGCAGCCAACCGGAAGGCGGGCTGGTCAATCCACGAGGCGACATCGTGGTCAACAGTCAGGCCTCAATCGCGGCTTTGACCCTGGCGAAAAGCTGGGTAGGAGACATCTCCCCGCGTGGCGTACTCAATTACACCGAGGAAGAAGGACGTGGCGTATTCCAGTCGGGAAATGCGCTGTTCATGCGTAACTGGCCTTATGTCTGGGCCTTGGTACAAAGCCAGGACAGTGCCGTAAAAGACAAGGTCGGGGTCGCTCCCCTGCCCCGTGGCGGCAAGACCGGTACCCATGCCTCCACCCTCGGTGGGTGGGGCCTGGCGGTGTCGCGATACAGCGCCCATCCAAAACTTGCCGCAGAACTGGTGAGCTACCTGACCAGTGCCCAACAGCAAAAACATCGTGCTCTGGCTGCCGCCTATAACCCGGTGATCGAGTCGCTGTATCAGGATCCCGAACTGCTCGCGGCAATGCCTTATTACGCTCAGTTGCACAGCATTCTCAACGATGGGGTGATGCGCCCCGCCTCAATAACCGCCGATCGCTATCCACGAGTCTCCAATGCGTTCTTCGATCGAGTGCATGGCGTGCTGGCGGGCGAGCTGCCTGTCGATCAGGCGCTGGCCGAACTGGAAAGCGAACTCACGCGCATCAAACGCCGGAACTGGTAAGCCACAAGGAAGGAAATCACCATGTCTGTCTCTACTACCCATGATCCCTGTGACGAGTTCCTGCTCACCAGGGAAACGCCCGTACAACGTCGCCGGGTACGCGCCGCCTGGCTGTTTCTGACGCCGATGTTGCTGTGTCTGGCCCTGGTGGCGGCCTGGCCGCTGCTGCGCACATTCTGGTTCAGCCTGACCGACGCCAGCCTGTCGGATACCAGTGGCGGATCCTTCGTCGGCTTGAGCAATTATCTGTTCCACAACGGCTCCAGCTGGTCGGGCATCCTGGTCGATCCGCAATGGTGGAACGCGGTGCGCAACACCTTGCATTTCACCGTGGTGTCAGTGGGCCTGGAAGTCGTATTGGGGCTGCTGGTGGCGTTGCTGCTGAACATCAAGTTCACCGGCCGTTCCTTGGTGCGTGCGTTGATTCTGATTCCGTGGGCGATTCCAACCATTGTCTCGGCGAAGATCTGGTCATGGATGCTCAACGACCAGTTCGGCATCATCAATCACATGATGCTGAGTCTCGGCCTGATTGACGCCCCTCTGGCCTGGACGGCAGATGCGGATCTGTCGATGTGGGCGGTGATCATCGTCGACGTCTGGAAGACCGTCCCTTTTGTCACGCTGCTGATGCTGGCGGCCTTGCAAATGTTGCCGAGCGATTGCTACGAAGCGGCCAGGGTCGATGGCATTCATCCGCTGAAAGTGTTCTGGCGTGTCACGCTTCCCCTGCTGATGCCCGCACTATTGGTGGCGGCGATCTTCCGCATCCTCGACTCCCTGCGGGTTTTCGACGTCATCTATGTGCTGACCTCGAATTCTTCGAGCACCATGAGCATGTCGGTCTATGCCCGTCAGCACCTGGTGGAGTTCCAGGACGTTGGCTATGGCAGCGCAGCCTCGACTCTGCTGTTTCTGGTCGTTGCGGTCATCGCCATGCTTTATCTCTACCTCGGACGCCGTCAACTGGAGGTCCGCTCATGAGCCCGCGCCTGCTGAAAAAAACGCTGTTGCGCCTCGGGTTCTGGTGTCTGATCGGGGTGTTGCTGCTGTATGCGGTCTTCCCTTTCTACTACGCCATCGTGACGTCGCTGAAGCCATCCACCGCCTTGTTCGAGGTGAGCTACTGGATCGATAACCCCGACTTCTCCAATTACGCGGCGGTACTCCATCAAGCCTCATTCCTGCGGGCTATCGGTAATTCGCTGATGGTTGCGCTGTGTGTGGTAACGCTGGCGCTGCTCCTCAGTGTGACCGCCGCCTATGCCTTGGGCAGGGTGAAGTTCCGTGGGCGTGGCACGGTCTTGATGATGGTCCTTGGGGTGTCGATGTTTCCCCAGGTCGCGGTGCTGTCGGGGCTGTTCGAAGTGATCCGCGCCCTGGGTCTGTACAACACGTCCTTGGCGTTGATCTTGAGCTACACGATTTTCACCCTGCCCTTCACCGTCTGGGTGCTGACCACGTTCATGGGGCAACTGCCACATGAACTGGAAGAAGCGGCAATCATGGATGGCGCGTCCCCATGGGTCACGCTGACCCGCGTGCTGTTGCCGCTGCTCTGGCCCGCACTGGTCACCACCGGTTTGTTGGCCTTCATCGCCGCATGGAACGAGTTCCTGTTTGCCCTGACCTTCACCCTCACTGACACCCAACGCACGGTGCCGGTCGCCATCGCCTTGATTTCCGGCGGCAGCCCCCATGAGTTGCCTTGGGGGTTGTTGATGGCTGCATCGGTGCTGGTCACCGTCCCACTGGTGATTCTGGTGCTGATCTTCCAGCGCCGAATCGTTTCCGGCCTCACTGCCGGCGCGTTAAAGGGTTGATGCCCAACAAAGACAAGGAACAGCATCGTGATCAAATTGAAACTGGACAACGTGAACAAACAATTGGGCGGCGCGCGGATTCTTCGCGACGTCAGCCTGCAGATCGCTGCGGGTGAGTTCGTGGTGTTCGTTGGCCCTTCGGGCTGCGGCAAGTCGACTCTGCTGCGACTGATCGCCGGACTGGACTCGATCTGCGGCGGCGACCTGTTGATCGACGGGCGTCGGGTCAACGACCTGGAGCCGCGCGAGCGTGGCGTCGGCATGGTGTTTCAGTCTTATGCGCTGTACCCGCACATGAGCGTCTACGACAACATCAGCTTTGGTCTCAAACTGGCCAAGACTGAAAAGAGCAGCCTGCGCGAGCGGGTGCTGAAAACGGCGCAAATCCTTCAGTTGGACAAACTGCTGCAACGCAAGCCAAAAGAACTGTCTGGAGGGCAGCGCCAGCGTGTGGCAATGGGCAGAGCCATGGCGCGTGAGCCGGACATTTTGTTGTTCGATGAGCCGCTCTCCAATCTGGATGCATCCTTGCGGGTGCAGATGCGCAACGAAATCGCCCGGCTGCATGATCGACTGGGCTCGACCATGATCTACGTCACTCACGATCAAGTGGAAGCGATGACCCTGGCCGACAAAATTGTTGTGCTCAATGGCGGTCGCGTAGAGCAGGTCGGCTCACCGCGTGAACTCTATGAGCGCCCGGCGAGCCGCTTTGTCGCCGGTTTTCTCGGTTCGCCCAGAATGAACTTTCTGGCGGCACGCCTGCATGCCCCGGGTGAAACCAGCCTGGTTGATACTCCCGTTTTGGGTATGACCTCCCTGCCCTTCGACAGCTCGAACCTGGCGGCGGAGGCCCCGCTGAGCCTGGGAATTCGCCCGGAACACATGTCACTCAAGGCGGCGCAGGGAGCTGTCGGTATCATCGTGACCGGGGTCGAATACCTGGGGAGCGAAACGTATGTGCACCTCGAGACAGGTCAGGACGACCCACTGATCTGTCGCTGTGAGGTCAACGCCGGATGGCGGGTGGGCGATCGGGTCGAACTGCAGCTGGACATTGACAACCTGCACCTGTTCGACGCCGAGGGCACGGCCTTGAGGCGCCACCCAAAAGCCATTGAAACCCTTCCGGATGGCGTCTCTCTGCGTTCGGCACGAGCAAGCGCCCTATGACTGTGTATTTGAATCCTATGAACGACCCAATGTCTTCCGCCCTTGACCTTGCGCAGCATGCGCTGAGTGATGGTCTGACTCGCGTCATCCACGATTATCGACCCGGTTATCATATTGCCCCCCCGGCAGGCTGGATGAACGATCCTAACGGGGTAGTGTACTTTCGTGGCGAATATCACGTGTTCTATCAACATTACCCCTTCGAAGCGAAATGGGGCCCGATGTATTGGGGGCACGCCAAGAGTGCCGATCTGGTTCATTGGCAGCACCTACCCATTGCGCTAGCACCCGGCGATGACTTCGATCGTGACGGTTGTTTTTCCGGTAGCGCCGTGGTGTGCGGAGATACCTTGGCACTGATCTACACCGGACACACCTGGCTGGGGGAAGTGGGTGACGAACGCTCGATCCGCCAAGTCCAGTGCCTGGCCACCAGCACTGACGGCATTCGCTTCGTCAAGCATGGCGCCGTCATCGAGAACGCGCCGCAAGATACGATAATGCACTTTCGTGACCCCAAGGTATGGCAGGAGGATGACTATTGGTACCTGATTGCCGGCGCGCGTCTGGGTGATAAACCGCTACTGCCGCTATACCGTTCCACGGATCTGTACGCCTGGGAGTTCCTCGATTATGTGTCCAGCGGCAGCGAGGGCGATGGCTATATGTGGGAGTGCCCGGATCTGTTCCGACTCAACGGACGCGATGTGCTGCTGTACTCCCCCCAGGGCATGCAACCCGAGGGTTACGAACGGCTCAACAAGTACCAGACCGGTTATCGAGTGGGCCGACTCGACAGCGAATGGCACTTCACCGGCGGGCCTTTTATCGAGCTGGATAACGGCCACGATTTCTATGCCGCGCAAACGCTACTGGCCTCCGACGGTCGGCGCCTTGTGTGGGCGTGGCTCGACATGTGGGAAAGCCCGATGCCGAGCCAGGCCCATCACTGGTGCGGCATGCTCGGGTTGCCGCGCGAACTTGAACTGCATGCAGATCGTCTTTGCGTGTATCCGGCGCGGGAGCTCACCGCACTGCGCAAGGCGCCATTGCCGGGCACGTCCTGGTGGGATGGTTCGGGAGCCCGATGGGTGCGGGAAGTGAATGGCGACAGGCTCGAAATCCATGTGCATCTGGATTTGCTCGGCTGCACCGACGGCCGCCTGGGAATCGCGTTGCGCTGCAGCGATGATGGTCATGAAGAAACCCTGCTCTATTACGATGCATCACTGCAGCGTCTGGTGCTTGACCGCAGCCGCTCGGGTGCGCAAGTCACAGGTCAACGCAGCGTGTCGATAGACCCGACACAAGAGCGACTGGAACTGCGGGTGTTCCTCGATCGCTCGTCCATCGAGGTGTTCGACGAAAACGGGCGCTTCAGCCTCAGCAGTCGCCTCTACCCCCAGCCTGGCAGTCTGGGTGTGAAGCTCATTGCGAGCGGGAGTGGCGGGCGTGTCTCGATTCCCAAGGCATGGCCTCTCGACTCGGGATGGCTATGAGCGGCGTCATTCGAGTCGCGAGAAGCCCGGGCCATGTGTCATGATTCTGCGTCAACCTGACCGGCCTCGCCTCGCATGACTTCAGTGAAAGACGTTGCACAGCTGGCCGGCGTGTCCCTGATGACGGTTTCTCGAGCGCTCAATAATCCGGAAAAACTGAGTCCCGAAACCCTTCTGCGGGTGCGTCGCGCCATTGATGAACTGCAATTCGTACCGAGCCTGTCGGCGCGCAAGATGCGCGGCGACAACCTCCAGAGCCGAACCATCGGTGTGTTCGCGCTGGACACCGCGACCACACCGTTCGCGGTCGAGTTGCTGCTGTCCATCGAACAGACCGCGCAGCAAGCAGGCTGGAATGTATTTATCCTCAACCTGCTAAGCAACCCGCCCACCGACCAGAATATCGACCTGATGCTATCGCACCGTCCCGACGGGTTGATCTTCAGCGCCATGGGGTTTCGCCACGTGAACATTCCCGAGCGCTTGAAGAGCAAACCCCTGGTACTAGCTAATTGCCTGGCAGATGACAGTCGCTTGGTGAGTTATGTGCCAGACGACGAAACAGGGCAGTATCGAGCGGTACATCATGCGTTGAGCCAGGGCTATCGGCGCCCTCTGTGCATCAATCTGCCAAAACAGAGTCTGGCCTGGGGCCTGCGGCAAAAAGGCCTGCAGCGTGCCTGTCTGGCATTCGGACTGGCGCCTGACGCGCTCCTGCAATACAACCTTTCCGATCATGATGCCTATGGTGAAACCGCAGGTATCCTCGACCGGCATATCATTGATGGTCGTCCCCAGTTCGACATTCTGATCTGTGGCAACGACCGCATTGCGTTTTGTGCCTATCAGCTGTTGTTGGGCCGAGGTCTGAAAATTCCCGACGATGTCGCCGTGCTCGGCTACGACAATATGATCGGTATCGCTGAGCTGTTCATCCCGCCGTTGACGACGGTGCAACTGCCGTACTACGAGATCGGTCGTAAGGCTGCCCAGCACCTGATCGAGACCATTGAGGTATCGGGAACCCAGCCAGTTGATTGTCCATTGGTGGTCAGGGCATCACTATAAGGATTAGTTAATTTGGTGATAGCACAGTCTCGAATTCGATTTCTTTCTTGAGCCCAGCATCGTCTTTCAGGGCTTCGAGAGCTTGGAGTTGTTCGGCTAGGTTTTTTCGAGTTGACGAAACTCTGCGAGCTTGGACACGGTTAACCTCGTAAATGATTGCATGCAGATGTGAGATAGGGTGAACCAAAGAAGTTGTCCGTTCACCGCTTTACAGTTGAGGTCAGGATATCTCACAAAGCATCGGGCGTGCACTTCTGTGTAAGTTCGTGCGACCCACTTCCATTTTTTTAGCACAAGGGACATCGGGCGTCAGAAAAAAGCCTCCACCCGATGTGAGCCGATGGCAATTTACTTCGTAGGTTTAATCCAGCTCGCTGATGCAGACCACTTTAGGCTGCGTCATGTCCTCATACGCAAATCGAACACCTTCGCGCCCCAGACTTCCGTACTTAAAACCACCGAAAGGCATGGCATCGAAACGATAATCGGAAGAGTCATTGATCATCACACCACCCGCTTCAATCTGACGCGCTAGTTTCAAAGCTTTGGAAATGTCACGTGTGAAAAGACCTGCATGCAAGCTGTACTCTGTTGCGTTAGCCAGAGCGATAGCGTCTTCAAGATGGTCAAAAGGCTCCAGGATAACCACCGGCGCGAAGACTTCCTGCTTCCAAATCGTACTGCTATGCCTCACATGCTCAAGCACGGTCGGCGCATAGCTTCCCACTTGGCGATGGTGCCCACACAGAACAACGGCCCCCTCGGCCAGTGCTTCGTTGACCAATTGTTCGGTACGACGGGCCGCCTGTTCCGTAATCATCGGGCCTACATCCGTTGCTCGCTGGTCAGGATCACCCACTACTAAAGCGCGCGTTTGGCTGACAAAACGCTCACGGAAGTCCTCATAAATTGAACTATGTATAAGGATGCGTTGAGTGCCGATGCAATTCTGCCCTGCTGCCCAAAAGGCACCAGACACACAGGACTCCACGGTCGGTTCGATATCACAATCTTCAAGCACAAGAACCGGGGCATTTCCTCCCAGATCCATTGCTAGCTTCTTCAATCCGGCACTACGAGCAATGGCCTCACCCGTGGCAAAACCACCCGTAAAGGAAATCATCCGGACTTCGCGAACCTCCACCAATGCTTTACCCAGGTCGACGCCACCAGTAGCCGGGGTAATCACAGAGGGTGGAAGCCCCGCTTTCACCAAGCACTCAACGAGCTTGAGAGCAGACAATGGAGCGAGTTCCGAGGGTTTCAAAATCACGGCATTGCCACCGGCGATTGCCGGGCCGAGTTTATGGGCGACCAAGTTCAGCGGATCGTTGTAGGGAGTGATCGCAACGATAAGCCCCAACGGTTCCCGCGTGAACCAACCTTGACGCGACTCCGATCCTTCATAAGCCCCAAATGGAATCACTTCCCCGGCGTTACGACGTGCCTCTTCCGCCGAGAGCTTCAACGTGTTCACGCAACGCTTCACTTCCTTCTCTGCTTGTCGCAGCGTTTTTCCCGCCTCTGCAACGATCAGCCTGGCAAACGCATCAGACTCAAGCTCCACACACCGGGCGGCGTCCTCAAGAATGCGCGCACGCAGGTGACGAGGCATTGCCGCACTCTCGCGCACGCCGATTCGCGCGCGCTCCAGCAAGCCCGGAACTGCGGTCGCATCGAGGCAAGGGACGCTCCCTACCAAGCGACCATCGAATGGACTGAACACATCAATCTGTTTGGATTCAACAAGCTGGATACTGGCCATGCTGGATACGCTCATGACTATCTCCTGTTATTTGCCGTAGGTGGTGTGAATGGCGACGATGTCCGACAGCAATGCGAAGGCCGTCTCGATACGCCCCGCTCCCGGGCCCGATACGGTGACAGCGCCCAGCAGTCCAGTATTGAACGACACGGCATTCGTGGCGCCGACAATACCTGCCAGAGGATGTGAGTTCGGCAGCAGCCGGGCCTCGACACTCGCACGAACCGAACCATCGGTTTCACGATAGGCTGAGCCAATCAGTTTCCAGCTCGCGCCATTGGCACTTGCCTGGGCAATATCTTCCGCGTTGATATTGCTGATACCCGAACACGCTACATCGCTGACATTCAGTCGTGCATTGAGCAGTTCGTTGGCCAGGATCACCACCTTGAGGCGTACGTCAAACCCTTCCACATCGGCGGTTGGATCTGCCTCGGCATAGCCGAGCTGTTGCGCTTGTACGACGGCATCGTTGAACGCCAGGCCGTCTTTCATCTGGGTGAGCACGTAGTTGGAAGTGCCGTTCAGGATGCCTTCGAAGCCTTGTACGCTGGCACCCGCCAAGGCCTGCTTGGCCAGACGAATCACGGGGGTGCCACTCATCACCGCCCCCTCGTATTCGAAAGCGACCTGGTTGCGACGGGCCAACGCCTTGAGCTCGGCACCGTGCAGCGCAATAGGGCCCTTGTTGGTTGTCACTACATGAATGCCGCTTTCCAAGGCCCAGCGGCAAAAGGTAGTTGCAGGCTCGCCATCCACTGGATTGGTAAAAGTGGCCTCAGCGATGATGTCTGCACCGGAATGCTTGATCACGGTTTCGTTGAAGGCCTCAGCATTGCCGCCGGGCAGTTGAGCGAATGCGCCTTTCTCAACCGGCAGCGCAACCAGCTGCTTCGCATCCAGACCGTCTTTAGCGACGATTGAGCCGAGGAACAGATCGGTGACACCGACAATTTTGATAGTGAAGCCCAGGGCCTCTTTCCACTCGGCATTACGTTCGGCGACCAATTGAGCGAAGCCACGGTTCACGCCACCAAACCCTACCAAGGCAATTTTGTACTCAGTCATAAACGCTGTTCCTATATTGATGTCGTTCGATAGGAACATCCTAAGAGCCGGGATTTGGCAGTTGAATATGGCAGAGTGCTGTATTAGCTGGGCGTTTTGCCCAAGCACGATGTTGTCTGCGAAATTGCACTTCACATGATCACCCGTTTGCATTCGACCTGACCATCGATTGCATCAGATTTGACCAGCACGCTTCGTAACCAGGATCGGTAAAGAATTACCCATTGCCACCGGTATCGGCGACAGGCAGAAAGCGGCCAAAAGCGATCATTCCAGTACTGTTTGCACGAAACCTTGGAATTGGCCAACACGCCCTCATAACAATGGCTATACCCAACGTCTCCGAAAGGAAGGACAGACCATGACCAGACAAACCGAAACTGCCATTCTCGCCGGCGGCTGCTTCTGGGGTATGCAGGATCTGCTACGGCGCTATCCCGGTGTGCTGCACACGCGGGTCGGTTATACCGGCGGCGATGTGCCGAATGCCACCTATCGCAACCATGGCAATCACGCTGAAGCCATCGAGATCGTCTTCGACCCTGCCGTGATCAGCTACCGGCAGATTCTTGAGTTCTTCTTCCAGATACACGACCCCAGCACGCCCAACCGTCAGGGTAATGATCTTGGCCCCAGCTATCGTTCAGCGATCTACTACCTCAGCGAACAGCAACGCGACATCGCCGAGGACACCGCTGCCGATGTCGATGCCTCACACCTGTGGCCAGGCCGGGTAGTCACCGAAATCGAACCGGCGGGGCCCTTTTGGGAAGCTGAACCGGAGCACCAGGACTACCTCGAACGCATACCGAATGGCTACACATGCCACTTCATCCGCCCGAACTGGAAGCTTCCCAAGCGCGCCTGAGAGTCGCGTTTGTGAGATGCAGAGGTGCCCGCCTCTGGCCGCTAGCTGCCTTCTGTGAAAGGCAGCTTCACGCCCTGAGGAAGTCAGTCAACCAAACTCTCAGTTAGCCAAGCTCGCAAGCGACTCCCGCGTCTTATTGCGCTCATCGCCACGGGGAAGGGTTTCGTCATAACGAAAAACGGGCACGCCAGGAGTTTGCTCGTGGGTACAGAGTCAAAAACGTAAGAGTAACGCGGCGTGCAGCCCGCTCTGCCGCCATGCATTAGGAATATCTCAGAAACGAGGAAGGAACCTATGTCCCTTAGCGACTATTGGAAAGGCCCCGCTCACCGGCAACGTGCGGATGATTTGGAAGTCCAGCTTACGGATCTCCAAACGCAGTATGCGCAGCTACAAGCGCTCACTATGAAGATCGGCGCCATGGACTTCTTGGAGGTTCAGAGGCTGATCGAGCAAGAGAAAGAGAAGCTTGCTGCCATGCACCAAGAAACTGAGCGCGCTGAGCAGGAGGTGGCAGCGCTAGCGCAACGCTCCTCTGATTTGCAAGGGCAGATACTCGTATGGGAGGAGACGTTACTACTAGAAAGCTTTGCGCTCTATGAACCCAAGTTCAAGTTAATCACCAGCCAAGAATACAAGTCCAGACTGGACAGTGTCCGCGACCGTCAGAAAGCGATGATTAAGGGCGGGGAGGCAGCGACCGGGAACATGGACTGGACGGTCAACGACAGCAAGGCCCAAGGTCGCAAGCTCGTGAACGACATGATCAAGCTAGTGATTCGCTCGTTCAACAACGAAGCCGATTTCTGTGTGGACAACGTGAAATTCGACAACGTCGAACTGGGCGAAAAACGAATTCTCAAGTCGTTCGAAACCTGCAACCGGCTAGGCAAGATTATGAGCGTAGAGATATCCCGCACTTACCTGAGTCTCAAGCTCGATGAACTACACCTTGCCCAGGAGTTTCAGATCAAGAAGCAGGAGGAAAAGGAAGAAGCTAAGCGCGCCCGTGAAGAGCTGCGGGAACAACAGAAGCTTGAACAAGAGATTCGCGCAGCCCGGGAGAAAATCGCCAAGGAACGTAAACACTTTACGACCGCCATGCGTGACCTCCAAGCTCGCCTCGACAAAGTAGAATCTGAAGAAGAGCGCGCCGCCCTGCTAGCCAAGCTAGCCGAGATTGAAGCCGGCCGAGCAGAACTGGAGAGCGAAGAAAAGCTCATTGACTATCGCGAACAGAATGCCAAAGCCGGCTATGTGTATGTGATCTCCAACCTAGGGGCATTCGGGGAAGGGATTTACAAGATTGGTATGACCCGCCGCCTGGAGCCCATGGATCGGGTTGATGAGCTTGGTGACGCGTCGGTGCCGTTTTGGTTTGACGTGCATGCGATGGTCTTCTCGAATAACGCTCCCGCATTGGAAGCAAAACTGCACGAACGCTTTGCCGTAGGTCGCCTCAACAAGGTCAACGGACGCAAGGAGTTCTTCCGTGCGGACATTGCTGAGATCGAAGCTGTCATTCGAGAAAATTACGATGCTGTCGTCGAGGTCACCCACGAAGCGCCGGCAGAACAGTATCGCGAAAGCCTCCGCATGGCATTGCCCAAGCCTGCTATCCAGCAATCGGAACGAATGGCGGCACAAAGCTAAACTTGCCGTTTGGATGCATATGCTTGTTGATTAGCTTGGTTTTGTAGGGGCTCATCCAACTAGCATATAGGCGAAAAAGTCCGCTTTCGGCCAAAAGCAGACGGTGAGCGGAGCGATCAGCAAATGAGCAGCTATGCTTGGATGGTTGTCGGAACTGATCAGCGTGCTGCCGCCCCTTAGCTTAATCGTAGATATCCTATGCCAAAATCAATCCTCGTTAATAACTGGCGCCGAACCCACTGGAGTAGTTAGGTAAGCCAGCACACTGGAAATAGCATCTACAGTTTTCGCATCCACTTTAACGCCTCCTTGCCTTCTTTAAAAAGAAAGCAGAAACGCAGATCACTAAAAGACCAACGACACCGAGCACCCAGAAACTACTTTTCTTACCCCCAGCCAGCCGCTCCTCGGACATCGCCCTACTGATAATTTCTTTCCCTTCCACCACCAATACGACCAATTTCCGCTGCTCTATTGCAGGAAAGATTTTTTGGTCATACCAGAAAACACTTGCATGCCGGCCCAATAACTCAGAACTTTTTCGCTTCGTGATGCATGTCGAATACCCTCTCAAACTCGAAGCACAGGTGAACCAATACACATTATCACCATCGGTGATTTTGGTCATAAGCTTACCTCTAACCCTTTCCTCCGAAAGCACACCCGACGATTCATTCAACTTATTTGGAACCTGTGCCGACGACTGATACCACAACATAACAACCGCAAACGCGAAATAACCAAAAAGACTAATTATCGCAAAACTTCTATAGGAAGCCCTAGAAAGACTTGATGCATTAGTACCCATTCTTTTCTCCACCACCAAAAATAAGAATGTTTCGACTTTCACCGTAACTGGCTGTCCGGCATGTACAAATTCGATGTTTTTTCCAGCATAGCCTCATTTTCAACCGGTGATCCTTGAGCACGATCACCATCAACGGTTAAGCCGCTGTCACTACGCCCCCGACTGCCCGACTTGGGTCGTTCTCTGCCGGTCATGGCCACGAAGCATGCTGGTCAAATCCGATGCAAATGACTGGTCAAGTCGAATGCAAATGGGTGGGCAAGTCTGTGAAATTACCTAGGCTGTTTTGGCGAACCGACTTTTTCAACAGAATCGGCCGATTTCTGCCCTTCGCGACAGGCACAAATCGGCCAGTAGCAGACGCTCGGCCAAGTTCGCGTTCGGCCAGAAGCAGTCACTTCCAAATTCACGCAAGGAACAGAAGACTTACCGCTGCAGCATTTGCCGAAGATTTACTCGAAGAAATCGCCAAGTACGGCGTTGCCAATGTCAAACGGATCTATGACGATGGGATTGATCTTCAGTTGGGTGGATGGAAGAAGGTGCTGCTCGAACATTCGATTCAGCTCATCCAACAGTTCGCGTACACCAAAGGTAAGAACACAATAGACAGCGCCTTGACCTTCGACGCAATAGACCTGCTGCTCCAGAGTTTGGGCAGTAGCATATTCAGAAAAAACCTACTTTAGCGATGAACTCAACATTGATGCATCACAAAAGCCCCGAAGACAATATGTTTAACCGCCCGATAAAGCTTCAACACCTCAACATTAGAAAGTACTTTTTCACCAGGATGAAAATCCACGCTCAAACTAATTTTTCCTTCGTACGCGCCACGAATAGAGCAGATAGACTGAAACATACAGTCAAAGCGAAAATACTCATAATCGCGTAAATCTTTAAAAATCAGAAATTTCTTTAGGTCAGCTTGATCAGAGCGAAAGACCACGAAATCATTCGTCGCCTCCACCAACTCCAAGGTACCGCTGCTACTTTTGATGAACTCGTAGGTAGACCTACCTGGGTCATTCATTCCAGCATCGTTACGTTCAAGAAATACCCTAATCTTCTCAACATTGCTGCCAACGATATCTACACCGCTGATCAAAATCGACTGACGCTCCTCTTCTGAACTAACTCCTCTTGAAATCACATCTGAGTTCAAACAGTACTTCACACCATCAACCAAAAAATAATTCACCTGCTGGCTTTCAGTGACAACACTACTCCATATCCACACAGCAGCTAACACTACCGCAGCCAGAACATAAAACCTCATAGCTATCGTCCCATCATACTGAATCGACCACAGTTTAGTAGATGATTTGAAGGTCCGCTTCTGGCCGGTTTCTGCCCCTCACGGAGGGCCGCTATGGGTCGTTCTCTGCCGGTCATGTCCACGAAGCGTGCTGGTCAAGTCCGATGCAAATGGCTGGTCAGGTCAATGCAGTTACTCAGTTGTCAAAACACCGCAGAAAGGACGAACGATGTCACGGTATTTTCCACCCCTGGCATGGCCGCGATTTCCTTCCACACGAGATGGACACGTTCAGGTGTGGCTGCATTCACGCGCAGCATTAAATCGAACTCACCACTGAGTACTTCACATTGCACGACTTCGGGAATGGAGCGCAGCGCAGCCAGTACTTCTTCGCCACGCATGCGGTCGTAGCGGTAGACGAAGATCACCGCGCTGATAAGCGACGTAGGCCGCCGCGACTCACCGAGAAGTACCGTATAGCCCTGGATCGCACCGTCGCGCTCAAGACGCTCGATGCGCTGGCGCACCGCATTGCGCGACAAGTTGATCTTGGCACCCAGTTCGATATGGGCTATTCGCGCATTGGCGGTAAGTTCGGCCAGTATGCGTTCATCCAACGGATCCAGAATGCGCTTCATGCAAGCCTCTGCTGCGCCAGACAAAGAGCCTGGCACAGACCGTCCAGATCGCCCTTGGCCAGGTACGGTGGTTGCGCGCGCACCTCGACATTGCTCGGAACGCTTGCTTGCCAGACGCCCAGCTCGGCCAACAGCGCCGCCGACTTGGCTGGCGCAATTTGCCCGAAGGTGACCATCGGCGCACCCAGGCTGCGGCGATGAAGCCTGCCAGCCAGTACACCGACAGCGGTGTGAGGATCGATGGCTGAGCCTGTCTCGCGGAACAGCTCGACTACCTCATCGCGCACCTGGGATTCGTGTACGGCATAGGAATCGAAGAGTACTCGAGCACGCAGCCATTGCTGGTTGCCGATGCTCATTTCTCCGCAACTTTCAAAATGCTCCATCAGTGCTTTTGTTGAGCAGCCATCGTGCTCGTAAATCGCCCAGATAAACCGCTCCAGGTTGGAAAACAACGAGAAGTCCATCGCCGGCGACACTGTTCGATTAGTCATCCGGGTGGAGTAGCGATTGCAATGAAAAAACTGGTGCAGGGCATCATTGCTGTTGGTGGAAATGATCACCTGATTGATGGGTAATCCCATTTTCTGCGCAATGTAGCCGGCGTAGATCTCGGCCGAGCTGGCAGCTGGAACGCTAAAGCCAACGGGACGCGAGCCACCGCCCAGTTGCAAGGCCGCGTGGAAGTAAAAAACGATCTGGGCCAGGACGCCGATCCAATTGGTCGAGTTGAAACAGATCGGCAACACTCCGTCCAACGGCCACTCACGCAAGAGTCGGGAGACCAGCGTCTGGCAATCATCGAAATTACCGTCAACCGCAAACAGCTGAACCCGCTGCGGGCCGGCTGCCTGCAAGGCACTGAGTTGCTCAGGCGCAAGCCCTTCGCGCGGATACAGTATCGCCATGCGGGCGGCCGGGCAGTTAGCAAAGGCTTCAAGCGCCGCGACGCCGGTATCACCGTTAGTTGCACCGACCACCAACGCTTCTTTACCGACCTCCTCCAGAAAATGCTCGACCAGGCGCGACTGCAACTGCGCGGCGAAATCCTTGGAAGAATGGGTCGGGCCATGAAACAGCTGGAGTATCCACTCGTTATGCCCGATCTGCTCAAGCGGCGTAATAGCACGGTGCTTGAATTGTTGATAGCTGTCGCTGAGCAAGGCACGCAGGGTGTTTTCGTCTATGGACGAGCCAACGAAAGGCGAAATGACTCGCCAGACCAACTCATCAAACGGCAACCACGACCAGCTGGCAATCTGTTTCTCGGTGAAGACAGGCAAACTGGCCGGGACATAGAGACCACCATTTTCGGCGAGCCCCGACAGAACCACACTGCGAAAATCAGCACGCATGTCACCACCGCGAGTGCTTACATAATGCATGACAACTCCAAATCAGTTTTACAAAAGGCGATGGGCTTGAGCCACCAGCCAGGTAGAAAAATTTGCGGCATCAGGCGATAGCACTTCGCTCTGTTCGTGCACCAGATAAAAGGATTCGCTTGCCTCGATTCGGTGACTGAATGGCGCAACCAATTGCCCATTCTTAAGCAAATCCTCGACCACGGAAGACCGTGCCAGCGCAACGCCCTGCCCCAATTCGGCCATGCGGATCGTGGAAATCAGCGTGTCAAACTGAAGGCCACGGGAATAGTCGACGTCGTCTGCTCCAACGCGTTTCAGCCAGTAACCCCAACCTTCTTCGTACCCCAACACATGCAGCAGGGAATGGTTCATCAAGTCGCGAGGCTCATGTATGGGTGAGCTGGCCATGAGCTTTGGGGAGCAAACAGGCTGAAGGATGTCCCAAGTCAATCGCTGAGCGTGCAAGCCCGACCACTCACCGCATCCCCAGCGAATCTCCAGGTCATCCTCACCGTCTGGTTCTTTCACCCAAATATTGCTGATATATCGAATATCAATCTGGGGATACTCCCGACAAAAATCTGCGAGCCGGGGGGCCAACCAATAGTGAAGAAAGGAAAGGCTGCCGCGCACCTTCAAATGTCTTCGATTGTGCTGGCCGAAAATCTCGTTTGTGCCGACTGCAAGGCGACTGATCGCGTCTTGTACGACAGGCAGGTACGACTGCCCTTCCTCGGTCAAGCCAAGCCCTCGAGGTAAGCGCTTGAACAGCGCCACCCCAAGGTGACTTTCTAATTGACGGATTTGCTGACTCACAGCCCCTTGAGTCAAATGGAGCTCTTGCGCCGCGTGGGTAAAGTTCAAATAACGCGCCGATACTTCGAATGCCCTCAACCAATTCAAGGGTGGTAGTGACTTTTGACTCATCGGCGCAACCTCATCAGGGCTTTATCTATGCTCAATCATTGCCTGAGAAATTCACGCGGTGCTAGAGGAATGAGCAACTGCGGCTAAAGCCAACCGCTCTGCTCTCTTGTTTCGAGTGATCCAGTAAACGAAATAACACCACGCGATAAAGGGGAGGCCGAAGTAAAGCGCCACTCGCTGCTCAGGATCAAAAGCGATACCCACACAGGCCAGCAGACAACACAGCAGTGCACCGATAGGCACCCATGGATAGCCATGCACACGGAAATGCAGGTCTTCAACTCGTCCGCCATTAGCGACGTATTGACGACGGAACGCGATCTGGCTTGCAGCAATGCTCATCCACACGACTACGACCGCCAGACCGGAAATGGACACCAAGGCCAAGTAAACCGTATCAGGGGCAAACACACTGCTGAGCAGAGAAGCCACTGCACCCGCCATACTAAGAACGATGGCGTTCACCGGTGTGCCCCGACTGGAAAGCCTGGCGTAGCGCTTAGGCATATGTCCTTGATCGCTCAATGTCCACAGCATGCGCGATGCTGCATACAGCCCCGAGTTAGCGGCGGAAATCAGTGCTGTGAGAATGACAAAGTTCATAATGTCGGCAGAGTATGGGATGCCAATCAGCTCAAACACCATGACGAACGGACTTTCTACGAGCCCCGCTTGCTCTCGTGGCAGTAACGTCGCGAGGACGAAAATTGTCCCCACGARGAACAGCGCCAAACGTACCACTGTCGTGCGGATTGCCTTGGGCACGCTAGTTTGTGGATCTTGCGCTTCACCTGCCGCAATCCCGATCAGCTCGGTTCCGGAAAATGCGAAGGAAACAGCCAGGAGGGTCATTGCAATGGGTAAGAACCCGGTGGGGAAAAGCCCCTCACGTGTGAAGTTGGATAGTCCCGCACCCTGCAAATTCTGTACTTGAAAAAGACCGAAAATTGCCGCTCCGCCGATCACAATGAACGTGATAACAGTCAGAACCTTAATCAGCGAAAGCCAAAACTCAGTTTCCGCAAACAACCGGACAGAGACAACATTGCTCAAGAAAACTGCAATGGCAAACAGCGCACTCCAAATCCAGACCGGTGTGTCAGGAAACCACCGAACCATCAGTATGCCCGCTGCTGTAAATTCTGAACCGATAGCTACTGCCCAAGTGAGCCAGTAAAGCCAGGCCACTGTGTAGCCTGTGCCTGGGCCCAGGTATCGCGTTGCGTAGCTACTGAACGATCCGGTTTCTGGCATCTGTACAGCCAACTCACCGAGACAGACCATGACTAAATACACCATCACTGCACCGATGATGTAAGCGATCACTGCGCCAAGTGGCCCTGCCTGATTAACCGTGTAACCGGAGGTAAGGAATAATCCCGTACCGATCACACCGCCCAGTGCCAACATCACGATGTGGCGTGTTTGCATTTCCTTTTTGAAACGCGAGTTTGGATCGGGCTGATTATCTTCGATATGCGTGGACATAGTTTTATTCTCATGAAATGTTCGGACAAACACCTTGTAACCGGCTTTTGGGCAGTACAATTTTGTCGTCGCTGGATTTTATTATTTTCATTCTTCATGAAGGGCTTAAGATGAATATCGAAAGTCCTGCCCGTATTCAGGCTTCTACCTCAATGAAACGTTGGGCACTGTCAGCGTGAAGGCTTGCATCACCTTGTTTACTTCGCACTAAAGCGAAGGCTTGTTTTAAATCAGCCAATAAATCTGCTGAATCTTCAATACCTACTGACACTCGAACCAAACCTTCGGAAATTCCGAGTGCCTGACGTTCTGCCAAGGTATTTTCCACATGACTGGTCGTCCGGGCCGGCCCATAGATGGTCTCGACAGCTCCTAAGTTACCCGCCCGATGCGCATATCTGAGCAGTGGTAGCAAACGGGTCACTGTGTCCATGCCTCCTTTAAGCACGAAGCTGACGATGGCTCCGAATCCGTTCATTTGCGAACGAGCGATGTCATGACCTGGATGCTGAGGCAACCCCGGATAGTTCACAGACTCGACCAGCGGCTCGGTACAAAGGTACTCGGCCAAAAGCTTCGCGCTCGCCTGTTGCTGTCGAAGACGCAGAGCCAGAGTCTTGATGCCTCGGATGATTAGATACGCCGAAAAAGGATCCAGCGAGGCACCATTGATTTCGCGGTAATGGCGAACTTGAGACATCAAATGCTCGGCGCCGCAAACCACACCACCGAGTACATCACCATGACCGGACAGGAATTTGGTCGCGCTGTGCACAACCACATCAACGCCTAAAGCGAGCGGATTCTGATTCAGAGGCGTCGCGAATGTATTGTCCGCGACAACCAAAGCGCCCACTCGCTTCGCCGCTGCCACAAGGCGCCGAATATCAACGATTTTCAGCGTTGGGTTCGTGGGTGTTTCCAGATACAGGACGTTGCAGCCTTTAGCGATCTCCTGCTCAAGATCCACAGTGTCGAGCGTATCGCAAAGGATTACCTCCACGCCCATGCGTGGAAGAAACTCCTCAAAAATTTTGTTCGTACCACCGTAGCTGTCACGTGTAGAAATCACACGCTGCCCATAGGATATGAAGGTGTGTAGTACACCGCTGATTGCGGCCATTCCGGTACTGAAAGCTACAGCCGACTCTGCGTTTTCAAGCTCACAGAGTTTATCTTCCAAGACAGAGACAGTGGGATTGCTCATCCGGCTGTAAATGAAGCCGGGCTCCTTTCCCAATGCCACGTCATACCACTTATCGATATCGTCATAGCCATAGGCGGCACTGACCACGATGGGGGTCTGGGTCGCATTGTAGGGATGTTGAACCTGCTCTCCTCCCCATACGACTCGAGTTCCCATCCCAACCTCTGAAGCTTGGACGGCGCGCTTCTTATTCTCCATAAAACTGTCTCGCATCAAGGGAAACACAACCGTGTTCCAAGTGGGTTTGGGAGGACTATAAGGAAGGCTCATGCTTGTGAAAAATCATGATATCCGGGAGTAAGGGGTGCTTTTTTTAATGGCTGGATACGGGTTACCGAGTGTCAAACCATTACCAACTGAGAAGGCCTCACCAACATGCAGCGGCGAGATATCACGAGCTTGGGTGTGCCGTACTAAGGCACCCCGGAGGTGCAGAGATGAACGCAATGACTCCTGACGGTCGCTACTTTGTAGTCAAAGGGCAGCTGTGGCGTTGCACCAACCCATCGCTCAGTGAGGACGCGGCAGCGGTTGGTCAACGATCTCATGGCAGCGCGACGTCTAACGAATCGGCTGCTTAATCCACCGGCAGGTAATGCAGTCGCTTCTGATTGTCGCTCGACTTCCCTTACCGCGGAGCGCAACAGGCCACGCTACAGATAGCTGAGCATGATTTCCTCCTCGAAGGGGCGTCACTGAATCAACCGGTAGCCAAGTGCCGCCGGAACAGGACAGCCTGTAACGCAGCTTCAAAAAGGTGATCCACCCCCTTCCCATTCAGTCCTTGCTCGATTTGGGTATAGCTATACGACTACTGGTCTTGACCTCACGCAATGCCAGGCTGGACTGGATGGAGGCAATACCCACCTGACGCCTGAGCACCTGCTCGATAAAGTCACTGTAGCTATCAAGATCCTCTGCCAACACTTGCAGCACGTAATCGGCGTCACCGGTGATCTTGTGACAGGACAGCACTTCGGGCAATTGCGCAATCACCGCCTCGAAAGCGTCCGGAGCGTGATCGGCATGGGTGGAAAAACGGATGTGCACGAACGCCATGATGTCCAGCCCCAGCATTCGTCGATCAAGGTTCGCCTGGTAGCCCTTTATCACGCCCGCCTCCTCCATTCTCTTACGCCGCCGCCAGCAAGGCGTCAGGCTTAACGACAAGCGCTCGCTGAGCTCGGCGTTGGAAATACTCGCATCTTCCTGCAGCAACCTGAGTATCGCCAGGTCGGTCTCGTCGAGACTGATGCGTTTGGATGATTTTTTCTGCATTACACCATTCCTGAGTAAAAACGCCCGAATAACCTAGAAAACCACGAAAACAAAGCAAAGAAATCGCATCCCGGCCAGAACAGAATATTTGCACTGGCTCACAATAACGGATGCGCAGAATGTTTACAGTTTTCAGTGATTCTCACCGCTTGCACCACGGCACCGAATTGAAAGATGGCGTGCTCAAGCCGTCGTTCGAACAGCCCAGCCGAGCCGACACTGTCCATAGTCGAGTCAAGCAGGTAGGCCTTGGCCAGATCGTCGAACCACGTGTGTTTGACCGCTCGTGTTACGTCAACGCACACAGCGAGCGCTACGTCAGCTTTCTGGAAAGCGCCTGGACAGAATGGTGTGCAACCGGACGTACTCATGATGCCCTGCCACTGGTATGGCCAGTGCGCGATCTGGCCAACGAGCAAGTGCCGACTTTCATCGACGGCAAGCTCGGTTTCTATGCCATGGACGCCGGCTCGCCCATTACCGCCACTACATGGCAAGCGGTAAAAACCAGTGCCGATATCGCCCTCACCGGCCTCGCGCTGATCGATGAAGGCCACGACAGTGCATTCGCCCTGTGCCGTCCGCCCGGCCATCACGCAGCGCGTGAATACATGGGCGGCTACTGCTATCTGAACAACGCCGCCATTGCCGCACAGCAGGCCATTACCCAAGGCGCCCAGCGTGTTGCGGTACTGGACGTCGACTTTCACCATGGCAACGGCACGCAGAACATTTTCTACGGGCGCAGCGACGTCTTGTTTGTCTCGCTGCACGGCGAACCTGCGGTGTCCTATCCGTACTACTCGGGCTACAGCCACGAAGTCGGCGCAGGCCACGGCGAAGGTTACAACCTGAACTATCCGCTGCCGAAAAACACCACCTGGGAAAGCTACCGCAACGCCCTGCTCCACGCCTGCAAGAAACTCCAGCAATTCGCCCCTGAAGTGCTGGTCATTTCACTGGGCGTCGACACGTTCAAGGACGACCCCATCAGCCACTTCCTGCTGGAAAGCGAAGACTTCATCGGCATCGGCGAGCTGATAGCGGGTGTGGGCTGCCCCACCCTGTTCGTGATGGAAGGCGGCTACATGGTCGATGAAATCGGGATCAATGCGGTCAACGTGCTGCATGGTTACGAGAGCAAACGCGCCTGAGTCATCCCCTGAGTCGCAGCACTTCAACTATTGAACCGGAGAATAAAAACATGACTCTTTTTATAGATGTCGATCATGCCGCACGCCTGTTCGCCTACGTGGGAATCCGCCGGGCAATCCGCGAGATGGCCGTTTACATCGAAGCTGACTATTCACGCTGGGCGCAGTTTGATAAGTCGCCTCGCACCGCCAATCATTCCACCGACGGGGTGATCGAGTTGATGCCCACCGACGATGGCCAACAGTATTCGTTCAAATACGTGAATGGCCACCCGGACAATGGTCAAAAGGACTTGCTGACCGTCATGGCTTTCGGTGTGCTGGCCGATGTCCACAGTGGCTATCCAACCTTGCTCAGTGAGTTGACGCTGACCACTGCCGTGCGCACGGCAGCGACTTCCGCATTGGTCGCACAATCTCTAGCGCGTCCAGGTGCAAGCTCCATGGCAATAATCGGCAACGGTGCCCAGAGCGAATTTCAGGCCCTCGCCTTCCACGAAATGCTGGGCATCAATGAAATCCGCATTTTCGATCTTGATCGCGACGYTTCAATCAAGTTGAAGCAGAACCTCGCTGCATTCCCCGGAATAGAGGTGTTTATGGCCAACTCGATACAAGAAGCGGTGATGGGAGCGCACATCGTCACCACGGTTACCGCAGACAAAGCCTACGCAACGATTTTGACGCCCGAGATGATTGAGCCCGGCATGCATATCAATGCCGTCGGCGGTGACTGCCCGGGGAAAACCGAACTGCACGCCGACATCCTGCGCAATGCCCGAGTCATCGTTGAGTTTGAACCTCAGACACGGATTGAAGGCGATATTCAACAACTGGAGGCCGACTTTCCCGTCGTCGAGTTCTTCCGGATTGTTCAGGGCGAAGTCCCGGGACGCGAGAACGACGCACAGGTCACCGTTTTCGATTCGGTGGGTTTTGCCCTGGAAGACTTTTCGTCACTGCGCTACGTGCACGACCTGGCGCGGGAGCATGCCATCGGTGAGCGCATCCATCTGGTGCCGACGCCTGCCAACATAAAAAACCTCTACCAACTGCTTGATCAGCAGCCAGCAGTTCCTTCGCGCCTGCGCACAGTCAGTTGATCGCCATAGGTGAGGCCTCCTGAGCAAAGTGCCAAGGGGCTACTCACCATGTGAGCGGACGAGAAACCCTGCCACCCGCAAACCACCACCGTCAGTAGCCGTTGCATCTCCAACAAGAACGCTAGACACCCACTTTTCTGCCAAAACTCAAAAACATAAAATCAAGAGGTTTTGTAATGAAATCGACTCCGTCCGAGCGGGTTGAACAGCCCGCGCTGCAGCGCACCCTCAGCAATCGTCACATTCAGTTAATGGCCATGGGAGGTGCCATCGGTACCGGTCTGTTTATGGGTTCCGGGAAGATCATCGCCCTCTCCGGCACGTCGATCATCCTCATCTATATGATCATCGGTCTGTTCGTCTACTTCGTCATGCGCGCGATGGGTGAACTGTTGCTCTCCAACTTGAACTTCAAAACCTTCGCGGATTTTGCCGGTGCCTATCTTGGCCCACGCGCAGCATTCTTTCTCGGCTGGTCATACTGGCTAAGCTGGAGCGTTGCAGTGATAGGTGATGCAGTCGTGGTGGGTGGATTTTTTCAGTATTGGTTCCCCGATGTACCCGCCTGGATACCGGCGATCGGCATGCTGATGACACTGTTCGCCTTGAACGTGCTGACTGTCAGGCTCTTCGGTGAAGTGGAGTTCTGGTTCGCGATTATCAAAATCATTGCCGTCGTCACCCTGATTGGCGTAAGCATAGTGATGATTGCCAGCTCCTTTGTATCACCCAGTGGCGTTACTGCATCCCTGAATCACCTACTGGATAAACAAGCCGCCTTCCCCAACGGCCTGTTTGGTTTCTTTGCAGGATTCCAGATGGCAATCTTCTCCTTTGCCGGCACCGAGCTAATCGGTACTGCAGCCGCAGAAACTCGCTCCCCAGAGAAGACCCTGCCTAAAGCCATCAACTCGATTCCGCTGAGAATCATCCTGTTTTATGTGCTGGCACTGGCCTGCATTATTGCAGTGACGTCCTGGCAACAGGTTTCGCCCAACAAGAGCCCCTTCGTCGAGCTGTTTCTGGTTGCAGGGTTTCCCGCAGCAGCCGGTATCGTCAACTTTGTGGTACTGACATCCGCCGCCTCATCGGCCAACAGTGGCGTATTTTCATCCAGTCGCATGCTGTTTGGACTGGCCAATCAGGACAACGCACCGGGGATTTTCCGGCGTCTGTCGAGCAATAGCGTGCCTTTGCTGAGCCTGGCGTTCACCACACTGTTGATGCTGGTGGGCGTGCTGCTGCTGTTCATCGTTCCAGAAGTAATGACCGCGTTCACCATCGTCTCTACCGTGTCGGCAATCCTGGTGATTTTCACTTGGTCGACCATCCTCGCGTCGTACATTGCCTATCGTAAAACTCGTCCTGAACTGCATGCGAAATCGACCTACAAGATGCCGGGCGGCGTGCCGATGGCCTGGTTCTCCTTGGCCTTTCTGGGCTTTGTTCTTTGTCTGCTGGCATTGAGACCAGACACCCGAATTGCCTTGATGGTCATGCCGGGGTGGTTCATATGGTTGGCAATTGCTTACCAGTTGACCTGTTCCAGAAAACCCAAAACCGCTGACGGTTCGGCAAATCAATACAGCTGATGTTCACCTGATGCCTTTCGGTGCCGATGAGTGAAGATCGCGTCACCGAAGCGGCACTTCCAGGATGACTACAGGCTTAAGAGTCCCAACTGAAGGCCGTCATATTTCATTGACGGCCAACTCTGCGGATGAACGATTCGGTTTGCTGACAAAAGGTAAGACGCCGTAAGCAAAACTGCACTAACTCGTCCCTGTGACTCTCATTGCCAACTTCCCAAAATCCTCCAGAAAGTGTCGGGCCGTTTTTCCGTCCCGGGCAGCCATTACATACCAAACAAAAAAGGCCATTGGAGGGCACTTTTGTACTCAAACCAAACTCACTTGATCAGCCAGGACTCAACGGTCGCGGCGCCGTATTGTCCTTTCCATTCCTTCAGAGTCTTGTGGTTGCCGCCTTTGGTTTCGACGCCTTCGTTGGTGTGGAATTTATATAGACCTTTACTTAACCAACAGAAATCAACAGCTCACGGGCAAGTCAAATCTAAATAACTCTCGAGGCCCTTCCACTAGCAACGACCGCATAAGCTGAGTCGAACACTCCAACGCTTGAAGATGCTCCACCACCGTACCAAAACTAATGCTGTCCTCATGTTGGGTATGCGGCCAATCGCTGCCCCATACCAAGTGGTGAAGGCCAAAACTTTGCTCCAACAGAGGCAATGCCCTCCGGGCGAATTCCAGATTCTGTTGCGGCGTACCTGCCAGACGATAGATACCGGAAACCTTCATCCAGATCCGTCCGGTGAGCCCCAGTTCCAGCATTTGAGGAAAGCCTGGTTGATCGACGCTCAAACGCGCATCCGGACGACCGAAGTGATCGATCACGAGTTTAATGCCAAACGGCATCAGTTGGCGAAGCAGTCCCGGCAAGTCCTCCACTTGGCGGTGCAGCTCGACATGCCAGTCAAGTTCGGCGATTTGCCTGAAGAACTCTTTCCAGGCCGCATCGCGAAAGTCAGGCAAGGCTTTGCCCATCAAGTTCAAGCGAACGCCAACTACCCCCAATCTAGCCATGTCGTTCAACATGCAGCGGCTGACGTCGCGCTCCAGCACCACGACGCCTCGCAACTGCTCCGGTGCCTGCCGCAACGCCGAAAGCAAGTAGCTGTTGTCGGTACCGAGAAAGCTCGGCTGCACCAACACGCCATGACTCAGACCATGGGTTCGCAAATGCTCCAAGTACTGCTCGAGCGTGGCGTCGTAGCCAGGGGTATAACGCCGTGCAGCGGCCAGGTTCAGCTCACGACTAAACACGTGAGCGTGGGAATCGATGCCGGTGATCGGCCTGGAACAGGTATCAAGCATGGCTTTCATCTTTCGAAGGTAAAGGTCATCAGGCCCGCGCACTCTCGTTACCGTTGACCGTGGATTGCATCGAAGTATTCGAAGCTTCAAGGGCACGACCACGGGTCTCCGGCAGGCATAGTGCCGCGATCACAGCCACGCCATAAGCAATCCCTGCGTCGATACCGATGGCAGACCCCAAGGACATGGAGTCGCTCATATGACCGACCAGAAACGGAAACACTGCAGAGAGCACCCGGCCAAAGTTGTAGCAGAACCCCACACCAGCGCCGCGCACGTCCGCCGGGTACAGCTCGTTGAACAGCGCCCCGAGGCTTGCCGGAATACCCGCTGCGAAGAAGCCGAGCGGGAATCCCAGGAACAGCATCTGGGTATTGGTCAGTGGCAGGAATACATAACACTGCACAGTGACGACACAGCACAACGCGAACAACACGATGTTTTTTCGACGGCCAATGCGGTCGATCAAAAAGCCACTGACAACACATCCACACCAGAAGGCGAAGATAATCACCGCCAGGTAACCACCAGAGTTCAGCACCGAGAGGTTGCGCTCAGTCTTGAGGAACGTCGGCAGCCAGGTCATCACCGCGTGGTATCCACCGTGCGCGCCCAAACCCAATAGACCACCGAATAGCGTCACGCGAATCAGCTCGGGGCGGAAAATACCAGCCAGCGACTTGAAGAAACTTTGCGGGATGGCTTTTTCTTTTTGCAGACGCTGGAAACTGTCCGGTTCCTCAACATTGCGCCGTACCCAGATAATCAGGAACGACGGCAGCAAGCCAACGATAAACATCACACGCCAAGCCATATCCTGCGGCACGAACGAGTAAATCAACGCAAACACGCCGACCGCCAGCCCCCAACCCACAGCCCAGGCGCTTTGCACCGTGCCCATCACCTTGCCACGAAATCTAGGGTTGATGGTCTCGGCCATCAGTACTGCGCCGGCAGCCCATTCCCCGCCAATACCGAAGCCTTGCAATGCTTTGACAATCAGCAACTGGTGGAAACCAGTCACGAACGCGGAGAGAAAGGTGAAGAACGAGAACCACAAAATCATCCATTGCAGCGTGCGTACCCGGCCGTAGCGATCGGACAACGTCCCCCCTACCCAGCCGCCGATGGCTGAAGTGACCAGCGTGACTCCGCTGATCAGCCCCGCATCACCCTTGGTCAAGGCGAATGCGGCGATCAACGCCGGAATCGCCAGGCCAAACATTTGTACTTCCAGCGCATCGAGCGACCATCCGCCGAAGCAGGCCCAAAACGTTTTGCGCTCCCGAGGAGTGACTTGGCGATACCAGCTGAACATGGTTCTTATCCTTATAAGTGGAACGTAAGGCAGCCGAGAGCGAACCGCACCGCTACAGGGCCAGTTTTGGCAAACAAACAGGAAACCAGCGACGAACTGCGCGTCGCTGAACAATTCGCTACAAAGGCAGGCGCTAGCGAATATCCACGCTGTAGCGGAAGTGCTCCGCGTGCCCGCGAGAGCGACGCCACTCCAGCGGTGTACCGGCGTAATCACGGGCCAGACGCTCGATCACCACCACCGGACTGTTAATCGGCACCTGCAACAGGCGCGCGTGTACGTCGTTCACCGACTCGGCGGTGAGKGTCTCTTCTGCGTAGGCAACGACCTGACCGCAGAGGTCTTCGTAGATCGGATACAGCAATGGCCCTTTCAGACTGAGGTCGGTCTCGAGCAACGGTTGAAACCGGCTGCGTGGCAGCCAGATTTCTTCGGCGAGCACTGGCTGAACCTCCAGCAAACGCAAACGGACAATACGGATAACCGGCGAATCGACGGGCAGCCCCAGCGCCTGGGCTACCGCCGAAGGTGCGGCCACTGGCTCAATCGACAGGATACGGCTCTCCGGTACCTGACGCTCACCGGCAGCGGTCTGGAATCGAAAGAAGCGGAATAGAGAGGATTGAAATTGCGGTCGGCGGATGAAAGTGCCTCGCCCCTGCTGACGCTCCAGAATGCCCTCACTGACAAGCGCATCGATCGCTTTGCGTACAGTGCCGGTGGACAATTGATACTCCGCTGAAAGCGCAGCCTCGGTGGGAATCGCCTCGCCAGGACGCCAGCGATTTTTGGCGATCTGCTCAGCCAATTGGTCACGCAGACGTTGGTAGAGCGGCAGGCGAGTGTCACTGGGAAGAGAACTCATCGACTTTATTCACCTTGTTATATAGTCATCTATATGAATATTGCGATGAGTATTTCCCCAGACGACTCGGCTGTCAAGACGCGGCGAGGCGCCTTGCTGACGAAAGGTGAGCCACGGCACAAAGAAACTCACGTCGAGTCAACTCTGTGAGTCTCACGCCGACTTTCCAAACTCCCCCAGAAAATGCAAAACCGTTCTTCCGGTCCAGAGCTGCCATTACTGTAGACAGTAAAAAAGGGCCCTTTAGGGTTAATGCCAGTCAGTTAAGCGGTAATGC
>NZ_JBFREX010000025.1:0-57169 GCF_052114525.1 Pseudomonas sp. KB_15 | reverse complement strand
GCTCATAACCGGCCAGGTAGCCGTTTTTGATCAGGTCGATGAGATTGAGCAGCTTGTCGAAAAATTCGTTAGACGATCTCAGTTCGGCGGCAAATTCGTCAGCTATCTCTACCGGTACCGGCATTCGTTTCAGCTCACCGAGAATAAGATTCTGCCCGTCATAGAGTGGCTGTAGTTGTTCCATCGACAGCGTTGCAAGGCAATGGGTAAGCACCATTGCACATTGCCTTGTCTGCTGTATCCACATCTGCGATCGAATGCGTTTGCTCTGGATTTGTTCGACAAATTCGGCCGACGCGAAGTATTGCGCCAACGTCTCGGCTGACCCGCCTTCAAGCCCTTTGGCAACTCCTGCCGGGCACTTGAGCATATTTTCAAGATTACGATTCAGCGCTTTTACCGAGCGTTCGAGCAACTGTACAAGGGAAAACCCGGCGTGGATCGCGGTGGGAATTTCAGGAGGCAGCGGCGCCTCCCTGACGACGTTGAAGTCTGCAGGCAGGCTGGTTGCAGGTACGAGGTCCGAAATTCTCATATTGGTTTCCTCACTCAAACCCTTCCAATGACTTCAATGCGCGACTGCAGTATCTGCATCACCATATCCATGAGTTTTTGCAGCAGTGCCCCGTCGGCCGAGTCTTTCTGGCCGACCTCGTCGCTCAAACTCTTCTGAGTGTTCTGCGCACTTTGCTGCAGGACTTCTTTCTCCCGCGCAGCGTGTTCGGCAATGCGCACTATGCAGGACACGACCTGACTCAGGTTCATCGACATCGCACTGAACGTACGGCCGGTTTCGAGCTTTTCCTCGATGCCTTTGGTGCCCATTTGGCTCAGCCAGTCGCAGGTTTGCCCAATCTTCTGCGCCTTGAGGATTTCCCTGTCGAACCACGCCTGCTCCTGAGGCGTCAGCGTGGCCCCCTTGGGTTTGAAGTCGACGGAATTCGACCGGCCGAAATCATCGAAGGTCTTAATTTTGTAGGTGGTTTGCGGATCCCAGTCATCGCGGGAACGATGGTGCTTCAGGTCACGCTCAATGTTGTTGGCGTCCAGAGCGTTGCGCTTGTGCAGGTTGATATCCGCATGCTTGAGCCCCTGACCTTGAAAGGTTTTGAACATGGCAAATCCGGCGATTGCACCGGACACCACGGCGGCAGTGATGGCGCTGTTAAGGGCGGCCTTGCCTGATTCAATGATGGCAGAACCCTGAGCCTTGGCGGCCTCCGCGGCCATGACACTGAAATGCCCGCGCAATTGCGCGTTGGATACCCGTGCGATGTTGAGTGCAATTATCGCAGCGACCAATACGTTGGCATGTTTCTCCCAAGCGCCCGGATCAAACACCAGATCGTTGCGCGCTTCATCGTTGAGCATCGCCTTGGCTGCAACGAAGTCTTGCCAGTCCGACTCACCGGGCTGGTAGGCGTTGATTGCACTTTCGAGCGCCGCCACCGTAGGCGCTATGAAGCTACCGTTCTGGAGCACTTGCTTTGCGGTGACCTGGTTGAGAAACACCGTATCCGAGAGGCGCTTGCCTTTGAGATCTTTCGAGAATTGCTCCTGGGCAATCAACTCGCTCAACCCTGCGTCGTTCACCGGATCGTGAGTCAATACCGCTGGAGCAGGCCTGGTCGTGGTGTGAATGGTGGTCATGAAAAATTACCTTTTTATCAGTGACTTCAAACGTGCCGCGCCATTTGCAGGCTCACGGAATGACTGCGTTGCATGTCGGCAAAGACCTGCTCGATCTGTCGGGTGCGGACCTGCATCGCCTGGCCGTAGTCATCGACCAGCCGGGTGAGGTAGGCAGTGATCTCTTCGCTGATCGCCATGCGCACCCGCACGTCCGCCAGGTGCTCCGCTGCCTGGGCCTGATGTACACCGCTCCTGATCTGCAAACCGCCCTGCACCGCCACATTGCCGAACTCGGTGACGGCCTGAGCTGTCTGCAGATTGGCGGCATAACGCGCCAGGGACACGGCATCGGCGCCGTTGGTGATGAAGCTGCGCAACTGGGTCAGCATCTGCGTCAGTGAATTTCCGGCCGATGTGGCCGCCTGTTTGAACACTTGCATCGCGGCAGGCGCGACCCCGCTGATTGCCGAGGCCAGTTTCGAAGCAATGGCGCCGAGCATTGGCCCGATCACCTGCGCCCCGACCACGGCCACCAATGCCACGGCCGCCAGCGTTGCGGCGATACCCTGAATCATGCCGGCGATTTGCGCGATGTCTTTCGCGGACTCCGGGTCGACTCCAAACGCCACCAGCAATTTTGTATAAAGCTCGGTGAACAGCTTGATGGCTTCCTGCATCACCGTCGTCAGCGGTTTCATGGCTTCGGCCATGAACGACACGCCGGTCGCTTGCTGGATCACGGAGTCGGAAATCATCACCGCCGCGCCAATCACGCCCACCGCGATCAGCACCGGGTTGGCGGTCAACACGCCGGCAGCAATGGTTGCAACGGTCAATATCGCACCGACGATCTTGCCAATGCAGCCCATGGTCTTCTGCAGCGCCTCGGCCTTGCGCACTTCTTCCAGATACTTTTCCGACTCAAGCTTCATGTGTTCCTGAAGCCTGGTTTGCAGCTCCTGGAACAACTCCTGACTGAGCTCCTCCTTGTTCTGCGCCGACTCGCCGAGCATCTCGATAATCTTCAAGCGATTGAGCAACGCCAGTGCGCTGCTGCTCAGCGCTTTTTCGCTGGACTCCTTCACCGAGGGTCCAGCGAGTCCGGCTTCTTGCACCTTCACAGCCACCGCGGCCAGCGTTCTGGCGCAGGCATTGGCGATCTCGATCAGTTTCAGGTGAGCATCGGTCGCCTTTTGCAACGATTGGGTATGGCCCGCCAGTTCACCTTTCAGCTTGTCACGCAGTGCAAGTTCGCGAGCGTATTGCGGTGATTCAGGATCCAGTTCCGCCAACCGTGCCTCACTCTCATCCAGCAGTCCCTGGACCTGCCGAACCCGCTCCTGCAACTGATCGAGGTGCTCCTGGCTGCTGCCGATCTCACCTTCGGCGGCTTCCAGCGTCTCGACGGCGGTGGCGTATTCAGCCGCCAGTTTTTCATGCCCCTGCTGCCTGGCACCGGCCATGCTTTGCAGCATCGCCAGGCGGTTTTTCAGTTTGTTGACGTCGACTTCGCCGATCAACTCGCTGATCATCGCCATCAACAGCGTGAACAGATCACTGTTGGTTTCCTGTTTGTTGCCGTCGGCGCGCGGAGGTGGCACGTGCAGCAAGGGTCTGCCCGCACTGGCGACGGCTGGGCCAGGCTGGCCTCCGTAGCTCACCGACATCAGGCGAGCCAATGCCTCTTGGCCGGCTTTCTGATAATCCGCCGTCCTGGCCGCTTGACTGGCAGCCTTGCCATATTTTTCAAAGGCCTCGTTTCGACCGGTCAAGCCCGAAAATGCCGGGTTGAAGGTACTTCTGATTTCACTCATGTTCAGTCTCCGAACAATCCTTTTCAATGTGACTCAAGGTGTCGAGATACACCTGAGCCTGTTCGCGCAAATCGTCTTCCGTGGCTTGCTCAAGCACATATTCGAAGCACAATCTGGCCTTGCCGACCTTGCCCAGCGCCAGGTGACACTGGCCGGTGTACAGCATCGGTCGGTAGTCGTTCTTGCCTTGGGCGAAGGCGATCGCATACAGGTCGATAGCTTTCTGGTGGTCCTGCTTGAGTTGGTACACGGCGGCCAATCCCATCCAGTAATGGCTGTTGTTGAAATCGTAAATGCACAGGAAGTGGAAGAACTTTTGCGCATCGTCCAGCCGTCCCTGTTCGTAGAACTGGAACGCGAAGGCATAAAGGCTGTTCATGTGCTCGTCACTGATGCCTTGCACGTCTTTCAATGCCGCACCACCAAGCACTGCTTCCACTACATCGAGGGCCACTTGTTCATCTGGTTGTTTGTCGCGACTCATCAGCCACACTCCTGAAAAACGTCAGCGCTGCTGACGACTGCATTGAGCCAAAGCGCTGCTGAGCACGCTGCCAAATTGCGCTCATGCCAACGTTTGGAGGAAAAAGGAAAAGGAAGAAATCAGGCCTGCTCGACCTGTTCGAGCCAGATCAACAGACGCAGGACTTCTTCGATTTCCTGTACTTGAAGGAAGCTGTAGCGCTGGTGGGTTTTGAATATCCGCCGGGCCAATGCGATGTCATTGATCACCGGCACCCCGACTTCCCTGGCATAGGCTCGTACAGCCAGAGCGCGTTGGTTGGTTTCCATCAGGGAGATAAACGGCAGCACGGTGATTTCCGGGCGGAAATACACACCGATGGCAATGTGCGTCGGGTTGGCAATGATCATCCGCGAGCTACGCACATCGGATTTGACCTGCTCCGACAGCAGTTCCATATGCAGGTCACGCCGGCGTCCCTTGATTTGCGGATTGCCGTCCTGCTCCTTGTGTTCGCGCTTGACCGAGTCCTTGTCCATCATTTGATCTTTCATGAACAGCCAGTATTCGCTCAGCGCATCGAACACGACGATCAGCAGCACGCATCCGAGGAACGCCAGCACCAGCACCAGCAACAAGTGACCCCAGATTGCGAACAGATCCGGGGCCAGGGCGAACAGCTGGGCAAACACAAGTTGCCGCTGGGTGATCCAGACAATCCACAGCGCCAGGGCAAAACTGCCCAGGTACAGCAGCGCTTTGACCGTGTCCTTGACCGTGCGCAGGCTGAACAGTTTTTTGAAGCCATTGATCGGGTTCAACGCTCCCAGGTTGAGCTTCAAGGCTTCGCTGGCCAGGGCGAAACCGCTTTGCAGCAGTGCAGGCAATGCGCTGGTCAACACACAGACCAGCAGCAACGGCAACAATGCCTTGAGCCCGACCAGCACCAGCGTCGCCGAGTACGCTTGCAGGTCCGTGTCAAAGTCACTGGCAATGATGCGTCGATAGACTTCCATGACCTCCACCAGCGAGCTGTTGAACACCATGTAGGTGATGCCGCAGAGGGTCAGGCAGGTGATCACCAGATCCTTGGCCTTGAACGTCTGTCCTTTGCGTGACGCATCGCGCAAACGCTTGGCGGTGGGTTTCTCAGTCTTCGAGGCGCTGGACGACATCGGCAGCCTCCCCTTCGCGACCCAGATAATGTTCCAGCCCTTGGGACTTCATGCCCATGCGCAGGACTTCGTCCGGCAGGTGCACGCCGAAATACAGCATCAACACCACCAGCGCCACCAGGCTCTTGACCGTCAGCGACACCGAGAAAGCATTCATTTGCGGCGCATACCGCGAGAGCAAGCCAAGCAGTGCTTCGCTGATCAACAGCGTGGCCACCACCGGCGAGCTGATCACCAGTGTCTTGCTCACCAGCGCGTCGAGCAGGCTCAGTAGCGACTGCAGGTGCATCTCGCACCCACTGGCCGGAGTGCAAATACGGTAGCTGTGGCCAACGGTTTCAAGCATCAGCAGCATGCCCCCGCCCTCGAGATAAACCGCCGCGGCGAACAACTGGAGAAAATTTGCCAGCTCCGACGTATCGACTCCGTTGGCCGGGTCCACGGTGCTGCTGAGCATTGCCCCGCGCTGGTTGTCGATCAGGTTGCCCATGGCGTGCAATACCCAGAACGGCCAGCACAGCAGGCATCCAAGCAGCACGCCAATGCCGGCCTCACGCAACACCAGACCAAAGAACGCCAACCCGTCGAGGTCAGGCAGCGGCACCCCCACATAAGTCTGGAAACCCAACGCCACCAACACAATGACAGCCTGGCGTGGCACGCCCGTGAGCACCCCACTGTTGAGAAACGGCAACATGAAAAAAATCGGCGCCAGGCGTGCAAACCCCAGGATGGCGGCGGCGAACCAGGTGTACAGGTCGAAAAACAGCGTCACCGACATCGCGCTAACCCAACGCCAGACGGATGACTTCACGACTGAAATCGAGCAAGGTTTCGCCGTACCAGCCCGAGAGCAAAAACAGGCACGCGGCGACCGCCATCAGCTTGAAACCGAACGGCAACGTCTGCTCCTGCAACTGGGTCACGGTCTGAATCAACCCGACCACCAGACCGACCACCGTGGCGACAATGATCGGCCAGGCCACCATCAACAGGATCAGGTACAGGGTTTTATTACCGGCATAGACCAGATCGTTCATGAGCCCGCGCCTATGCCAGCAACGTCAGGTATTGCTTGACCAGCCCGGTGGACAGCAGCGCCCAGCCGTCCAGTGCAACAAACAATACCAATTTGATCGGTACCGAAATGATCACCGGGCTCATCATCATCATGCCCAGCGCCAGCAGGATGCTGGAGATCACCAGATCGACGATCACGAAGGGCAAATACAGGTAGAAGCCGATCTTGAAGGCGCTTTTTATTTCACTCAATGCGTAGGCCGGCAGCAGGGAAAACAGCGACAGCACGAGTTCTTCATCGGCGGGCAGATCGATGTCGGAATCACTGTGCACCGCTTGCGCCCGCTCGAAGAACAGCGCCAGTTCCGGGTCGGTGTATTTACGCAGGTATTCCTTGTATCCCCCCAACCCGTTCTCGGCGAAATTCACCACCGACTCGATGTCGGTAAAAGCCACCTGTTCTTCCTTGTAATAGCCATAGCCTTGCTTCAGCACCGGCGTCATCACGAAAATCGCCAGCAACAAGGCAATCGCATTGAGAGTCATGTTCGAGGGCACCTGCTGCAAGCCCAAGGCGTTACGCACGATGACAAAGACAATGGAAAACTTGATGTAGCAGGTGCCGGCCGCCACCAGAAACGGCAGCAGTGAAGCGAATGCCAGCAGCGCAATCAGCGAGACGTCGTTCATCGCGGCATTCCGTCCGGTGAACCGTTGCGATAGACCTCGAGCAACTCCACAGCCAACTGCTCTTGCAGTTGCACCAGTTCGCCACGGGCCACCCGCTTGCCATTGGCGCGCACCTCGATGTGCCGCGCCGCATCGTCCGCCAGCGGGATCAGTTGGCCCGCGATGATCCGCGACAGCGTGGCCAGGTCGATTTCCCGGGCCGCGAGCAAGAACTCCAGACGCACCGGCAAAGCGCCGAGGTCAAAATCGGGATCGGGATCTGCTGTGCTTTGGGCGTCGGTCGCGGTCGATAGCATGTGTATCCCCTGTTCAGTAAAGGTGAAAGCGCCGAGGCATTGATGCCCCAGGTAGCATCGTTGCGAACGCTGAATGATTCGCAGGACATCGCCGGCCTTCAGCCGTATCCCGTGTCTGAGGTGACTCGACCCCAGCATCAGCTCCAGGCGCAGCGGCAAATCGCTCAGCCATGAGTCGGCGTCCAGTGGCCGGCTGGCGGTCCGTGCCGGTGGCAATCGGGTCAACCACAGGCGCCCGCGAAGCGTGTCGAGCCATGGCAGTTCTTGCGGGGGCAATTGCCCGGGAAGGACCCCGTCGACGTCGGAAATTTGCCGGTAGTGCAAGTCGTCTACCTCCAGCAGCAAGGGTTGCGGCACCGCACGGAACAGTTCGGCGATGTTCATCAGCGAGCACTCGACCGACAGTAACGACCGCAACCCCGGGAGTGATCGATGCAACCAGTCGCGGGCGTCGATCAAACCCCGCCATTCCCCACCCTCGCCTGATGCGCGAAAACACAGATAGCCCGATTGCCCTGGCGGATGGCCGGAACCGGCGTCGACATCCGCGTTTCGCCAGCGTCGTATCGCTTGCGCGGCGGCATGCGCCCGGGCGTTGATCCGGCGCAACTTCAGTGCGCTCATGCGCCCTGCCCGGCGTCTTCGGTCTGCTCGTCGTCCGGCGGCTGCCGTGAGCCCTGGCGCTGCTGCTCGCCGTCGCTGTCGGTCAGGCGCCAGGCGGGTTCGCGGACGTGCTCCAGCGACACTTTGAGTTGTTCGAAAACCAGGGCATTGCTCGGGCTGAGTTGCAGGTTACGGGTGGGCTCATCGGCCACGCGGCTGATCGTCACCTGCCCGCTGGCGGTACCTTTATTGAACGGAACCTGCAGCAAGCCCCGGTCGGCAACCGGCAGGGTTTCGATGATCGGGTCGAGGGCAGGCGGCGCTGGCGGCATCCCGGACGCCGAGGCCGCAGGTGATGCAACTGTCGGCACATGGCGCGCGGTCGGGAGGCTCGATAAGGCTTCGGGCCTTTGCCCTTCGAACTCAAATATCGAGGGTGCACCTGGACTGGCGGCACGTTCGACCGGTAGCGGTTCGACGATGTTTGACGGGCGCTCGGTCGGCCCTGGCTCAACAACGATCCGAGTCGCCAGGTTTGTCGGTGTCGGCGCGACAACCCTGTCGACAACAGGCGCAACATCAGCCACCGGTGGCAACAACCGAGGCTGCACAGGTTTACTCGACAGCGGCTGCGCTTGTGGATGAGACACCGGTGTGAGCGGCCGTACTTCGTCGAGTTCAGCAGCCGGCTTTTCCGGGAGCGTGACCATCGCCTGCAAAGTGATTGCGCGACCAGTGTCCATCAGGGGCCGATGACGCAGGATCAACGGCGCCATCAGCTCCAGCACACCTTGCGGCAGCTCATCCTCCTGCACCGGCACCAGCCTGTCGTGCAACTCGTCCATCGGTTCTTCGGTGACGGGGTCCAAGGGTTGAACCGGCAAGGGTGAAATTACAGATACGTTGCTCATCGCGGAACTCCGTTCATCTCTTCGGTTTCTCTTTCTTCCCGGCGCACCTGCTCCAGCCGTTGCCCCCGCAACAGCTGCTGAACAGCCCCTTCGTACTTGTCGTGTTTGCGCTGCGCGAATCGCAGTTGCTCGCGCTGCTCCTGCAACGCTTGCTCAATCTCCCGGCACTGCTGATCGACCCGGTTACGCTCGACGCGCAACAGCTCGATCTGCCGCCGAATGACCGCCTGCCTTCGCAACAGCGCCAACAGTTGCCCGTGATCGAGCACACAGTCATTGGCGCGATGGCTGGCCAACAAACCGTGTAGTGCCGCCTCTTGTCGGTCGAAAGCGGCCCGCTCCTGGACCAGCGGCTGCAGTTGCTGCCGGGTACGCGCTATCAGCAGTTGACCGCGTTGCCGACGGAACTGGCTGAGCGCCAACAGGCGAAGACGATCGGCTAATGGATTCATGCCATGACCCCCTGCAATTGGCCCAGGGCCTCGTCCGGTTCACAGCATTCGCCCGTGGGCTGGCGCAACCACTGGTAGAGGGCTGCACGGCGTTGCAGCGCCTGGTCATTGGCGGCGTCCGCGCCCGGGCTGTACTCGCCCATGTCGAGAAAGATCTGCAGCTGCTCAAGCCGCGTCAGCGTTTCCCGGGTCGCCGCCGCCAGTTGCTGCACCTGCGGCGGGGTGACTTGCGTCGCCACGCGACTGACGCTGCGCAACACATCGATCGCCGGGTAGTGCCCCTTGGCCGCCAGCGCACGGCTGAGGTAAATATGGCCGTCGAGGATTGAGCGAATCTCCTCGGCGATCGGGTCCGGTTCGTCGTCACTTTCCAGCAGCACCGTGTACCAGGCGGTAATGCTGCCGGAGGCAGTCACCCCGGGCCGTTCCAGCAGGCGCGGCAATGCATCGAACACCGAGGCCGGATAGCCTCGTCGCGCCGGCGCTTCACCTGCGGCCAGGGCCAGATCGCGACGGGCCCTGGCGTAGCGCGTCAACGAGTCCAGCAACAACACCACACGCTGGCCCTGGTCACGGAAATACTCGGCGATGGCCGTAGCCTGCAGGGCCGAGTTGCAGCGATCCACCGAGGAAAAATCCGACGTGGCATACACCACCACGCATCGTGAGCGTATTTCAGACTGACGCAGATGCTCGATGAATTCGGTCACTTCACGTCCGCGCTCACCGATCAGGCCAATGACAAACACATCGGCGTCGGTATGGTTGATCAGCATATTGATCAGGGTGGTCTTGCCGGAGCCGGCGGCGGCGAAAATGCCGATGCGTTGGCCGACACCGCAGGTCAGCAATCCGTCGATGACCCGAATGCCGGTGCGCAACGGGGTGTCCACCGGGCGCCGCTGCTGGTATGACGGCGGGTCGGCGTCCACCGGATAGTCCTGTTGCGCCAGCGCCGTAGACGGTGCCAGACGCTCGACGATAGTGCCTTGCGGGTCGACTACGCTGCCGAGCAAGGCATCACTGCACGTCAGTTGCAGGATCGAGCCCGTGGGAACGATCATCGACTCCCTGGACAAGCCCTTGGCATCGCCGAGCAAACTGAGCAGGACCGCGCCGGGCTTGAAGCCAATGACCTGCGCCCTGGCCGCTACCTCAGGCAAGCGCCAATGCCGACGCACTTCGCAGACTTCACCGATCACCACGTCGCCCAGCGCCGCTTCGATCAATGGACCACTCAAACGCAAGGGATGGGCACCGTGCCGTTGCAGCCGGATTTTCATCGACGCAACAGTTCGCACAGTGTTTCGAGCGCCAGCACAAAAGAGTCGAGGGCCTGGGCGAAATGTCCGGCGTCACTCAGGGCATCGGCATTGGCCATCAATCGCAGCTCCAGGCGCTCCTGAACCTCGCACAGATGCAATTGCCCGGTGCGGGAAAAGGCGTTGCCTTCGAGCAAAAACCGTATCAACTCACCGGCACAATGATGGGTAATCTGTGGGCCGGCTTCGGCGACCACCGCCCAGACCCATACATCACCCTCCACCTCAGCGACGCTGACATCAGGCAGGCTCTTCATCTGCATTTCGATTGTACTGTGACTGTCGAAGTGCCCTATCTGGCTGTCCTTACAACCACTGTGCCGCAGCGCTTCGCGCAACAGGTCGGCAATATCCATCGGAACCATTTGCAGTATTTCCTTATAGCGTTTTGATGACATTGACGGAGACGGTTTCGGAGATTTCGCCGAACGACATCACGTCCAGCTCCCGGAACCGCCCCTCGATCAGCTTCTTGATGTAGCGCCGCACATCGACCGAACACAGCAACACCATGTCCTTGTGTGCAATGTGCAGACTGTCCAGGCCGACACTCAGCCGGTCCATCAGCTCTTCCGACTCGGCCGGTTCCAGGTTGATGAAACTGCCGCCCGAGGTTTGCCGGATGCCCTTGCGCACCACCTCTTCGAACTCCGCCGACAACAGCAACACCCGCAAGTCATTACCCTGGGCAAACTTGTTGCTGATGTAGCGGGCCAGCGAGCCACGAACGTGCTCGACCAGCGCCAGCACGTCTTTTTCCCGGGACGCCCAATGGGCCAGGGACTCAAGAATCAGCTTCATGTTGCGCACGGAAATGCGCTCGCCAATCAGGCGCTGCAGCACTTCGGCGATCTTCTGCACGGTGACGTGGCGATAGACTTCCTTGAGCAGATCGGGACAGCGGGTTTCCATTTCGTCGAGCAGTTGCTTGGTTTCCTGCACGCCAAAAAACTCCTGGATGTTGCGCGCCAGCAAGGTGACCAGGCAGCGGTAGCATTCCTCGTCCGCCGGGCGCAGGTGATAGCCCAATTGCTGCACCCGTTCCTGGTCGGTGGCGTTGACCCACACCCCGCCCAGGCGATTGCTGTCACTGCCGTGCACCAGGGCAAAGCCCATGGGTTCCAGCTCCGCCGAGTAGTCGAGCAGCCGCCAGTGATCGAAATGAATATCGAATTGCTCGGCGCGCACCTCGTTGATCAGCACCGCCACTTGATGCGCTGGCAAGGCTTCGCTGGCGCGCAATTGCGGCTCAGGAATGCGCAGCCCGTAATCGACGAAAAACTGGCTGCGAAAACGCGCCGCCCAACGGGCCCTGGTCAACTCATCGAGGCGCGCGGTGGGCACCAACAACATCAGCGGGATGGTTTCAGTGGCGACGTTATCGATGTCCTCGAGCAGGCCCGAGCCGGTCTGCATGGCTTGGCCCTGCGTCGACGATGGACGGCTGTCACCCTGACCCTCGACCCTGGAGGCCTTGCGCCGGCGAACGAATACCAGCAGTGCCAGGGCCACGGCGATGGGCAGGAAGGTCAGCAGCGGAAAACCGGGCAACAGGCCGACGCCCACCGCCAGCAGCGCCGTCACCCCCAGCACGAACGGATGACCGAGCATCTGGGCGAGCATGTTGCGCCCCAGGTTGGCGTCATCGCCGTTGACGCGGGTGACGATGAAGCCGGCGCCGATGGCGATCAGCAACGCCGGAATCTGCGCCACCAGACCATCGCCGATGGTCAGCAGGGTGTAGGTCGACAAGGCGGTGGACAGGTCCATGCCCATCTGCCCGACGCCAATGGCCATGCCGCCGATGAAGTTGACGAAGATAATGATGATGCCGGCGATGGCATCGCCCTTGATGAACTTCATCGCGCCGTCGAATGAGCCGTACAACTGGCTTTCGCGCTCCAGCACGCTGCGCTTTTCCTTGGCTTCCTCGGCGGTAATGGCACCGGCCTTGAGGTCGCCGTCGATGCTCATCTGCTTGCCGGGCATGCCGTCCAGCGAGAAGCGCGCCGCGACTTCGGCCACCCGCTCCGAGCCCTTGGTGATCACGATGAACTGGACAATGGTGACAATGGAAAAGATCACGAAGCCCACCACCAGGCTTTCGCCGATCACGAACTCACCGAAGGAGGCGATGATCTCCCCCGCATCAGCCTGGCTGAGGATCAGCCGGCTGGTGCTGATCGACAGCGCCAGGCGAAACAGGGTGGTCAACAGCAGCAAGGCCGGAAAGGTCGAGAAACTGAGGATGCGTTCGATGTAGAACGACCCCATGAACACCAGCAGCGAAATCACGATGTTCAGGCCGATGAGAAAATCCACCAGCACCGTCGGCAGGGGAATGATCAGCATGGCGATGATCATCACCATCAGCGTCAGGATCAGCAGCTCCGGACGAGCGCCGACGTTGCGCAAAAACACATTGAGCATGGCAGGTCAGCTCCGGGAAAAAGTCATGGGCAGCCGCCGAGACGTCGCCGTTCTTTACATTCGTGGGCGTAGGCAATGTCAGCCAGTCGGGTGAACTGTTCTGCCAGGCGCAGTGGCGCTCGTTCATCGGCAAACAGTTGCGGCGGCAACTGCAGGCTGTGCCGGCGCACCTTCTGCAGTAGCGTCGAGCGCTCATGGTGCGGGCTCAACAGCACGCGCTCACCCAACGCACCGAGCAACAACTGGTCGAGCTCATCGGGGTACGTCAGCACGCCGAGCAGGAACACCAGCCAGTCGGGCTCATTGGCGTTGTGCCGGCAGATGAGTGCATCGCCGAGCAGTTGGCTGATAAACAGCTCATCGGCTGAGCGCAGGCGCTTGAGGTCGGTCACCCTGGCCAGCAGTTGACCGAACTCCACGCGCGAGCAACTGGGGTCCTGGGCACTGATATCCGTGAGCAATGCCGCTTCGATGAAGGACAGCACCGCCATGCGCTGTGACGGACCATACAGTGCGATCCAGTCCTGATAACAACTGGTCGGGCCCTCGTCGGACTCCAGAAAATCCCGGTAGGTCTCGCGCAACAACCCAGCGCGCACCGCCATGTTCGCTCCGAACATCCTGGCTTTGAGGGCGGCGTTGATCCCGGCATTCATACGCTTGGGGGAGCCTTGGGCAACCACAGTCTGTAAAAGCGTTTCAAGTCGCTGACGGGTGTTCTTTTCCAGTTTCTTGCGACGTAACAGTTCTCGTAGCACCAACGCCAGATCACTGTCATCGGGGAACAGCTGTCGCACCATTTGCAGCAACCAGGCGACCGGCTTGTCCGCCAGCCGCGCGAGGCTGAGCACCTGCTGCACCTTGGGTACAGTGTCGTCTTCAAGGACTCGTTCGAAGTTGTCCATCAGGGTCTCGGACTTGAGTTCGAAATGTCGCCGCCCGCGAAACTGGGCCAGTGCCGCCGACATTTCATCGCTGATCTGCACAAAGCGCTGCGCAATGGCAAGCGTTGAGCTGTCGTCGAGATCAACCTGCGCATCCGCCTGGGGCTGTGGATGTTCGGCGGCCTTTTCGGCATTGAGCCGTGCCTGGGCGGCTCGCCCGCCTGTGGAAAGCGGCGGCAGGATCATTTTTCTGCCGCCCGGAAATAGGAGCGGCGCACCCGCTCATGCTGCTGCGGGGTCAGCAGCCGGGTGGCCGGATCAGTCGTGGCGGGCTCAAGTGTGTCGAGAATCTCCTTGGGCTGAATCAGGAACACCCGCACCGTGTTGGCCGAGCGGTTCTGGCGATAACTGAACAAGCGCCCGATCCACGGAATCGAACCCAGTACCGGAATCCGTCCGACTTGCTCGCTGTGGTCATCGCGGGTGAAACCGCCCACCAACAGACTCTTGCCCTGGGGCACGCGCGCCACCGTGCTGATCCGTGTGCGCCCGACCGTCGGCAAACTGCCGGGTTGCTTGTTCTGGTCAGGGTTTTCCACTTCGTTGCCGTCTTCGATATTGAGTGACATTTCAATTTCGTCCGCCTGGGCGAAACGGGGCAGAACACTGACGAGCGTGCCATAGGTCACGTGCTGCAAATCGACACTGCGCTCCCCCACCAGCGGGGCATAAAAGGTGCGGTTGTTGTCGAAGATCGCCGGTACGTTCTCTTGTGTCAGGATCACCGGACGCGAGACCACATTCGCCCGGTTGGTGCGCTCCAGGGCCATGACCTGGGCGACGAACGAAGCGCCATCGAGGGTGGTCGCCGAGCCGGCGTTCAGCGATACGCTGAATGTCCCACTGGACTTCAATGCGCCCTGCCAGTTGATGCCCAGCTGATTGAGCTCATCCTTGTGCAAATCGATGATCCACAACGACAACTCCACGTGTCGTTTCGGCGTGTCCAGCGCACTCACCAGGTTCTCGATAAAGCGCACTTGCTCCGGCAGCCCCTTGACCAGCAGGCTGTTGGTGTCGGGATAGGCCACCACCCGTATATTTCCGGCAGCCACCTCTCGCGCAATGATTCGCGGCGCGGTCGAGTCTTGCTCCGAGGCGGCGCTCGCCAGGCCTTCCAGGGGAAACGCCGGCATCAATCCCTGCGGACGCTGCGCGGGGGCTTGTGCCACCGACGGCTCGACCTCGCGCTTTTCGCCACGCAACAAGTCCTCGATCACGGTTGCCAGCCCGGGAATGGTCACCTTGTCATCACGCAGCTCATACTTGCGGTCGCTGACAAAGGTGTTGCGCACCTGGATCACGCCGATCTGCTGCTTGCCCAGCAACAGTTCCGAGCGCTGGTTATCCATCAGTCCGGCGGCTTGCACCACCAGATCGACATACATCGGCGGGCCCGACACATGAAAAGTGCGCAAGCCGTCGTGGCGCAATGGATAACGTGCATCGTGCAACCCGGAACGCTCAAGGAACGCCTGAAGTCGGGTGACTGTCAGGGTCTGCAGCGACATCATCGAGCTTTTGACTTCCGACGCGTCATACAGATAAATCGCCTGGCCATCGCTATACCAGATAAGCTCCATCTGCGCGCTGACCCGTTCAAAGGTCCGCTGCGGCGAACGCAGATCGAAGGCACCGGAAATCCGTTTGGCGGCGGCAGTCTTGCTGACGATGACAGGTTTGCCCAAGGGTCCGGACAACTCGGTGAAGAATGTGCGCACGCTCTGTTCGCGAGCCACGTAGCCGTCGGCATTGGCGCGCACGGCAAGCGGCACCAGCGACAACAGGGTGCCTAACCAGAACGGCAATACAAATAACGAAAGCAATCGGCGGTTCATTGGCTCACTTGCCTGGGAGGTAGGTTATGTCGGCCAGGCTACTGGGCGTGAAGCCAACCAGATCACGGATTTCCTTGGAGAAATGCGAAGAAGAGGCAAAACCCAATTCCAGCGCGACATCCGTCAGGGAGCCGTCCTGCAGGCTCATGTTCAACAGCGCCCTGGCTGCGCGCCAGCCGCGCAATGCAGGCTTGGCCGCCGTGCCTAGCGCCTGCCGGCACAGTCGACGGAAGTGCGACACAGAAACGCCATAACGCTGGGCCAGGGTGGTCAACTTTTCGCTGTGGGTGCCCTGCTCCAGCAGGAAGCGCACGAGTCCGTAACTCTCGGTATGACGCAGCACGCCGGCGAAGGTCTGGTAAGCCATACCCCCGACCATGGCCTGTTCGATGTACCAGCGCTCAAGCGCCCGCCCGGACCAGACGGTGGGGTACGCCACCGGCAACGCCGCCCAGGATGTCGGGCTGGGTCGTTGATCAACCAGCGTGTTTCCCAGATCGATGAACACTTGCAATTTCACCAACTGCGCTTCGGCAACCGGCAGGGTCTGTACGCCGCCGCTCAGCTCGAATGCATCGCTCGTTGCAATCAGCCCTTCCCAACCGACCGGCAGACAGACCCGCGGGCACTGCGCCGAAGCCAGATACACAGGGAATTCGCTGACCCGCACATGCAGCACCCGCTCGCTGCAACGAGCATCAGGCAGAACGGTGGCGTGTAGTGATTGGATTTGCACGCCAACCTCCTTTGCGGCCTGACGATTAACGGCCGGCAGGATGAAAGACATGGCGCGATGAATCCTGATGTAAAGCTGATGAACCGGCGATGGCATATGCCTTGCACCCTCTCAGGCATCAGCACCCGGACCAACGGCGGAATGTGTGCAAGGACAATGGCGTCGTCATCCGGCCTTGCGCGTGCAAGGGAGGGGGCGACGCTTTTTTTTGCAAGGTGAACACGCGATGAACGAACCGTCAGCCGGCCCTCTGGCTTGGGTCAATGGCAGCGATGCCCCGGAAAAAACCGAAATCAATCTCGGCTTCATGGCTCTGAGCGACTGCGCCTCAGTGGTGGTCGCCGCCACCCAGGGCTTCGCCCAACCCCACGGCTTGACCCTGAATCTCAAGCGCCAGTCGTCCTGGGCCAGCCTGCGGGACCAACTGGTCAGCGGCGAACTCGATGCAGCCCACAGCCTCTATGGCCTGATTTACGCCGTTCACCTGGGCATCGGTGGCGTGGCCGCGACTGACATGGCCGTGTTGATGGGCCTGAATCAGAACGGCCAGAGCATCAACCTGTCCCGCGGCTTGCAGGCGCTTGGAGTGACCAGTCCTGAAGCACTGGATCGACGCGTGCACCAAACTCGCCCAAAACTCACCTTCGCCCAGACGTTTCCAACCGGCACCCACGCCATGTGGTTGTATTACTGGCTCGCCAGCCAGGGCATTCACCCGCTGCTGGATGTCGACAGCGTAGTGGTGCCGCCACCGCAAATGGTCGCGCACCTGCGAGCCGGGCGTATCGACGGGTTCTGCGTCGGCGAACCCTGGTCCGCCAGCGCGGTGCAACAGGACCTCGGTTTCACCCTGGCCACGACTCAAACCATCTGGCCTGATCATCCGGAAAAAGTCCTCGGCTGCACCCGTGCGTTCGTCGAGCAATACCCCAATACCGCCCGGGCATTGGTGATGGCGGTCCTGGAAGCCAGCCGCTTCATCGAAGAAAGCACCGAGAATCGCCGCAGCACCGCGCAATTACTCAGTGCCGCGCAGTACCTTGACGCGCCACTGGACTGCATTGAACCGCGCCTGCTGGGCGAATACGCCGACGGCCTTGGCCATCACTGGCACGACCCGCACGCGCTGCGCCTGCACGGGGATGGCGAGGTCAACCTGCCGTACCTGTCCGACGGCATGTGGTTCATGACCCAGTTCCGCCGCTGGGGTTTGTTGCGCGATGACCCGGACTATCTCGCGGTGGCCCGGCAGGTCCAGCAACTGGACCTCTATCGAGAGGCCGCCAGTGCCGTCGGCGTCGCTTCGTCAGCCGAGCAAATGCGCAGCAGTCAGTTGATCGACGGTAAAATCTGGGACGGTTCGGACCCGACCGGTTATGCCCGCAGTTTCAAACTGCACGCCATGAGCGACAGCTCGCACCGATCCGCCAGCCGCTGACAGGAGACTACGAACATGCTGCGTATCCTGCTGATCAACGATACCGCCAAAAAAGTCGGACGCCTGAAGGCCGCCCTGACCGAGGCCGGATTCGAAGTGATCGACGAATCCGGCCTGRCCATCGACTTGCCCGAACGCGTCGAAACGGTGCGTCCGGACGTGATTCTGATCGATACCGAGTCACCGGGGCGTGATGTCATGGAACAAGTGGTGCTGGTGACTCGCGACCAGCCACGACCGATTGTGATGTTCACGGACGAACACGACCCCGATGTGATGCGACAGGCGATCAAGTCCGGGGTCAGTGCCTACATCGTCGAAGGCATTCACGCACAACGCCTGCAGCCGATTCTCGATGTGGCCATGGCACGCTTCGAAAGCGATCAGGCCTTGCGTGCCCAGTTGCATGCCCGCGACCAGCAATTGGCCGAGCGCAAGCGCATCGAACTGGCCAAGGGGCTGCTGATGAAAATGAAGAACTGCAACGAGGAAGAGGCCTACACCCTGATGCGCCGCCAGGCGATGAGCCGACAGCAGAAGCTGATTCAAGTGGCGGAACAGATTATTGCCATGAGCGAGTTGCTTGGCTGAAGTCCTGTGGTGCCTGTGAGGACGCCATCGCGAGCAAGCTCGCTCCCACAGGGGAATGGCGTCGAACACAAATCACCTGTGGGAGCGCGCTTGCTCGCGAATGGCAGCGACTCGATTTCGAGTGTTGGCACAGATCTGGCTAAGTAATCACCACAGGTAACCAACGGCGGTTGCCCCACCTACGACAAAGACGTCGCTCACCTCATTTGCCCTTGGCGGATCGGGTGGCGGCGTTTTTTCGTTTTGGCCCCACAGCACGGGGCCGGTGGTGCGGCCGTAACGGCGCCCCACCTGCAAGCTCATGACTCCTTCCGAGACTCTTCACAGCTGAGGTGCGCGATGAATTCAAGCTTCTGGAAATCCGGCCATACCCCCACATTGTTCGCAGCCTTCCTCTATTTCGACCTGAGCTTCATGGTCTGGTACCTGCTCGGCCCCTTGGCGGTACAGATCGCCGCCGACCTGCACCTGACGACGCAGCAACGCGGGCTGGTGGTCGCCACGCCCATTCTGGCCGGGGCGGTGTTGCGCTTCGTGATGGGGATGCTGGCTGATCGCCTGTCGCCCAAAACCGCCGGGCTGATAGGCCAGGTCATCGTGATCTGCGCCCTGTTCGGCGCCTGGAAACTCGGTATCCACAGCTACGAACAAGCGCTGCTGCTGGGGCTGTTCCTCGGCATGGCCGGCGCGTCTTTCGCCGTCGCCCTGCCCTTGGCATCGCAATGGTATCCGCCGCAGCATCAAGGCAAGGCCATGGGTATCGCCGGCGCGGGAAACTCGGGCACGGTGTTCGCCGCCTTGATCGCCCCGGTGCTGGCGGCGGCATTTGGCTGGAGCAACGTGTTCGGTTTCGCCCTGATTCCGCTGATCCTGACCCTGATCGTCTTCGCCTGGCTGGCCAAAAACGCTCCCGAGCGGCCAAAAGCCAAATCCATGGCCGACTACTTCAAGGCCCTGGGTGATCGTGACAGCTGGTGGTTCATGTTTTTCTACAGCGTGACATTCGGTGGCTTCATCGGCCTGGCCAGCTCCCTGCCCGGTTATTTCAACGACCAGTACGGCCTGAGCCCGGTGACTGCCGGCTACTACACCGCCGCCTGCGTGTTTGGCGGCAGCCTGATGCGACCCTTGGGCGGCGCGCTGGCTGACCGCTTCGGCGGCATTCGAACCCTGCTGGCGATGTACACCGTCGCGGCGATCTGCATTGCCGTGGTCGGTTTCAACCTGCCGAGTTCCTACGCCGCGCTGGCACTTTTCGTCTGCACCATGCTCGGTTTGGGTGCAGGCAATGGCGCGGTATTCCAGTTGGTGCCGCAGCGTTTTCGTCGGGAAATCGGCGTGATGACCGGCCTGATCGGCATGGCGGGTGGCATCGGTGGTTTTGCCCTCGCGGCCGGCATGGGCGCGATCAAGCAAAGCACCGGCAGCTATCAACTGGCACTGTGGTTGTTCGCCAGCCTCGGCGTTCTGGCCTGGTTCGGCCTGCACGGCGTAAAACGGCGCTGGAGAACCACCTGGGGTTCGGCCGCCGTGACGGCTGCGCGGGTCTGACACCTCGATGAGCCTGCAATTGAGTTTCGCCGAAGCCAGCGCCATCGGTCCTCGCGAGGAAAATCAGGATGCCCTGCGCCTGGTCACGCCGGCTCCGGCGCTGGCCGCGAGCAAGGGTTACCTGTTCGCCATCGCCGACGGCGTCAGCCAGTGCGCCGATGGCGGCCTGGCGGCCCGTTCGACGCTGCAGGCCCTGGCGCTGGATTACTACGCCACGCCGGAAACCTGGAGCGTCGCACAGGCACTCGATCGTCTGTTGCTGGCGCAGAACCGCTGGTTACAGGCCAATGGCGGCGGGCAACCGCTGCTGACCACCCTCAGTGCGCTGGTCCTGCGCGGTCGGCGTTTTACCCTGGCCCATGTCGGCGATTGTCGGGTGTATCGCTGGCACGCCGATCGATTGCAGCGAATCAGCGAGGATCACGTCTGGGACCAGCCGGGCATGCAGCATGTACTGAAACGGGCGCTGGGGCTCGATCAACATCTGGTGCTGGATTTTCTCGACGGTGAGTTGCGCCCCGATGAAAGCTTCGTTCTGCTCAGCGACGGCATCTGGGCCGTCCTGGGCGATACCGCCATTGCGGCGATCCTGCGTGATCAACCGGACTTGCGCAGCGCTGCGCAAACCCTGGTCAATGCCGCGCACCTGGCGGGCAGTCAGGACAACGCCAGCGCCTTGCTGGTGCGGGTCGATGCCCTCGGTGAAGCGAGCATTGGCGATGCGTTGATTCACTTGCAGCAATGGCCACTGCCGCCAGCCCTGAAACCGGGTCAGGCGTTCGAGGGCTGGCAGGTCGAGGGGATCGTCGCGCAGAGCCAGCAATCGCTGCTCTATCGCGTGCGCGACAGTCAGCAACAACCCTGGCTGCTGAAAACCCTGCCAGGGCGCCTGCACGACGATCACCAGGCCGGGCAAGCGTTACTGTCGGAAGAGTGGTTTCTCAAACGCGTGGCCGGTCGACATTTTCCTGAAGTCCATGCCGCCAGTCAGCGTCAGCATTTGTACTACGTGATGCGTGAATATTCGGGCGCGACCCTGGCCCAACGGCATGAGCAAAGCGGAGCGTTGCCGCTACCCCAGTGGCAAGACATCGCCGAACGATTGTTGCGAGCGGTCGGTCTGTTGCATCGACGGCAGATTCTGCATCGCGATATCAAACCGGAAAACCTGTTGCTGGGGGACGATGGCGAGTTACGCCTGCTGGATTTCGGCCTCGCCTACTGCCCTGGCCTCTCGCAAGATCTGCCCTGGGCTCTGCCGGGCACACCCAGTTACATCGCGCCAGAAGCCTTTCGCGGCGATGCGCCGACGCCACAGCAGGACTTGTACGCCGTCGGTGTGACCTTGTACTTCCTGCTCACCGGGCACTATCCCTATGGCGAAATCGAAGCGTTCCAGCGCCCGCGGTTTGGCCTCCCGGTCAACGCCAGCCGCTACCGGCCCGACCTGCCGGACTGGATCGCCCATCACCTGGAGCGCGCCTTGGCGGCGGCCCCCGACCAGCGTTTCGAAACGGCGGAAGAATGGTTACTGCTGATCGAACAGGGCGAACGCCACAGTTTGAATGTGCGCCCCAAGCCGTTGCTGGAGCGTGAGCCGCTGAAGGTCTGGCGGACATTGGCGCTGGTTTCGTTGCTGCTCAATCTGGCGCTGCTGGTGGTTGCGCTCCATTAGCGGGCAACGCGCCTTGAATCGGTGCAATCCCTCACGGTTCTGCCCTTGCGAACGGGAAAAAAGCCAACAAACACGGGATTTGAGCGACTTGGCATAACCACTGCATTACCTCTTTCAACAAACATACAGCGCAGGCTTCAACGACGAAGGTTGCACTTCCCGAGAGAACGGGACCAGGACAAAGGTGTCCTCGCTAGGCAACTGGCGGGACGCCTTTTTTTGTTTGCGCAAAATTTGTCGAGCATGGCCTGAACCCTGATGAGGCAGGCCTGAGCTCCCCGGAGAACCTGATGAAAAAACTAAAACTGGTGATGATCGGCAACGGCATGGCCGGGGTCCGGACCCTGGAAGAGCTGCTCAAACTGAGCACGGAGCTGTACGACATCACGGTCTTCGGTGCCGAGCCGCACACCAACTACAACCGCATCCTGTTGTCGCCGGTGCTGGCAGGCGAACAGACCTTCGAAGAAATCGTGCTCAACGACCTGGACTGGTACCTGGAAAACAACATCAAGCTGCTGCTCAACCGCAAGGTGGTGGAGATCGACCGGGTCAAGCGCCGGGTGATTGCCGAAGACGGCAGCGAAGCCGAATACGATCGCCTGCTGATCGCCACCGGCTCGACGCCTTTCATCCTGCCCATTCCCGGCAACACCCTTGAGGGCGTGATCGGCTACCGCGACATCGCCGACACCCAGGCCATGATCGACACCGCAAAAACCCACCGGCACGCCGTGGTGATCGGTGGCGGCCTGCTCGGCCTGGAAGCCGCCAACGGCCTGATGCTGCGGGGCATGCACGTCACCGTGGTGCATATCGGCGAGTGGTTGCTGGAGCGGCAACTGGACAAGACCAGCGGCCAGCTGCTGCAAAGCGCCCTGGAGTCTCGCGGCCTGCACTTTCGCCTGTGCGAGCAGACCCAGGCCTTGCACGACGCGGGCAACGGCCGGGTCGGGTCGGTGCAATTCAAGAACGGCGACATCATCCCCGCGGACCTGGTGGTGATGGCCGCCGGCATTCGCCCCAATACCGAACTGGCGGAGAAATCCGGCATTCCATGCAGCCGCGGGATTCTGGTCAACGACACACTGCAAACCTACGACCCACGGATCTATGCCATCGGTGAATGTGCCAGCCACCGCGGCATCGCCTATGGTCTGGTGGCGCCGCTGTTCGAACAGGCCAAAGTCTGCGCCAACCACCTCGCGCAACTCGGTTTTGCCACTTACAAGGGGTCGGTGACCTCGACCAAACTGAAGGTCACTGGCATCGACCTGTTTTCCGCCGGCGACTTCATGGGCGGTGAAGGCACGGAAACCATCACCCTCTCCGACCCGATTGGCGGGGTCTACAAGAAACTGGTGATCAAGGATGACGTGCTGGTCGGCGCCTGTCTGTATGGCGATACGGCAGATGGCGGCTGGTATTTCCGGCAGATCCGTGAAAACCATGCCATCAGTGAGATCCGCGATCACTTGATGTTCGGTGAAAACGCTTTGGGCGACGTAGGACATCAGGGCCAGGATAAAGCCATGAGCATGGCCGACACGGCCGAAGTCTGCGGTTGCAACGGTGTGTGCAAAGGCACCATCGTCAAGGCGATCCAGGAGCACGGGCTGTTCAGTGTCGACGACGTCAAGAAACACACCAAGGCTGCCAGTTCCTGCGGTTCGTGCGCGGGTTTGGTCGAGCAGATCCTGATCAACACGGTAGGCGGCGCCGCCGACGTCAAACCGAAAAGCGAAAAGGCCATCTGCGGCTGCAGCGACCTCAACCACGGGCAAATCCGCCAGGCCATACGCGAGCAGCACCTGCTGACCATCGCAGGCACCATGAGCTACCTGAACTGGCGCACACCCAACGGCTGCGCCACCTGCCGGCCGGCGCTCAACTACTACCTGATCTCCACCTGGCCGGGGGAAGCCAGGGACGATCCGCAATCGCGCCTGATCAACGAAAGGGCTCACGCCAACATTCAAAAAGACGGCACCTACTCGGTAGTCCCGCGGATGTGGGGCGGTGTGACCAATCCCTCGGAACTGCGGCGCATTGCCGACGTCGCCGACAAGTACAACGTGCCGATGGTCAAGGTCACCGGTGGCCAGCGCATCGACTTGTTGGGCATCCGCAAGCAGGACCTGCCGGGGGTGTGGAAGGACCTGGACATGCCGTCCGGCCACGCCTACGGCAAATCCATCCGCACAGTGAAAACCTGCGTCGGCAGTGAGTTCTGCCGCTTTGGCACGCAGAACTCCACACAGTTGGGCATCGAACTGGAACATGACCTGTTCAACATGTGGTCGCCGCACAAGGTGAAGCTGGCTGTCTCCGGCTGCCCGCGCAACTGCTCGGAAGCCGGCATCAAGGATGTGGGAATTATCGGCGTGGACTCCGGCTGGGAGATGTACATCGGTGGTAACGGCGGGATCAAGACCGAGGTCGCGGAATTCTTCGTCAAACTGAAAACCGCCGAAGAAGTCCGCGAATACAACGGTGCATTCCTGCAACTGTATCGCGAAGAAGCCTTCTACCTCGAACGCACCGTGCACTACCTGCAGCGGGTAGGCATGGACCATATCAAGAAAGCCGTGCTTGAGGACCCGGAGCGTCGCAAGGCGCTCAATGATCGCCTGCAATTCTCCCTGTCGTTCGAACAGGATCCGTGGAAAGAACGCCTGGAACAGCCACAGCTCAAGAAAGAATTCGATGTCATCCCCGTGAAAAACCTGGAGGTGCTGGCATGAACTGGCTGGATATCTGCGCGCTGGAAGAGATCAATGCCCTGGGCTCGCGGATCATCGCCGGTCCTAAGGGTGACATCGCGATTTTTCGTACCAGCGACGACGAAGTGTTCGCCCTCGACGACCGTTGCCCGCACAAGGGCGGGCCGCTGTCCCAAGGTCTGATCTACGGCAAACGGGTGGCCTGCCCGCTGCACAACTGGCAAATCGACCTGGAAAGCGGCGAAGCCCAGGCCCCGGACGTCGGCTGCGCCCACCACCATCTCGCCCGGGTGGAAAATGGCCGGGTGATGCTGGCCCTGCGGGATGCAGGCTGATGGACCGCCAGATCACAGCGTCCACCTGCTGTTACTGCGGGGTTGGCTGCGGCGTGCTGATCGAGCATGACGGCGAGCGCATCCTCGGCGTCAGCGGCGATCCGGCGCACCCGGCCAATTTCGGCAAGTTGTGCAGCAAGGGATCAACCCTGCATTTGACCGGCGACTTGACGGCAAGGGCGCTGTACCCGGAACTGCGCCTGGGCAAAGGCCTGGCGCGAAGCCGCACCGACTGGGATACCGCGCTTGATCACGCCGCCAGCGTTTTCGCCCAAACCATCGCCGAGCATGGCCCGGACAGCGTGGCGTTCTACATTTCCGGGCAGTTGCTGACCGAGGACTACTACGCCTTCAACAAACTGGCTCGGGCGCTGGTGGGCACCAATAACATCGACAGCAATTCGCGGCTGTGCATGTCGTCGGCTGTGGTCGGCTACAAGCGCAGCCTGGGCGCCGACGCGCCGCCCTGCAGCTACGAAGACCTGGAGTTGAGCGATTGCGTGATGATCGTCGGCAGCAACATGGCCTACGCCCACCCGGTACTGTTTCGCCGACTGGAAGAAGCCAAATCCCGCCGACCGCAGATGAAGGTCATCGTCGTTGACCCACGTCGTACAGATACCTGCGATCTGGCTGACCTGCACCTGGCGATCTTGCCCGGCACCGATGTCGCCTTGTTCCATGGGATTTTGCATCTGCTGTTGTGGGAAGACTGGATCGATCGTGACTTTATCAGGGACCACACCGAAGGTCTGGCCGAGCTGAAAAGCCTGGTGCGTGACTACACGCCGCAAATGGTTTCGCAGCTCTGCGGAATCAGCATCGGGCAATTGCAGGAATGTGCCGAATGGATCGGCACATCCCCGAGCTTCCTGTCGCTATGGTGCATGGGGCTTAATCAGTCCACCGCCGGCAGCGCGAAAAACAGTGCATTGATCAATCTGCACMTGGCCACCGGACAGATCGGTCGTCCTGGCGCCGGACCTTTCTCCCTCACCGGTCAGCCAAATGCCATGGGCGGGCGGGAAACCGGCAGTTTGTCCAACCTGCTGCCCGGCCATCGTGATGCCGCCAATGCGCAACACCGTGCGCAAGTGGCGTCTTATTGGGGCGTCGAGCAACTGCCGGAAAATGCCGGGCTCACGGCGATCGAGCTGTTCGAGCAAGTACGCAGCGGCAAGATCAAGGCGTTGTGGATCGCCTGCACCAACCCTGCGCAATCCATGCCGGACCAGACGGCCGTGCGCGCAGCCTTGCAAGCCTGCCCGTTCGTGGTGTTGCAGGAAGCCTTTTGCACCACTGAAACGGCGAAGTTCGCCGACCTGCTGCTGCCCGCCGCCAGTTGGGGAGAAAAAGAAGGCTGCGTGACCAATTCCGAACGGCGCATTTCCCACGTACGCCAGGCCATCGTCGCACCGGGTGAGGCACGGCCGGACTGGGCAATCACCGTAGATTTCGCACAACGCCTGGAGAAATACCTGCGTCCCGGTCAAACCAGCCTGTTTGAATTTGATAACCCCGCTCAAGTCTTCGATGAATACAAACAACTGACTCGCGGTCGCGATCTGGATCTGTCCGGTATCAGCCATGCGCTGATCGATCGTCTCGGCCCGCAGCAGTGGCCCTTCCCTTCGGGTGCCGTTAAAGGCACGGACCGGCTGTACGTCGACGGGATATTTGCCACGGCCAATGGGCGCGCGCAGTTCGTGGCCGATCCGTACCGCGCCGCCAAAGAGCAACGCGATGCACGCTTCCCGCTGACCCTGATCACCGGCCGCCTGCGCGATCAATGGCACGGCATGAGCCGCACCGGCACCGCCGCGCAACTGTTCGGCCATGTCAGCGAAGCGCAGTTGAGCCTGCACCCGGATGAATTGCGCCGTCATCGCTTGCAGCCGGGGGATCTGGTCAGCCTGAAAAGCCGGCGCGGCGCAGTCATCGTTGCGGTTGCCAGCGATGACAGCGTGCGTCCTGGCCAGGCCTTTTTGCCGATGCATTGGGGCGACCGTTTTCTCAAGGGCGGAGTGAACAGCCTCACCTTGCCCGCATTCGATCCCTTGTCGAAACAGCCCGAGCTTAAACACAGCGGTGTACGCCTGGAACCGGTGGATTTGCCCTGGAAACTGTTCGCACTGATCGAAGGTGATGTTCAACAGCACTTTGAGGCGCTACGACCGCTCTGTGAGGCGTTTTCCTACGTCAGCCTCAGCCTGGTTGGTCGTGAGCGCCCTGCCCTGCTTGTACGGGTTGCCAATACTTCAGCACCTTCGGCAGAGCTGCTAAGCGAAATCGATAGAAACCTGGAACTCAATGACGGCCCGGTACTGGCTTACGACGACCCACGACGAGCCATTGGCAAACGGGTGCGAATCGAAAATGGCCGGATCACTGCCATTCGACTGGCCGGAGAAACCCTTGCCCAACACTGGTTGCAGGGTCTGTGGCTCGAAGGTCGCGCGGACGAGCAACTGCGGCGCTGGTTACTTGCTCCGCTCAGCGCACCACCGGGCAACCTCGATGCGCCTGTCAACGCCAACAAAACCCTGTGCAATTGCAAGAACGTCAGCCAGAACGCTATCTGCGTCGGCATCGGCCGTGGCCTGGACTTGCAGGGACTGAAACAGGAACTGGGTTGCGGCACGCAATGCGGGTCCTGTGTTCCGGAAATCAAACGCCTGCTGGCTGCCAAGGCGCGGCCGATCACCGTCATCTCGTGAGGAAAACACTATGAGTGCAAAAGTCTGGCTGGTGGGTGCGGGCCCGGGTGATCCGGAGTTGCTCACGTTGAAAGCAGTACGTGCCTTGCGCGAGGCTGATGTGGTGCTGATCGATGATCTGGTCAATGTCGCGGTACTCGAGCATTGCCCCGGGGCGCGGATCATCCCGGTGGGCAAGCGCGGCGGCTGCCGCTCCACCCCGCAAGCGTTCATCCATCGCCTGATGCTTCGTTATGCCCGGCAGGGTAAATGCGTGGCGCGGCTCAAGGGTGGCGATCCGTGCATTTTCGGCCGCGGTGGCGAAGAGGCGCAGTGGTTGCGTGAGCACGGGGTCGAAGCCGAACTGGTCAACGGCATCACGGCCGGACTGGCGGGGGCAACGCAGTGCGATATTCCGCTGACCTTGCGGGGTGTAGCCCGCGGTGTAACGCTGGTCACAGCACATACCCAGGACGACAGCCAATTGAACTGGCAGGCACTGGCCCAAGGCGGAACGACGCTGGTGATTTACATGGGAGTGGCCAAGCTGGGTGAAATCCGTGAGCAGCTATTGGCCGGCGGCATGTTGGCGGATACGCCCGTGGCCATGATTGAAAACGCGTCCTTGCCCCATCAGCGGGAATGTCGGAGCACACTCACAGCGATGGATGAAGCTGCCTGCGGATTCCAGCTGAAAAGCCCTGCCATTCTGGTGATCGGCGCAGTCGCAGCCAACGCCATCCCCTCCTGTGGGAGCGAGCCTGCTCGCGAAGAGGCTCTATTCGTCGACATGAATGTTGGACTTCAACGCGCCTGACGCGTCCCTCCTCACCAAATCGCAGACAAAGAAAAGCCCGGCCTGAGCCGGGCTTTCCTCAGAGCTGCGAGCTAATTACTTAGCTTTAGCTTCAACCTGCGCTTCTACGCGACGGTTAACAGCGCGGCCAGCTTCAGTTTTGTTGTCAGCAACTGGGCGGGATTCGCCGTAGCCAACGGACTGAACGCGGGACGACTCAACACCGTACTGGTTGGTCAGAACTTGCTTAACGGCGTTTGCACGACGCTCGGACAGTTTCTGGTTGTAAGCGTCAGGACCGACGTTGTCAGTGTGACCTTCAACAGTAGTGGTGGTCGACGGGTACTGCTTCATGAAGTCAGCCAGGTTCTTGATGTCGCCGTAGCTGTTTGGCTTGACTACCGACTTGTCGAAGTCGAACTTCACGTCCAGCTCTACACGAACGACTTCAGCAACAGCTGGGCAGCCATCAGCGTCAACAGTTACGTTGGCTGGGGTGTCAGGGCACTTGTCAACGTTGTCGCAAACGCCGTCGTTGTCGCTGTCGGAGCAGACTTCTGGTGCTGGAACCGGAGCAGCAGCAGGCTTGTTGCCGCCACCGAAGTTCACACCCAGACCTACGGACGGGATGTAGTCCCACTTGCCGTTGTCCAGCTTGTAGTCAGCTTCTACGCCAGCACGAGCGTAGACGTTTTCGAGGAAGTAGTACTTCAGGCCAGCGCCAGCAGTCAGGAAAGTCGACTGGTCACGACCGGTGTGGCCGTCAGCGGCTACGTTGGTCATGCTGCCGTGCTTGACACCACCTTGAACGTAAGGACGCAGAGCGTCGCCAGCGTTGTTGAAGTGGTACTGAGCGTTCAGACCGAACTGGTCGCCTTCGATTTTCTGATTACCAGTGCCGTTGTTCGAACGGGTGTGGTCGTCATTGTTGTAGGTCAAGTTCAACGATACGTCGTCGGTCAAGAAGTAACCGATGGAGGCGCCAGGAGTGTAGCCGTCTTCAACGTTCTTAACGCTGTCGTTGTACTTCTTCCCGTAGTTGAGCTCGCCTTCAACTGCGCCTTGGCCTTGTGCCAGTGCGCCGAACGAAGTAGCGGCAATAAGAGTACCAATGGCCAAGCCCAAGGTGTTTTTCAGTTTCATCCGTTAAATCCCCATCTGGTGATTGTGAAGCAGTCCCGCAAACCGGGGGACAACTCGGCGGCAAGTCTAACAGAACTTGCCTACACGTAAGAGATATTTGCGCTGAACTAAGTTTCAGCAATGCCTGCAAATTTCTCACGCAATTTATCTAGAGCGCGTTTGTACCGCATTTTTGTTGCACTCAAACCCATATGCATGATGTCTGCGATCTCCTGAAACTCCAGCTCTGCGACAAAACGTAGCACCAGAATTTCCCGGTCAATCGGGTTCACATACACTAGCCAGCGATCAAGTCCACCCTTTTCCTCAGGTTTCGGCGTCTTTTCTTCGGACGCTTCCTCAAGGGGGTCAAGACTCAATGCGTCCATCAAGCGACGCTTTCGCCGTTCCTTCCGATACTGGGTGATGCACTCGTTGTACGTGATGCTATATAGCCATGTCTTGAACTTCGATTTACCTTCGAAGTTCTTCAGGCCATACAGCACCTTCAACATGACCTCCTGACAGACATCGTCTGCGTCGCGATCGTTCCCGAGATACCGTGCACACACGTTAAATAATGTTCGTTGGTAACGCCGCATCAGTTCTTCATAGGCGCGTGTTACGTGAAACAGTTCGGTATGCGAGCGCGCGACCAACTCCTCATCAGAGAGCTCGCGGGGGTCGTAGCGCATGGATAGCGATTGGGTTTTATTCAAAACAAGTCGGGCCGACAGTCAGGTCAATGTCCGCCGCAGCCAGCATCAGCAGGCATTTTGCGGCGGCATACATTAGCAGGGTTTGCCGGGTTAGCGGCTACTCACATGCTGCTCAAGGAGGATCCGATTGGAAAGAGAGACTAGCTCACCCTCATCGGTCAGCAATGTGGTTTTAACCGTGCCGATCTCTTCGATCTGGCCTTCGACCTCGCCAACACGCACTTGTTGCCCAACCTGGTACAGCTCACGCACGTAGATTCCCGCAAGAATCTGGCCGGCAATTTCCCGGCTTCCCAACCCCATGGCCAGCGCTACCGCCAGACCAACGGTTATCAACACGATCACGATCACATGGTTCAGCAGGTCAGTCTTGACCTCCAGCTGACTGATCGCAACCGAAATACTGATGATGATCACCAGGCCCTGGGCAATTCGACCAAGTCCTGAAGCATAGTCCAGGCCCACGCCTTCTGCCGCTCCACGCACCAGCCCGTTGGCCAGTTGCGCCAGCAAAACACCTACCAGCAACACCAGCGCCGCGCCGAAAACCTTCGGCAAATACAACGCAAGCATGTCCAGCGTAGCTGAAACTCGCTCAAGTCCAAGAGACTCTGCGGCAGAAACCAGAAAAATAAGCAGAATGAACCAATAGACGATCTTGCCGATCAGGGTCGAGATAGGGACTTGCAATCCAGCGCGGGACAGCAGCTTGGTCAGGCCAGTGCCACCCATCAAGCGGTCAAGGCCCAATTTGGCGAGCAATTTGGAAAGCAAGGTGTCCAGCAGTTTGGCCACGACAAAACCCAATAGCAGCACAACCAGTGCGCCGAACAGGTTCGGAATGAAGTTCGCAACCTTGGTCCACAACGCAGTCATTGCAGTGACGAGGCTCTGAGTCCAGAGATCAAGTTCCATATTCAATCAGCCTTATCAGCAGTGCGAGCAGCAGGTTTACGAAGACGGGATACCGGCGCGACATGGGCCGATCCGTTATTCAGGGCGATCATCAGTGCAGGCAACCAGCGCCCCAGCAGGCTGAACAGATCACCGGCGCCGACCTGGCGGTTGGCGGTTTTCAGCACGCGCCCCAGGCACGCATCGTCGTCCCGGGTGGACGGCGAGGCCTTGAGCATGTCGCGTAAAGACTGTTCAAACGGATCGTGCATACGCACCTCTCGTGATGTCTGTGGAAGACGCGGTCAGTTTTGGTCGGGTCACATGGTTTCCCTCAGACCCAGCGCAAACGTCGGAATAACCACCACTGTCCCAACGCCACCGAGACCATCATCAGGCAGGCGATCAGAAAGCCATAAGGGCTTGCAGAGAATGGAATGCCACCGACGTTGATCCCCAAAAGCCCGGTCAGAAAACTCATTGGCAAAAAGATCCCGGTGATGATCCCGAAGCGGTACATCGTGCGATTCATGCGCACGCTCAACCGACGGTCTTCGGCTTCCAGGACCAGTCCCACCCGCTCCCGGGTCAATTCCAGTTCCTCGAGGTAGCGGGTCAGGCTGTTGTTCAATTCGTTCCAGTAATCACCATCGTCCTCGACGAACCAGGGCAACTTGATCCGCGTCAACTGCCCGAAAATATCCCGCTGCGGAGCGAGAAAACGCTTCAACGCGGCGGCCCTGCGSCGGATCTGCAATACGGCACCGTGCTCCGGTGCATACCGTTCGTCGGCATCCAGCTTTTCTTCTTCCTCATCGACCACTTCCGAGAGGTCGCTGACCAGATCCTGTACCTTGTTGGTGAGGTACTGGGCCATGTACAGGATGAGTTCGGAGGCTGTTTTCGGCCCCTTGCCTTCGGACAGTTGCACCAGCAGCTCTTCAGTGGCACGCAATGGACGCAAACGCAGGGAAATGACACGTTGGGCAGAGCCGAAGATCCGTACCGACACCATGTCTTCCGGCTCGGCACCGGGGTTCAGATTGACCCCGCGCAAAAATAGCAGCAGTTCGCTGTCGGAAAGCTGTAAAAGTCGCGGACGGGTGTTTTCTTCGAGTAACAGGTCACAGCTGAATTCGCTCAGACCGCTGGATTTGCGTAACCAGGTCCGGGTTTGCGGATGACTGCGATCCCAGTGCAACCACAGGCTTTCATGGGCCTGTAGCTGCAAGTCGTCGAGTTCTGTCCGGGCTATCGAACGCGCACCGCCTTTACCGTCCAGCACCAGGGCATGCACCAGCCCCCATTGCGCGTTTTCTTCCTCGAACATCCGCATTCCATTCATCAAAAAAGTCGACTAAAGCTTACTCAGGCATTGCAAGCGGGCTGGGCGAGATGATCACGCCGTTGTTGTCCGCGTAGATGTAATGGCCCGGATGGAAGGTCACACCGGCGAAGGTCACGGGTACATTGATATCGCCGAGCCCGCGCCTGTCGGATTTCCTCGGGTGGCTGGCGAGGGCCTGAACGCCCAGATCGGTCTGCGCGATGATATCGACGTCGCGGATGCAACCGTAGATCACCAGCCCTTCCCAACCGTTTTTCGCGGCTTTCTCGGCCAGCATGTCACCCAGCAACGCATGACGCAGGGAACCGCCACCGTCTACCACCAGCACTTTGCCATTCCCCTTGAGCTCGACTTGCTCCTTGACCCGCGAGTTGTCTTCGAAGCACTTGATGGTCACGATTTCGCCGCCGAAGGAATCACGGCCGCCGAAATTGCTGAACATCGGTTCCAGCACCTGCACCAGTTCCGGATAGGCGTCGCACAGGTCAGGCGTGAGGTAATGGATCATCGAGAAACTCCTGTAAAGAGGAAGACAGCACGAACATCAGTGATGGCTCAGTCACGAAAAGTGACCAGAGCAGCTCAATGCGTCATATCTTAGCCGCAAGCCGACCAGAGCGAAATGCCCTTGTTAGAGCGTCAGGCTCGGATTGCCGCGGCCAGATCCCGTTGCTCTCCCAACAGTGGTGTCTGCTGGTCCGCCAGCCAGCGGGCCACCAAAGGCCAGACTTCGGCCTGGGCGGGCTTGCTGACAAGCATTTCAACATGGCCGAAATTATCGGCAAAACCTTGATCACGACCCAGATTGATAAATTGCTTGTGCCCGGAACCGAGCTGATCGAACAGTTTGCGGCAAGCCCATGCAGGATCCTGATGATCACTCGCAGCGCTCACGGCGAGCACCGGCAACTTGACCTCGGCCAAACCCGCCCACCAGTTTTTATCGGCATCGCCAAAGCGCCCGAACAGTCCGTACCAACGCATGCTTTCCAGGGCCAGGCCGATCGGCTCGTCCTCCGGGCCGCGCTTGAGTCTTGAGCCGGACAACTGGGCAAAACGCTTGAGAATGAAGCGGCCGCCCCACTCCACCGGCGGAATCTTCAGTGGCCAATAGTTGCGACTGACCTGGGTGCCGAAAAACGCCGCCGAGGCCACGACCGGCTCACCGATGTACTCGCCGCCCAGCGCCGCCGCCAGGGTAATACCGCCCAGCGAATGACCGATCCAGTGCGGTACCTGCCCGCTCTGTTCACGCACGAATGCACCGATGGCTGGCAGATCGTAGCGCGCGTAGTCGGCGACACGGTTCTTGCGGTAGTCGTGGTTACGCTGGGACAAGCCGTGACCGCGCATTTCCGGAATCCAGACGTCGAATCCCAAGCGAGCCAGATAAGCACCCAACCCCAGGCCCTTGGGAGAAAACCAGAACCGGCGATTGGAAAAGCTGCCGTGCAGCAGGATCACCGGCACGCCGCGGGAGGATGGTTCATCGGCCAAGCCGAGACGCGTCACAGCCAGTTCGACGGTGAAGTCGGGGCTGTTGCCGGGCTTCAAACGATACACATCTTCGCTCAGATCGCCGCGCCGTTCGGCGCTGATCAGGGCGACAGGAAATAGGTTGCTGCTGCTTTGCATAATCTCTTGCACAAAAAAGGGCGGCTTCCAGAGGAGCCCGCCCTGCTTGAATCTCTAAAAGACCGCTCCCTGTGGGAGCGAGCCCTGCTCGCGAAGAACTTCAGGACACCACGTTTACCCAGGATAAACGCGTTATCGTTGACGTCCATCGTCGGAACGCCGCCCGGAGCAAGCTCGCTCCTACAAAGGCATGTGAGCGGTCCGTTCACACAGGATCAAGCCGAAGCCTGACCCTCAGCCAGGAAGAACCAGGTTTCCAGTACGGAATCGGGGTTCAACGAAACGCTTTCAATGCCCTGCTCCATCAGCCACTTGGCCAGGTCCGGGTGGTCCGAAGGGCCCTGACCGCAGATGCCGATGTACTTGCCGGCCTTGTTGCACGCGGCAATGGCGTTGGCCAGCAGCTTCTTGACCGCCGGATTACGCTCATCGAACAGGTGCGCGATGATCCCGGAGTCACGGTCCAGGCCCAGGGTCAGCTGGGTCAGGTCGTTGGAGCCGATGGAGAAACCGTCGAAGAACTCGAGGAATTCTTCAGCCAGGATGGCGTTGGACGGCAGTTCGCACATCATGATCACGCGCAGGCCATTCTGGCCACGGGCCAGACCGTTTTCCGCCAGCAGATCGACCACCTGGCTCGCTTCGCCCAGGGTACGGACGAACGGCACCATGATTTCGACGTTGGTCAGGCCCATCTCGTTGCGCACACGCTTCAGAGCGCGGCACTCGAGTTCGAAGCAGTCGCGGAACGATTCGCTGATGTAACGCGACGCACCGCGGAAGCCCAGCATCGGGTTCTCTTCTTCCGGCTCATACAGCTTGCCGCCGATCAGATTGGCGTATTCGTTGGACTTGAAGTCCGACAGACGCACGATGACTTTCTTCGGCCAGAATGCAGCCGCCAGGGTGCTGATGCCTTCGACCAGTTTCTCGACGTAGAAGCCGACCGGATCGTTGTAACCGGCGATGCGCTTGTCGACGCTTTCCTTGATGTCCAGCGGCAAACCGTCGTAGTTCAGCAGTGCCTTGGGGTGCACGCCGATCATGCGGTTGATGATGAACTCCAGGCGAGCCAGACCCACACCGGCGTTCGGCAGCTGCGCGAAGTCGAAGGCGCGGTCCGGGTTACCGACGTTCATCATGATCTTGAACGGCAGCTCCGGCATGGCGTCCACGGAGTTCTTCTTGATGTCGAAGCCCAGTTCGCCTTCGAAGATGAAGCCGGTGTCGCCTTCAGCGCAGGAAACGGTCACGCCCTGGCCGTCTTTCAACAGTTGGGTGGCGTTGCCGCAACCGACCACGGCCGGGATACCCAGCTCACGGGCGATGATCGCCGCGTGGCAAGTACGGCCGCCACGGTTGGTGACGATCGCGCTGGCGCGCTTCATGACCGGTTCCCAGTCCGGGTCGGTCATGTCGGACACCAGTACGTCGCCTGGCTGGACCTTGTCCATCTCGGACACGTCCTTGATGATGCGGACCTTGCCGGCGCCGATGCGCTGGCCGATGGCGCGACCTTCCACCAGCACGGTGCCGGTTTCTTTCAACAGGTAACGCTCCATGACGTTGGCCTGGGTGCGGCTCTTCACGGTTTCCGGACGGGCCTGCACGATGTACAGCTTGCCGTCGTCACCGTCCTTGGCCCACTCGATGTCCATCGGGCACTGGTAGTGCTTCTCGATGATCATCGCCTGCTTGGCCAGTTCGCTGACTTCGGCGTCGGTCAGGCAGAAACGCGCGCGTTCGGCCTTGTCCACGTCGACAGTCTTCACCGAACGACCGGCCTTGGCTTCGTCGCCGTAGATCATCTTGATGGCCTTGCTGCCCAGGTTGCGGCGCAGGATGGCCGGACGACCGGCCGCCAGCGTGCCCTTGTGGACGTAGAACTCATCCGGGTTCACCGCGCCTTGTACGACGGTTTCACCCAGGCCATAGGCGCCGGTGATGAACACCACGTCCCGGAAGCCCGATTCGGTATCGAGGGTGAACATCACGCCAGCAGTGCCGGTTTCGGAACGGACCATGCGCTGCACGCCAGCCGACAGGGCTACCAGCTTGTGGTCGAAGCCCTGGTGCACGCGATAGGAAATGGCACGGTCGTTGAACAGCGAGGCGAACACCTCTTTGGCGGCACGAATGACGTTTTCGACACCACGGATGTTCAGGAAGGTTTCTTGCTGACCGGCGAAAGAAGCGTCCGGCAGGTCTTCGGCGGTAGCGGAAGAACGCACGGCCACGGCCACGTCAGGATTGCCGGCGGACAGCGTGGCGAACGCGGTGCGGATTTCGGCATTCAGTTTTTCAGGGAACTCGGCCTCCATGATCCATTGACGGATCTGGGCACCGGTCCTGGCCAGGGCATTCACGTCGTCGACGTCCAGGGCATCGAGTGCGTCGTGAATCTGCTGATTCAGGCCGCTCAGCTCCAGGAAATCACGATAAGCCTGAGCGGTCGTGGCGAAGCCGCCGGGCACCGATACACCGGCACCCGCAAGGTTGCTGATCATCTCGCCCAGGGATGCGTTCTTGCCCCCCACATGCTCAACATCGTGTTTGCCGAGCTTATCGAGGGAAACTACGTACTCTACCAAGGTGATCTCTCCACTAACTGTGTTGGAAAAGCTCAGAAACCGGCTGCTTAAGTGAGCATTTGCCGGTTATATGGCCTGGACCTGGAAAATAAGTGAGAATGCGGGCCATTGGCGGCCGGCAAACCGCGCCTATCATATCCAAGAATGATCATTAGCTTAAGGCCCAAGGTGCAAATGAAACGATCTGCTTTCTTTATCTCCGATGGTACCGGCATTACCGCCGAAACCCTGGGTCAAAGCCTTCTGGCGCAGTTCGAAAACATTACCTTCAGCAAGGTCACGCGGCCGTACATCGACAACGTGGACAAAGCGCGGGCCATGGTACAACAAATCAACAAAGCCGCCGAAACCGACGGCTTCCGTCCGATTATCTTCGACACCATCGTCAATCAGGACATTCGTGAGATTCTCGCAACCTCGAATGGTTTCATGATCGACATTTTCTCGACGTTCCTGGCACCGCTTGAACAGGAACTGACCGAGCATTCTTCCTACACCGTGGGCAAGTCCCACTCCATCGGTGCCAACACCAATTACATGGAGCGTATCGAGGCCGTTAACTTCGCCCTCGACAACGACGACGGTGCCCGCACGCACTATTACGACAAGGCCGACCTGATACTAGTGGGCGTGTCGCGATGTGGTAAGACGCCGACGTGCCTGTACATGGCGATGCAATTCGGTATCCGCGCAGCCAACTACCCGTTGACCGAAGACGACATGGAACGCCTGCAACTGCCAAACGCCCTGCGCGCCCACCAGCACAAGCTGTTCGGCCTGACCATCGACCCCGACCGCCTCACCGCGATCCGCAACGAGCGCAAACCCAACAGCCGCTATTCGAGCTACGCCCAGTGCGAGTTCGAAGTGCGCGAGGTCGAGAACCTGTTCCGCCGCGAAAACATCCCGAACATCAACTCCACGCATTTTTCCGTGGAAGAGATCTCCGCGAAGATTCTGGTGGAAAAGGGCGTCGAGCGGCGATTCAAATAGTTTTTCGGTGCCTGTTCCGGCCTCATCGCGAGCAGGCTCGCTCCCACAGAGGAATTGCGGTGCACACAAATCAACTGTGGGAGCGAGCTTGCTCGCGATTGAACGATAACGCGGTCTCCTAAATAACAAACAAATCCACAAACCGGTTCACCGCTGTCGCCTCAAGTTTCTGCTGATCCTTGCACAGCGCGAAAATCTCCTCGCTACGCTGCCCCGCGAATCGTGTCAGCAAGTTCGCCCTGAATTTCTCCTCCAGCAATGGAATTCCTTCAGCCCGCCGCCGCCGATGCCCGATCGGGTACTCCACCACCACATTCTCAGTGCTGGACCCATCCTTGAAAAACACCTGCAGCGCATTGGCAATCGAGCGTTTATCCGCCTCCAGGTATTCACGGGTGTAACGCGGCTCTTCGACGATAACCATCTTGTCGCGCAGCACATCGATGAGCGGATGCGCCCTGTGGAAATCGTCTTCGTAGTGCTCGGCCACCAGGTTGCCGAAGGCCAGCGGCACGGCAGTCATGTACTGGATGCAATGATCGCGGTCGGCGGCATTGGCCAACGGCCCGACCTTGGAAATGATGCGGATCGCCGATTCATGGGTGGTGATGACGATTTTGTCGATTTCATGCAGACGATTACGCACTTGCGGATGTAGCGTCACTGCCGCCTCGCAGGCCGTTTGCGCGTGGAACTCAGCGGGAAAACTGATCTTGAACAGGACGTTTTCCATCACATAGCTGCCGTACGGCCGTGAAAAACTGAATGCCCGCTTATCTTCAGGCTTGAGCGCCAGATCATTATTGGTGTGACTGAACAGTACGTCGTAAAAGCCCCACTGCCTGGCACTCAACACACCAGGAATACCCATCTCGCCACGCATCGCAATATCCGCCAGGCGCACGCCACGACTGGACGCATCGCCCGCCGCCCAGGACTTGCGCGAGCCGGCATTCGGCGCATGCCGGTACGTGCGCAAGGCCTGACCGTCAGCAAAGGCGTGGGACAACGCCGACAACAACTGCTCGCGATTGGCACCCATCAGCCTGGCCGTGACCGCGGTCGAGGCGACTTTCACCAGAATCACGTGATCGAGGCCGACACGGTTGAACGAGTTTTCCAGGGCGATCACGCCTTGGATCTCGTGGGCCATGATCATCGCCTCAAGTACCGTGCGCACGGTCAGCGGCGCCTCGCCATTGGCCAGGCGCTTTTGCGACAGGTGATCGGCCACCGCAAGAATGCCGCCGAGGTTATCCGACGGATGTCCCCACTCGGCCGCAAGCCAGGTGTCGTTGTAGTCGAGCCAGCGCACGATGCAGCCGATGTCCCAAGCCGCCTTGACTGGATCGAGCCGATAAGAAGTGCCGGGAACCCGGGCGCCGAACGGCACGACGGTGCCTTCGACCACAGGTCCCAGATGCTTGGTGCATTCGGGAAAGCGCAGGGCCAGCAGGCCGCAACCCAAGGTATCGATCAGGCAGTTGCGGGCGGTGTCCAGAGCTTCTTTGGACTCGACCTTGTAGTTCAACACGTAATCGGCAATGTCCTGCAGGACCTTGTCGTAGTCGGGGCGGTTGTTCAGGTCGACGTTGGCACTCATGTTCGATTCACTCTTGTAGGAGCGAGCCTTGCTCGCGATGGTCGTCAACGATAACGCTGGGTGCCTGACACCCCGTGGTGCTCTCAGGTCCATCGCGAGCAGGCTCGCTCCTACAGAGGGTATGGATCAGAACGAATCCCCCGGCACACGCACATAACCTTCCATCAACACCCGCGCACTGCGGCTCATGATGGCTTTGTTCACCGTCCACTCGCCGTTCACCAGGCTGGCCTCGGCGCCGACACGCAAGGTGCCGGACGGGTGGCCGAAGCGCACCGCATTGCGTTCGATACCACCCGCCGCGAGGTTCACCAGAGTGCCGGAAATCGCCGCCGCCGTGCCGATCGCCACCGCCGCCGTACCCATCATCGCGTGGTGCAATTTGCCCATGGACAGTGCACGTACCAGCAGGTCGACGTCACCTGCGGCAATCGCCTTGCCGCTGGACGCCACGTAGTCCGCCGGTTTGGCAACGAACGCCACTTTCGGTGTGTGTTGGCGTTTGGCCGCTTCGTCGATGTTGGAAATCAGGCCCATGCGCAATGCGCCGTAAGCGCGGATGGTCTCGAACATCAGCAAGGCTTTCGGGTCGCCGTTGATCGCGCCCTGCAACTCGGTGCCCTTGTAGCCGATGTCTTCGGCATTGACGAAAATCGTCGGGATGCCGGCATTGATCATGGTGACCTTGAAGGTGCCGACGCCTGGCACTTCCAGCTCATCGATCAGGTTGCCGGTGGGGAACATCGAACCACCCGCGCCCTCTTCTTCTGCCGCCGGGTCGAGGAATTCGAGTTGTACTTCAGCCGCCGGAAAGGTCACGCCGTCGAGTTCGAAATCACCGGTTTCCTGCACTTCACCATTGGTGATCGGCACGTGGGCGATGATGGTCTTGCCGATGTTGGCCTGCCACACGCGAACCACCGCCACGCCGTTGTGCGGGATGCGGCTGGCGTCCACCAGACCGTTGCTGACGGCGAACGAGCCAACCGCCGCCGACAGGTTGCCGCAGTTGCCGCTCCAGTCCACGAAGGGCTTGTCGATGGACACCTGACCGAACAGGTAATCGACATCGTGATCGGCCTTGGTGCTTTTCGACAGAATCACGGTTTTGCTGGTGCTGGAGGTCGCGCCGCCCATGCCGTCGATTTGTTTGTCGTACGGGTCGGGGCTGCCGATCACGCGTAGCAGCAAAGCGTCGCGAGCCGGGCCTGGGACCTGTGCCGCTTCGGGCAGGTCCTTGAGACTGAAGAACACGCCTTTGCTGGTGCCGCCGCGCATATAGGTAGCTGGAATCTTGATTTGAGCTGCGTGAGCCATGGTGCTCGTTACTCCTGATCTGAAAGCAGACACGGGACTTGAAGTCCCGTGTCTGTATTGCGTGCGTTAAACGGCAACCGCCGACTCTTCGAGGAAGTCCTGGGCGAAGCGTTGCAGCACGCCGCCGGCCTCGTAGATCGACACTTCTTCGGCGGTGTCGAGGCGGCAGGTCACCGGCACTTCGACGCGTTCGCCGTTCTTGCGATGGATCACCAGCGTCAGCTCGGCGCGCGGAGTGCGATCACCGATCACGTCGTAGGTTTCGCTGCCGTCGATGGCCAGGGTGTGGCGGTTGGTGCCCGGTTTGAACTCCAGCGGCAACACGCCCATGCCCACCAGGTTAGTGCGGTGAATGCGCTCGAAGCCTTCGGCGGCAATCGCCTCCACACCCGCCAGACGCACGCCCTTGGCCGCCCAGTCGCGGGACGAACCCTGACCGTAGTCGGCGCCGGCGATGATGATCAGCGGCTGCTTGCGATCCATGTAGGTTTCGATGGCTTCCCACATGCGCATCACTTTGCCTTCCGGCTCGACACGGGCCAGCGAACCTTGCTTGACCTTGCCGTTTTCCTGAACCATTTCGTTGAACAGTTTCGGGTTGGCGAAGGTCGCGCGCTGCGCCGTCAGGTGGTCACCGCGGTGCGTCGCGTAAGAGTTGAAGTCCTCTTCCGGCAGGCCCATTTTCGCCAGGTATTCGCCGGCGGCGCTGTCCAACATGATCGCGTTGGACGGCGACAGGTGATCGGTGGTGATGTTGTCCGGCAGTACCGCCAGCGGGCGCATGCCCTTGAGCGGACGAGCACCGGCCAGCGCGCCTTCCCAGTACGGCGGACGGCGGATGTAGGTGCTCATCTCGCGCCACTCGTACAGCGGCGCGACTTTCGGGCCGGTGTCTTCGTGGATGGCGAACATCGGAATGTAGACCTGACGGAACTGCTCCGGCTTCACCGACGCCTTGACCACTGCGTCGATCTCTTCGTCGCTTGGCCAGATGTCTTTCAGGCGGATTTCCTTGCCGTCGACCACGCCCAGCACATCCTTCTCGATATCGAAACGGATGGTGCCGGCGATGGCGTAAGCAACCACCAATGGCGGCGATGCGAGGAACGCYTGCTTGGCGTACGGGTGAATCCGCCCGTCGAAGTTACGGTTGCCGGACARCACCGCGGTGGCGTACAGGTCGCGGTCGATGATCTCTTGCTGGATYACCGGRTCCAGYGCGCCGGACATGCCATTGCASGTGGTGCAGGCGAAAGCCACGACGCCGAAGCCGAGCTTGTCCAGCTCTTCGGTCAGGCCGGCTTCATCGAGGTACAGCGCCACGGTTTTGGAGCCCGGTGCCAGGGACGACTTGACCCACGGCTTGCGGGTCAGGCCGAGCTTGTTGGCGTTGCGCGCCAGCAGGCCGGCGGCGATCACGTTGCGCGGGTTGCTGGTGTTGGTGCAGCTGGTGATGGCGGCGATGATCACCGCGCCGTCCGGCATCTGGCCAGGCACGTCTTCCCATTGACCGGAGATGCCTTTGGCCGCCAAATCGGAAACCGCTACACGAGCGTGCGGGTTGCTCGGGCCGGCCATGTTGCGCACCACCGAGGACAGGTCGAACGTCAGGCCGCGCTCGTATTGCGCGCCTTTCAGGCTGTCAGCCCACAGGCCGACCTGCCTGGCGTAGTTCTCGACCAACTGCACCTGCTCGTCTTCACGGCCGGTGAGTTTGAGGTAGTCGATGGTCTGCTGGTCGATGTAGAACATTGCTGCGGTGGCGCCGTATTCCGGGGCCATGTTGGAAATGGTCGCGCGGTCGCCGAGGGTCAGCGCGGAGGCGCCTTCGCCGAAGAACTCCAGCCATGCGCCAACCACTTTTTGCTTGCGCAGGAACTCGGTCAGCGCCAGCACCATGTCGGTGGCGGTGATGCCCGGTTGCAGCTTGCCGGTCAGTTCGACGCCAACGCTTTCCGGCAGACGCATCCAGGAGGCGCGGCCGAGCATCACGCTTTCGGCTTCGAGGCCACCGACACCGATGGCGATCACGCCCAGCGCATCGACGTGCGGGGTATGGCTGTCGGTGCCTACGCAAGTGTCGGGGAAAGCCACGCCATCGCGCACCTGAATCACCGGAGACATTTTCTCCAGGTTGATCTGGTGCATGATGCCGTTGCCCGGCGGGATCACGTCGACGTTCTTGAACGCCTTCTTGGTCCAGTTGATGAAGTGGAAGCGGTCTTCGTTGCGACGGTCTTCGATGGCACGGTTCTTTTCGAACGCCTCCGGATCGAAACCACCGCGCTCGACGGCCAGGGAGTGGTCGACGATCAACTGCGTCGGCACCACAGGATTGACTTGCGCCGGATCACCACCTTGCAGGGCGATGGCGTCACGCAGGCCGGCGAGGTCGACCAGCGCGGTCTGGCCGAGAATGTCGTGGCACACCACGCGGGCCGGGAACCACGGGAAGTCGAGGTCGCGCTTGCGCTCGATGAATTGCTTCAGGGATTCGGTGAGCGTGGCCGGGTCGCAGCGACGCACAAGGTTTTCCGCCAGCACACGGGAGGTGTACGGCAGGGTGTCATAAGCGCCAGGCTGGATGGCCTCGACCGCTGCGCGGACATCGAAGTAATCCAGGTGGCTGCCCGGCAGCGGTTTACGGAATTGTGTGTTCATCGTCAGGACTCGGTCACGGTAGTTACAAAGGGCGGGGCCTGGCACCAGACTTGAAGTTCACACCATCCACTGTGGGAGCGAGCTTGCTCGCGATGACTGAGTCACATCCAACATACATGTCGACTGACCCACCGCTATCGCGGGCAAGCCCGCTCCCACAGGGATTTCGGTGAACTTCAATATCAGTGCTTAGCCTCCACCATTCAGCGTTGTTCGATTGGTACGAACTTGCGCTGTTCAACGCCGGTGTACTCGGCGCTTGGACGGATGATGCGGTTGTTGGCGCGTTGTTCGTACACGTGGGCGGCCCAGCCGGTCAGGCGCGAGCAGACGAAGATCGGTGTGAACAACTTGGTCGGGATGCCCATGAAGTGGTACGCCGAGGCATGGTAGAAGTCGGCGTTCGGGAACAGTTTCTTCTGCTCCCACATGGTCTTGTCGATGGCTTCGGACACCGGGAACAACACCTTGTCGCCCACTTCGTCAGCGAGTTTTTTCGACCAGCCCTTGATCACCTCGTTGCGCGGATCGTTGTCCTTGTAGATCGCGTGGCCGAAGCCCATGATCTTGTCCTTGCGCTCAAGCATGCCGAGGGTGCCTTTGATCGCCTCTTCCGGCGACGAGAAACGCTCGATCATTTCCATCGCCGCTTCGTTGGCGCCGCCGTGCAGCGGGCCGCGCAGCGAGCCGATGGCCGCGGTGATGCACGAATACAGGTCGGACAGGGTCGACGCGCAAACACGCGCAGTGAAGGTCGACGCGTTGAACTCGTGCTCCGCGTAGAGGATCAGCGAAACGTTCATCACCTTGACGTGCAGCTCGCTCGGTTTCTTGCCGTGCAGCAGGTGCAGGAAGTGGCCGCCGATGGACTGTTCGTCGCTCACGCAGTCGATGCGCTTGCCTTCATGGCTGAAGCGATACCAGTAAGTCATGATCGCCGGGAACGCGGCCAGCAGGCGGTCGGTCTTGTCATGCTGCTCGGAGAAGTTGTTCTCCGGCTCGAGGTTACCCAGGAACGAGCAGCCAGTGCGCATCACGTCCATCGGGTGGGCGTCGGYGGGGATACGTTCCAGCACTTCTTTGAGCGCTTGCGGCAGGTCACGCAGCTTGCTCAGCTTGCTGATGTAGGCGTTCAGTTGCGCTTTGTTCGGCAGCTCGCCGTACAACAGCAGGTAAGCGACTTCTTCAAACTGTGCGTCAGCCGCCAGTTCACGAACGTCGTAACCACGATAGGTCAGACCGGCACCCGACTGGCCCACGGTGGACAGTGCGGTTTGCCCGGCAACCTGGCCACGGAGCCCGGCGCCACTGAGTACTTTTGCTTCGGCCATTGCTGTCTCCAATCTTGAATTTGTTAGGGAATCGGCAAATTTATTAAATTTACACCGCTCTCTGTAGCAGCTGGCGAAGCCTGCGTCCGGCTGCGCAGCAGTCGTAAAACCTGCCTGCACGGATATCCGGTTTTGCGAGTCCTTCGGCCTCGAACGCAGCCTCGCAGGCTCGGCAGCTGCTACAGGGCTTTCATTATTTCTTTGACGCAAACAACGCATCGAGCTTCTGCTCGAAGGTGTGGTAGTCGATGCGATCGTAAAGTTCCATGCGCGTCTGCATGGTGTCGATGACGTTCTGTTGCGTGCCATCGCGACGGATCGCGGTGTAGACGTTTTCTGCAGCCTTGTTCATGGCGCGGAACGCCGACAGCGGGTACAGCACCAGCGATACATCGGCAGCGGCCAGTTGTTCGGTGGTGTACAGCGGTGTTGCGCCGAATTCGGTGATGTTGGCCAGGATCGGCGCTTTCACACGGCTGGCGAACAGCTTGTACATTTCCAGTTCAGTGATGGCTTCCGGGAACACCATGTCGGCGCCGGCTTCGATGCACGCCGCGGCGCGATCCAGGGCTGACTCCAGACCTTCCACCGCCAGGGCGTCGGTACGGGCCATGATCACAAAGCTGTCATCGGTACGCGCATCGACGGCCGCCTTGATGCGGTCGACCATTTCCTGCTGGGTCACGATTTCTTTATTAGGACGGTGGCCGCAACGCTTGGCGCCGACCTGGTCTTCGATGTGAATCGCCGCCGCGCCGAACTTGATCATCGACTTGACGGTGCGAGCGACGTTGAACGCCGAGGAACCGAAACCGGTGTCCACGTCCACCAGCAGCGGCAGGTCGCAAACATCGGTGATACGGCGCACGTCGGTCAGCACGTCATCCAGGCCGGTGATGCCCAGGTCAGGCACGCCAAGGGAGCCGGCAGCCACCCCGCCACCCGACAGGTAGATCGCCTTGAAACCGGCGCGCTTGGCCAGCAGCGCGTGGTTGGCGTTGATCGCGCCGACCACTTGCAGTGGATGTTCGCTGGCGACCGCATCGCGGAAACGCTGACCTGGTGTGCTCTTGTTCAAACTCATGACTCACCTCGTTTGGCTGTCGGGTTGACGCCGTCCTGGTAGTGACGGGCGATATTGCGTTTGGAGGCGCCGATGTGACGGCGCATCAACAACTCGGCCAGTTCACCGTCACGGTCGGCGATGGCATCGAGAATGCGGTGGTGCTCGGCGAAAGCCTGATGTGGGCGATTGGGCGTGGTGGAAAACTGGATGCGGTACATGCGCACCAGTTGATAAAGCTCGCCGCAGAGCATTTGGGTCAGCGTGCGGTTGCCGCTGCCCTGGATGATTCGATAGTGGAAGTCAAAATCGCCTTCCTGCTGGTAGTAGCCTCTCCCTGCCTGAAACGCCTCATCGCGCTCGTGGGTTTCCAGCACCCGACGCAGCTCGTCGATTTCTTCGACGCTCATGCGCTCGGCGGCCAGGCGACAGGCCATGCCTTCCAGGGATTCGCGAATTTCGTATAGCTCCAGCAGCTCGGCGTGATTGAGCGACACCACCCGCGCGCCGACATGCGGTACGCGAACCAGCAGGCGCTGGCCCTCCAGACGGTGGATGGCCTCACGCAACGGACCACGGCTGATGCCGTAGGTGCGCGCCAGTTCCGGCTCGGAGATTTTGCTGCCCGGCGCGATCTCGCCTTTGACGATAGCCGCCTGAATGCGTCGGAAGACGTTCTCGGACAGGGTCTCCGTATCGTCTTGCGCTAAAACCGGGGGATCGAGTTGATCCAGCATATTGTCGACACCTTGTGAGCCAATGCCGCAAAAACTAACGAATACAGGCGACACAGTCAAAGGTTAAATCGATATTGTCGACAATCTTCTGATAACCGGCTGCACCATAACGAAGCAACCCATCTATTTATAGCCACCGGCCAGCGCTGGCGCCAACAAACCACCGTGCTAGAATGCCGCCCGCATTTGTTTGTCACATCTGCACTGTCTGTCATAAAACCCTGATAGGCATACGAGGGAGCTTGCGCAGCGATGCCAGGGCCTTGAATCAAGTCGTACCGCTGCGCATCAGGATTTATGAGACTCAAGCCCTTCCCTGCCTTCCTTTGTTTCCTTTGTCTGCCTGGTTTCGCAATGGCCGGGGAAAAGACTGTGTATGGCCTTAATGAGTACGCATCGCTCAATGGCATCGATCTGGAAGTGGCGGCCAAACTCGACACCGGGGCGAAAACCGCTTCCCTGAGTGCACGGGATATCAAACGCTTCAAGCGCAACGGCGAGTCGTGGGTGCGTTTTTATCTGGCCATCGACGCCGCCCATTCGCACCCGATCGAACGCCCGCTGGCCCGTGTCAGCAAGATCAAGCGCCGGGCCGGCGACTACGACCCGGAGGAAGGCAAGAAGTACACCGCCCGCCCGGTGATCGAACTGGACATCTGCATGGGCTCGGCCCTGCGCAGCATCGAAGTGAACCTGACCGACCGCAGCGCTTTCCAATACCCGCTACTGATTGGCTCCGAAGCGCTCAAGCGTTTCGATGCACTGGTCGACCCCAGCCTTAAATATGCTGCCGGCAAACCCGCCTGCACCACCGACGCTCATACCGCCGAGTAATTTCAATGCGCTCTCTTACCCTTCATCTGAAACTGCTGATCGCCATCCTGGTGGTGCTGGGCATTTCAGTTACGGCCTATCAGATCTTCGTCCTGGGCATCCCGGTGACCGAAGACGCCACTGACGACCTGTGGAACATCGACGCCAAGGTCGAGTTCGTCGCCAGTGCCAAGGACCCGGTCAAGATCCAGATGTTCGTGCCACCGCTGAGCCGCGACTTCGTCAGTCTCAACGAGAGCTTCATTTCCAATAACTACGGCGTGGCCGTGAACCGGGTCGACGGCAACCGCAAGGTCACCTGGTCGGCACGCCGGGCCAAAGGCAATCAGACGCTGTATTACCGCCTGGTGCTGACCAAGCGTTATTCCGGTGAGAAAGCCAAGATCAAAGGCCCGACCTTTCGCGACAGCATGACCATCGAAGGCCCGGAAAAAATCGCCGCCGAAGCCCTGCTCGCACCGATCCGCCAGCACTCGGCCGACGTCGAAACCTTCGTCGGCGAAGCCATCAAGCGGGTCAACAACCTCAACGACGACAACGTGAAACTGCTGCTGGCCGGTGATCCGTCCACGGCGCACAAGGCGAAAATCGTCGAGTTGTTGCTGTCCATCGCCCACGTCCCGATCGAAAAAGTCCACACCATCCGCCTGGTGGCGGACCAACCGCAAATGCCGGAACTGTGGCTGCGCAGCTTCAACGGCACCGACTGGCTGTACTTCAACCCGGAAACCGGTGAACAGGGCCTGCCGACCGACCGCCTGCTGTGGTGGACCGGCGACGAAAACCTGATCACCGTCGATGGCGGCAAGAAAGCCAACGTGACCTTCAGCCTGAACAACAGCGAAATGAACGCCATTCGCCTGGCCAAGCTGACCGACGAAAACACCGACGCCAACTTCCTCGAGTACTCGCTGTACGGCCTGCCGCTGGAAACCCAGCAGACCTTCATGATCATGGTGATGATCCCGATCGGCGTACTGGTGATCCTGATCCTGCGCAACCTGATCGGCATCCAGACACTGGGCACCTTCACCCCGGTGCTGATCGCCCTGGCCTTCCGCGAAACCCAGCTCGGCTTCGGTATCGCGCTGTTTACCATCATCACGGCGCTGGGCCTGTCGCTGCGCTCCTACCTCGAACACCTGAAACTGCAAATGCTGCCGAGATTGTCGGTGGTGCTGACGTTCGTGGTGGTGTTGATTGCGGCGATCAGCCTGTTCAGCCATAAACTCGGCCTTGAGCGCGGCTTGTCGGTGGCGCTGTTCCCGATGGTGATCCTGACCATGACCATCGAACGCCTGTCGATCACCTGGGAAGAGCGCGGCGGCGGCCATGCCATGAAAGTGGCCATCGGCACGCTGTTCGCCGCGTCCCTGGCGCACCTGATCATGACCGTGCCGGAACTGGTGTACTTCGTGTTCACCTTCCCGGCGATCCTGCTGATCCTGGTGGCCTTCATGCTGGCCATGGGTCGTTATCGCGGTTATCGCCTGACCGAACTGGTGCGTTTCAAGGCCTTCCTGAAAAAGGCTGACGCCTGATGTTCGGCTTCTGGAAGACCTGGAAGGCCCTGGAAGCCCGGGGCATCATGGGGATCAATCGGCGCAACGCAGACTACGTGCTCAAGTACAACAAGCGCAGCCTGTACCCGATCGTCGATGACAAGATCATCACCAAGGAGCGCGCCATCGCCGCCGGCATCCATGTGCCCGAGCTGTATGGCGTGATCTCCACCGAAAAGGAAATCGATAATCTCGAGGAGATCATCGGCGGACGTAGTGACTTCGTGATCAAACCGGCCCAGGGCGCGGGTGGAGATGGCATCCTGGTGATCGCCGACCGCTTTGAAGGCCGATATCGCTCGGTGTCCGGCCGGATCATCAGCCATGAAGAAATCGAGCATCAGATTTCCAGCATCCTGACCGGCCTGTACTCCCTGGGAGGTCACCGCGACCGGGCGCTGATCGAATACCGCGTGATTCCTGACCAGATTTTCAAAAGCATCAGTTATGAAGGCGTGCCGGATATTCGCATCATTGTCTTGATGGGTTACCCGGTGATGGCGATGTTGCGTCTGCCGACGCGTCAGTCCAATGGCAAGGCCAACCTGCACCAGGGCGCCATTGGCGTCGGTGTGGACCTGGCCACCGGCCTGACCCTGCGCGGCACCTGGCTGAACAACATCATCAACAAACACCCGGACACCACCAATGCTGTGGATGGCGTGCAACTGCCCTACTGGGACGGTTTCATGAAACTCGCCGCTGGCTGTCATGAGTTGTGCGGGCTGGGCTATATCGGTGTCGACATGGTCCTGGACCAGGAAAAAGGCCCGCTGATTCTTGAGCTCAACGCCCGGCCGGGGCTGAACATCCAGATTGCCAATGACTGCGGGCTGACGTTGCGTACTCATGCGGTGGAAGCACGACTGGCAGACCTGAAGGCCCGTGGCGTGACCGAAACGGTCAAAGAACGCGTGGCGTTTGTGCAGGAGATGTTTGGGCATATTCCCGCGGTCGAGGGTTGATCCGAAACCGAGTTGCGCCTATCGCAAGAAAGCTCGCTCCCACAAGGACGGCGCCATCCCTGTGGGAGCGAGCTTGCTCGCGATAGCGGTTTCACAGTCACCGCAACCCTCAATCCCACCCCCAATCTGCCAATCCCCGACATCCCCTCTAGGAGCAATTCTCCGAGGGGACTACAATCGCCACCCCGCCTCGATGGCTGACTTCCCCCGCCCATGTTGACCTGCTCCGTACACCCGCTGCCCTATCGCGCCAACCCCGCCGAGTACTTCGCGGCGATTCGCCATGCCCCCGGTGCCGTACTGCTCGACAGTGGCCGCCCCAGCGCCGACCGCGGTCGCTATGACCTGCTCAGCGCCTGGCCATTGGAGCAACTGACGGTATCGCCCGACGAAAGTGGCGACGCTTTCCTGCAACGCCTGCGCGATAACCTGACATGCCTGGGCGAAGCCACTCTGCCGGCACCTTATGAGTTGCCGTTTGCCGGCGGATTGATCGGCTACCTGAGTTACGATTTCGGCCGACATCTGGAGCGCCTGCCGAGCCAGGCTCGGGACGACCTGCAACTGCCTGACGCGCGTTTCGGTTTGTACGGCTGGGCATTGATCAGCGATCACCATTCGCTGACCAGTCAATTGGTGTTCCACCCGACTTTGCCGGACAGCGAGCGTCAGCGCCTGACCGAGCTGTTCAGCCAGCCTGCAGCGGAAGTGGGCGCGCCTTTCAAACTGCTCACACCGATGACTGCCGACTTGAGCGCTGACCAGTATCAACAGGCAATCGAGCGCATCCAGCAATACATACAGGCCGGTGACTGTTATCAGGTCAACTTCGCCCAGCGTTTTCGTGCGCCCTGCCAGGGTGATCCGTGGACCGCTTATTGCGCGCTGCGCGCTGCATGCCCGACGCCTTTTTCCGGTTTCCAGAGCTTGCCTGACGGCGATGCCGTACTCAGCCTGTCGCCGGAACGCTTTGTCAAAGTCAGCCAGCGCCATGTGGAAACCCGCCCGATCAAGGGCACTCGACCTCGGGGCCTGTCGCCTGAGCAAGACGCCGCGAACGCCGCCGAACTGCTGGCCAGCCCCAAGGACCGCGCAGAAAACCTGATGATCGTCGATCTGCTGCGCAATGACCTCGGTCGCACCTGCCGCACCGGCTCGGTACGGGTGCCGGAACTGTTCAGCCTGGAAAGCTATCCGAACGTGCATCACCTGGTGAGCAGCGTCACCGGTGAACTGGCGGATGAGCGCGATGCCCTGGACCTGATCGCCGGCAGCTTTCCCGGCGGCTCGATTACCGGTGCGCCAAAGATTCGCGCCATGCAGATCATCGATGAGCTGGAACCGACCCGACGCGGACTGTATTGCGGTTCATTGGTCTACCTGGACGTGCGCGGCGAGATGGACAGCTCCATTGCCATCCGTAGTTTGCTGGTCAAGGACGGGCAGGTGTGTTGCTGGGGCGGTGGCGGGATTGTCGCGGACTCGGAGTGGCAGGCCGAATATCAGGAATCGATCACCAAGGTGAAGGTGCTGCTCGATACTTTGCAGAGTCTTTAAAAGCATCGTCGGATCGCCGCCCGGAGCAAGCCCGCTCCCACAGGGTTCGGTAATCACCTGTGGGAGCGGGCTTACCCGCGAAGGCGTCAGACCAGGCGACTACAGACTCAACGTCCGGTTCGAAGCCTTGATGAACTCCTGCTTCAACGCTTCAAACGTGTGCACCGCCGGGAACTGTGGGAACTCGGCGATCACGTTATCCGGCGCATGGAACAGAATCCCGGCATCGGCCTCGCCCAGCATCGTGGTGTCGTTGTAGGAATCCCCCGCCGCGATCACCCGGTAGTAGAGGCTCTTGAAGGCCAGGACTGACTGACGCTTGGGATCTTTCTGACGCAACTGGTAGCCAGTGACTCGCCCGCTGTCGTCAGTAATCAGACGATGGCAGAGCAAGGTCGGGAAGCCCAGCTGACGCATCAGCGGCTGGGAGAACTCATAGAAAGTGTCCGACAGGATCACCACCTGGAAGCGCTCACGCAGCCAGTCGACGAATTCGATGGCGCCGTCCAGCGGCTTGAGCGTGGCGATCACTTCCTGAATGTCGGAGAGCTTCAGGCCGTGCTCGTCGAGAATCCGCAGGCGCTGCTTCATCAGCACGTCATAGTCGGGAATGTCCCGGGTGGTGGCCCTGAGGGATTCGATCCCGGTTTTTTCGGCGAAGGCGATCCAGATTTCCGGGACCAGCACACCTTCAAGATCCAGACAGGCAATTTCCACAAGACACTCCCATTTGTATTGATTATTGAGTCGAGCGAGCAAAAAGACTGCCGAACTCTAGCGACTCGGGCCTGCCTGCGCAACGCAGAGGATGCCCCGGCCCGTGCAGCTTTTTGTTACCATCGACCCATATAGAGCGCCCAGCGCCACCGACCTGTAGGAAGCCGCCCTGATGAGCCCAACGTTCGACGTCGTGGAACTCGCCACGACCTATGCCAACAAATCCGCCCAGGACATCCTGAAACTCGCGTTTGCCGAGTTCGGCGATGACCTGTGGATATCTTTCAGCGGTGCCGAGGACGTGGTGCTGGTGGACATGGCCTGGAAGCTGAACAAAAACGTCAAGGTATTCAGCCTCGACACCGGTCGCCTGCACCCCGAGACGTATCGCTTCATCGATCAGGTGCGCGAGCACTACAAGATCGACATCGAACTGGTATCGCCGGACTACACGAAGCTCGAACCGTTCGTGAAGGAAAAAGGCCTGTTCAGCTTCTACAAGGACGGCCATGGCGAATGCTGCGGCATCCGCAAGATCGAACCACTGCGCCGCAAGCTGTCCGGCGTGAAAGCCTGGGCCACCGGCCAGCGTCGGGACCAGAGCCCCGGCACCCGCAGCGCCGTCGCGGTGATGGAAATCGACACCGCGTTCTCCACCCCGGAACGCACCCTGTACAAATTCAACCCGCTGGCGCAAATGACCAGCGAAGAGATCTGGGGCTACATCCGCATGCTGGAACTGCCTTACAACAGCCTGCATGAACGCGGTTTCATCAGCATCGGCTGCGAACCCTGCACCCGCCCGGTGCTGCCGAACCAGCATGAGCGCGAAGGCCGCTGGTGGTGGGAAGAAGCGACGCAGAAGGAATGCGGGTTGCATGCCGGGAATATCATCAGCAAATCCAAAGCGTAAACCCACTGTAGGAGCGAGCCTGCTCGCGATGAACCCGAGAACGCAGCCGGGTATCAGGCACCCCGCGTTATCGTTGACGACCATCGCGAGCAGGCTCGCTCCTACAGTGTTATCTGCCGCTTCAAATAATGTGTACACACGWATGTCACCATCAGTGCCATTTATGTGTGCACTTTTTGTTTCTGCGCCCCCAAAAGTTACATTCCTCCGCCTGCCTGGCGCCGCCACTCCCTCCTGAATCCTCTCCTGAAAATAAATACCTGATCAAACAGTCAATTTATATTGATTATTTTTCAGTAACTTGGCGAAAAGCCATAACAAAACGAAATGAGCAGTGCCTTTCATAGAACTTCCGCCTGGCACGGATATGGCTTAAGTGCATACATGTTTTGTATACAATAAATTCAAAACATACACACACTTTAGATCCGCAAGCCTGAAGCGCCCTATCCCGTACAGGCTGCAGATGCCCCGTAACCAATGATATTCGCCACCCGCGACGAAGATTTGTCGAGCCAACGCTCATGCACAGTCATCGCGGCGTCGAGCATCAGGAGCCTGCCGGAATGCGTACTAGTCTCTCCAATAACAATATCGCGCTGGATCTACCCTCCTCCCATTCCACTCACTCGATCGACAATCAGGCGCATCACGCCCCCGTGGTGCTCAGCCCCCGACTGCACAACAAGGACCTGGCGCCGACCAAGGCCGAAGGCCGGCGCTGGGGCCGCTACAGCATCTTTGCCCTGTGGACCAACGACGTTCACAACATTGCCAACTACTCGTTTGCCATCGGCCTGTATGCCCTGGGCCTGGGCGGCTGGCAGATCCTGTTGTCCCTGGGGATCGGTGCGGCGTTGGTGTATTGCTTCATGAACTTGTCCGGCTATATGGGCCAGAAAACCGGGGTTCCATTTCCGGTCATCAGCCGGATCAGTTTCGGCATCCACGGTGCGCAGATCCCTGCGTTGATCCGCGCCGTTATCGCCATCGCCTGGTTCGGTATTCAGACGTACCTGGCCTCGGTGGTGTTTCGCGTGTTGTTGACGGCGGTCCATCCCGGGTTCGCCGACTACGACCACAACTCGATCCTCGGCCTGTCGACCCTGGGCTGGGTGTGTTTCGTGGCGATCTGGTTCGTGCAACTGGCGATCCTTGCCTATGGCATGGAGATGGTGCGGCGCTACGAGGCATTTGCCGGCCCGGTGATTCTGCTGACCGTCGCCGCCCTCGCCGCGTGGATGTACACCCAGGCCGATGCGACCATCGCCTGGTCGATCCGTGAGCCGCTGACTGGCGGTGAGATGTGGCGCAACATTTTTGCCGGTGGCGCACTGTGGCTGGCGATTTACGGTACCTTGATTCTCAACTTCTGCGACTTCGCCCGCTCTTCGCCGTGCCGTAAAACCATCAAGGTCGGAAATTTCTGGGGCTTGCCGGTGAATATTCTGGTGTTCGCCAGCATCACCGTCCTGCTGTGCGGCGTTCATTCCCGCCGCCCTGATCGCCATCGTCCTGGCCCTGGTACCGGGGTTCCACAGCGTGTCGCCGTTCTCCTGGCTGATTGGTGCCGGCATCGCCGGGATGCTCTACCTGATCATCGCCAAGCGCCAGCCGCACTACGCCGACGTCAGCGGTGAAGCCATCGCGGTCGAAAACGTCAGCCATTAACTCCATGGCGGCCCGGCAATGTCGGGCCGCAGAACCATCCGCAATAAGGACTCCCCATGCGTATTCTCGTGGTCAACGTCAACACCACCGAATCCATCACCCAGGCCATCGCCCGCTCGGCGCAGGCCGTGGCCTCACCCGGCACGGAAATCGTCGGCCTCACCCCGTATTTCGGCGCCGACTCCATCGAAGGCAATTTCGAAAGTTACCTGGCGGCCATCGCGGTCATGGACCGGGTGATGTCCTACGACCAGCCATTCGACGCAGTGATCCAGGCCGGCTACGGCGAGCACGGCCGTGAAGGCTTGCAGGAACTGCTCAACGTACCGGTGGTGGACATCACCGATGCCGCCGCCAGCACGGCGATGTTTCTCGGTCACGCCTATTCCGTGGTCACCACCCTCGACCGCACCGTGCCGCTGATCGAAGATCGCCTCAAGCTCTCTGGCCTGTGGGACCGTTGCGCCTCGGTACGGGCCAGTGGTTTGGCAGTGCTGGAACTGGAGCACGAACCGCAGCGCGCACTGGAGGCCATCGTGCATCAGGCCGAACTGGCAGTGACCCAGGACAAGGCCGAAGTGATTTGCCTGGGCTGCGGCGGCATGGCCGGGCTGGACGAGCAGATTCGCCGACGTACCGGGGTACCGGTGGTGGACGGCGTGACGGCGGCGGTGACCATTGCCGAGTCATTGGTGCGACTGGGGTTGTCGACGTCGAAAGTGCGGACCTATGCGACGCCGCGGCCGAAAAACATCATTGGCTGGCCGGGGCGGTTTGCCCGTTAAGTTCGCAACTGTTGACCGAGTTGCCCCCTTCGCGAGCAAGCCCGCTCCCACATTTGATCTGTTGTGAACACAACATCTGTATTCAACGCAGATCCAGTGTGGGAGCGGGCTTGCTCGCGAAGGGGCAACTCGGTTCTGAGCCTGACTCAAAGAGCACTAAACCTCTGCCCCAACCCCCGCTCGGCAAACTGTTCAATGATGAAATCGACAAACGCCCGGGTCTTGCCGGGCAAAAGCTTGTGTTCGGCGTAATAGATGGAGGTGTAGCCGTCGTCGATGTACCAGTCCGGCAACACTCGCTGCAACCGGCCCGTTTCCAGATAGCCCACCGCAAACGGCATGCTCACCAGCGCAATGCCCAAGCCCTGCACTGCCGTGGCGCAGGCTGCCTCGGAGTCGCTCATGGTCATCCGGGACTTGAGCGTCAACGGGCTATGGTGCTGATGGCGATGGGTCAACTGCCAGGAGCGCACACGTCCGGTTTGCGGCGAGCGGATCAGAATCCCGTCATGGTGCTTGAGGTCATCTGGCTCGCTGATCGCAGTATGTGTCTCCAGGTAGTCCTTCGCAGCCACCAACACCCGATGCGCCGGGCTCAACCTGCGTGCAACCACGCCCTGGGGCAGTTCGAAGCCGCCACCGATTGCCGCGTCGAACCCCTGCCCGATCAGATCGACCTGACGGTTATCGAAGTGCCAGTCCGGGTTGATCGCCGGGAATCGCCGCAGAAACTCGCCGAGCATCGGCACAATGTACAGGCAGCCGAATACCGTCCCCATGCTGACTTTCAGGGTGCCCGCCGGCTGCCCTCCGGCGCTGGCGAGATTGGCCACGGCATTCTGGATGGTGTGAAGGCTGCTGCTGACTTCGCCGAGAAACAACTGACCGGCTTCCGTCAGCGTCAGGCTGCGAGTGCTGCGCTGGAACAATCTGACACCCAGGCGCGCCTCGAGCTTGGCAACGCTCTTGCCCACCGCCGCCGGCGTCAGGCTCAAGCGCCGCGCCGCTTCAGCAAAGCTGCCGACCTCGGCACTGCGCACAAAGCATTCGATACTGCTGAAGGTTTCCATAGGAACCACTATAAACTTTTGGTTTACACAGACTATCGCAACCATGGTCTACACGGCAGGTAATCCAGAACTGATACTAGGCTCCATCAACCGGGACATCTCGCCTCGGGACTTGGAGATCGACATGACTACTCAGAACCTCAGCGGCAAAGTGGCATTGATTCAAGGTGGTTCCCGCGGCATCGGCGCAGCCATCGTCAAGCGCCTGGCTGCTGAAGGCGCAACCGTTGCCTTCACTTATGTCAGCTCGGCGGCCAAAGCTGAAGAACTGCAAGACAGCATCACCGCCAAGGGCGGCAAGGCCCTGGCCATCAAGGCCGACAGCGCCGACGCCGACGCGATTCGCGGTGCCGTGTCCGCCACGGTAGAGACCTTCGGTCGACTGGATATCCTGGTCAACAATGCTGGCGTACTGGCTGTCGCACCGCTGGCCGAGTTCAAACTCGAAGACTTCGACCAGACCCTGGCCATCAACGTGCGCAGCGTGTTCATCGCCACCCAGGCCGCCGCCAAACACATGACCGAAGGCGGTCGCATCATCAACATCGGCAGCACCAACGCCGATCGCATGCCCTTCGCCGGTGGCGGCCCGTACGCCATGAGCAAGTCGGCGCTGGTCGGCCTGACCAAGGGCCTGGCCCGTGATCTCGGCCCGCAAGGCATCACCATCAACAACGTGCAACCGGGTCCGGTCGACACCGACATGAACCCGGCCCACGGTGACTTTGCGGAAAGCCTGATTCCGTTGATGGCCGTGGGCCGTTACGGCAAGGCCGAAGAAATTGCCAGCTTCGTCGCCTACCTCGTCAGCCCTGAAGCGGGCTATATCACAGGGGCCAGCCTGACCATCGACGGTGGTTTCGGCGCCTGATGCTTGTCAGCCAACTGCAATAACTGTGGGAGCGGGCTTGCTCCGGGCGGCGTTCCGACGAAGAGGCCAGCACTGACAA